>JAYVMP010000027.1:0-3800 GCA_043758895.1 Bacteroidota bacterium
TTCGAGGTCAATTTTCTGAAGTTGTTGCTGTACGCGTTGATCCGAAATGTAACTGATATAATCCATGTCGTTGGGCCTGCGCATGATGCCATTGGTGACCAGCAAATCTTTTCGTCCGTCATTGTCAAAATCGGCAAACAACGGAGACCAACTCCAATCGGTAGCGGCTACATTGGAAAGCCAAGCAATGTCGCTGAACAAAACAGAAGTGTCAGAAACAAACTGATTGAGTTGAAGGCAATTGCGGGCTGTTTGGTAATAAAACCCCGACTTCAACTTGAACTTGTAAATTTCATAAGGGTCATCGCCAGCACTTGTCTTGATGATGTCCTCTTGGCTGGGCAACATGTCAAGCGAAATAATATCCGGACGGCCATCATTGTTAAAATCGGCAACATCGTTGCCCATGGAGAAGCGTGAGCTATGACCCGTTGATTTTTCAAGGATTTGCTTAAACGTTCCGTCCTTTTGATTTAGATAGAGGTAATCGTTTTCCTGAAAATCATTCGACACATAAATATCCGGGTAGCCATCTAAATTCAAATCCGAAATGCTCACGCCCAAACCATAGCCCAACGAACTGTTTAAAATTTTTGACTCCTTGGTTACCTCTGTGAAATGAGGGGATTCCCTTTTTTCGTTGCTCAATAATTCATTTTTAAAAAGTTTATCGCCTGCCATGGAATCACTTGTAAACCTTTTGGAGACATCGCCTAACGACCTTGTACTATGAACCGAGTGGTTCAACAAATAGCAATCGAGATCACCATCCAAGTCATAATCAAAGAAAACGGTTTGTGTAGAAAGGCCCTTGAAAGCCAAACCGTACTCTTCTGTTTTGTCGGAGAAAGTTAAATCTCCGTTATTGATCAACAATTGGTTTTGCGAATTGAATTTTTTGTAGTTGCCAACCCCGCAAACATAAATGTCCAAAAAACCATCGCCATTCACATCGGCCATTGTCACTCCAGTTTTCCAATTTCCTATTCCATGGGTATTTGATTTTTCGGTGATGTCTTCAAATTTCCAATTCCCTTTGTTCAGGTAGAGCTTATTGGAATTTTGGTTAGAGGAAAAATATAAATCCACCAAGCCATCGTTGTTAATATCACCAGCCGCCACACCTGCACCGTTATAGAAATAGAGGTATTCAATGATATTAAAAACGGTATCTTCCTTTAGATTATTGGAAAACCAAATGCCTGTTTCAGAGGCAGGCAAAAGGGAAAAAAGTTTCGGCTTGTGGACGGGCTCACAAGCGATAAGCAGAACAAAGTGCAAAACCCCTCCTACAACCCACTTCATTGTTTAGCGATTTATTTTAAAGACCAAAGGGGTGTCATTATTTCGTGCCACAAGAACGTAACCTTGTTTGTCTATGATAATCTTCTTGATATCCCGCACTTCGCCATCTACAAAGAAACCTGTTTCCTTTGGCGGCAAATAAGTAAAATAACCTTTCCCGTCTCCTTTTAGAAAAACACCATAGCTGGCATCGTAGCGCCCCACTTCGGGCTTTACCCGATACAAGTTGCCACCTATGAGCACATCGATATTCCCATCTCCATCAAAATCATCGGTACAAATACCAAACATGGGTGAGAATTGAGCTTCAACCGGAAGTTGTCTTATCTCAAATTTACCTTTTCCTGTATTCATCAAAATCGAAGAAGAAAGATTAAACGCTTCAAATTTCAATGCGCTTTTCAATTGCTCCGGTGTAAAAATATCGGTGATGGTTGCATCTTTGTAACTTTCGTACTTCAAGAATTTCTTTTTCAAGGAAGGGATTTGTGAAATCAGGTCATGGCGCAACACCATGGGGTAACTTTTTTCGCCATTGAAGGTACAAATGATTTGCTCAAGTGAACCATTTTTATCAAAGTCGTTTACATACATAGTTACCGGCTTGTCTTCGGATGCGCGAAACCGTGAGTTGAGCCCATGATTGCCTACGACAAAATCAATGTCGCCATCTTTATCGATATCAACGGGCACAATGGTGTTCCACCAGCCGTTGCTTTTTTTCAATCCAAACTCATCCGTACGGTTCGTTAACTTTCCCTGATCGTTAATAAAGACTGACACTGGCATGTACTCCCCCACCACCACCAGGTCCAAATCATTGTCACCGTCCACATCGGCCCAACTCGCGTCAGTGGTCATGCCAATATTGTTCAATCCGGGGGCTACCTTTTCGTTGGCATTACTAAAATTTCCCTTGCCATCGTTGGTCAGAATGTATCCATTCATTGGGGCACCATAACGGAATGGTTCCAGTCTTACGCCTACAAACAAGTCGAGGTCCCCGTCTTGATCGTAATCGGCAGCCTTTACACAAGATGTACTCTCAAACCTCTGCGTAGGGAGCAACTGTGGAGATTTAGTAAAGCTGCCTTTCCCATCGTTGAAATATAGCCTATCTAATAAGGCGGAGGAGCTGGTGGAAAATTCATTGCCGCCACTGCACACGTATAAATCCAAATCACCGTCACCATCGGCATCAAAGAAAGTGCTTCCCAAGTCCTCAGATATCTGATCTGCTCCAAGAATTTTTTGATTGGTTGGTTTAAAGTTTCCCTTTCCCTGTTGAAACAAAGCACCTGGTTGATCTTTGGCCCCTCCGATAAAGAAGTCTTGCTCGCCATCTTTGTTGACATCCGCCACACTGATCTTTGGGCCTTCTGTACTTAGCATGTGGTAAATCAGCCGATCCCGGTCAAAATCAACAAACTCATTTTCTTTGTGTTTGAAGTCAATTCCAAAATTTTGATTGGACTGAAGGGTGAACAATTTTTTATTTTTCTCAGAAAAATTGGTTGGCAAGAACTTTCCATTTTTCTGTTGAGCAATAATGGTTTGATTGGTTTTTACAGAATCCATTTCTGTTACCTTTCCGTCTGGCCATTCAATTTTAATTTTATCGACCACCTCAATTTCTCCCAACCCAAAATTCGGACGATCGTCCACCGTGCTTTCAAATCCCCGCATCGGCATTTGCTCTAAATAGAATTTTTGCCCCTTAGCATCAATTGTAATTTTCGTGCCTAACGCGCGAACATTTTTACTTTCACCCTGAAGGATCAACTTGAGATAATGGTTTTTTGACAATATTTTATCTGACTCATTCCGGTAAACAAACGCCTGACTGTTTACATTATTGATCACCAAATCCAAATCGCCATCATTGTCCATATCCCCAAAAGCACTTCCATTCGAAAAGCCAGGCTCGCTCATTCCCCATTGGGTAGTAACTTCTGTGAATCGATAATGCCCTTCATTCCTAAAGAAAAAATTGGAAACCGGGTTGGAAGGGATTACATCAATTAATTTTTGATAATCAACATTTCTTCCGCTTACCACTGACTTGACAAATTCTTCACTGCTGGCATATTGCAAAAAATCTTGATTTGTTAAGTCTTGGTAGATTCCGTTGGCAACAAAAATATCTTTTTGTCCATCGTTATCCGCATCAAACATGAGTGCGCCCCAACTCCAATCGGTAGCCTCCACTTTTGCCAGTCTTCCAATCTCGCTAAAAGTATTGTCTCCATTGTCCACTTGCAACATGTTTCGTGTAAACTGGTGGTAATAGCTATTCGCAACATTGTATTGGTAGCGGTCCCAATTTTCAAAAGTAGTGACGGTTTTCACACGGGAATTTTGATTTGGCAACATCTCGGTAACAAATAGGTCAGGATAGGTATCATTATTTATATCTGCGAGGTCAGCCCCCATGGATGCCCCACTAATGCTCTTCATCTGATCGGGAAGACATTCTTTAAATGTGCCATCCTGAT
>JAYVMP010000028.1:0-7865 GCA_043758895.1 Bacteroidota bacterium
TCACACCACTTCCGGTTTTGCTCAAAGGGATTTTGCATGCCGATGATGCGCGCAAAGCCATCGACTACGGTATGGACGGAATCATCGTCTCCAATCATGGAGGCCGGCAGGTGGATGGCAGCATCAGTTCCCTGGAAGCATTGCCTTCGATAGTCGAAGCGGTTCAAAATAAAATCCCGATTTTATTGGATAGTGGCATTCGCGGGGGCGCAGATATTTTCAAAGCGCTGGCGTTGGGTGCAAAAGCCGTATGCCTTGGCCGGCCTTATGTGTATGGGCTTGCCGTGGCTGGTGAGCAGGGGGTGAAAGAGGTTTTGCAAAATATGCTTACTGATTTTGAGTTGACGATGGCGCTTGCCGGATGTAAAAATATTTCAGAGATTACTCACGATACATTAAAACGTACTGCATTATAAGCACCGGTAACTAGAGCAGAAACATTATAAAACGTTATAGGTTTCCGGGTTCGGATTCCATTGGAATTTTAGGTGATTCTAATGTGAAATTTATTATAAGGCGTTGCATTGGAACACGCGGTGAATTGGGCAAAGCACCAAACGTTCCTATGGAACGTAAAACATCGTGTCAAATTTAATGGTACCCACATAAGCCCCTCTGGGGCATCCGATTGAATCAAGGAGTTTAAGAATTTATAATGCGTTTGCCCTGAGCGGGCAACTCAGTTCGTAACGAGTTGGCAATTCTTTGTTAGATTTGTGATGAGCCATAAAATTTTATGAAAAATATTTCTGTGTCAATAATAATGTTCGCGTGCCTTTACGGAACAGTCGCCTGTGCCCAACTGTCGCTAAGCAACGAAGAAGTGGGCAGTGGCCTGAAGGAAGCCCTCACGCAAGGGATTTCGAAAGGAGCCGATGCGCTCTCACAAACCGATGGCTATTTCAAAAATCCGTTGATCAAAATCCCCTTCCCACCCGATGCTCAACGAATGGAAAAACGGCTTCGGGAGATTGGAATGGGCGATGACGTGGACAATTTTATTTTGACGCTAAACCGTGGTGCCGAAGATGCGGCCCAAAAAGCCAAACCTATTTTTGTAGCCGCCATCAAAAATATGACGATCACCGATGCCATGTCCATTTTGAAAGGCCAGCCAGATGCGGCTACCCAATATCTAAAGAAGGCAACGACCTCGCAACTGGCAACGCAGTTCAAGCCAGTGATCAAAGCGTCATTGGATAAAGTGAGTGCGACTAAAAATTATAACAACCTGGCTGGCGCCTACAACAAGATTCCTTTCGTGAAAAAAGTAAACCCGGATTTGGACGCTTACACCACAAACCTTGCGATCCAAGGTTTGTTCAGCACGATTGCCAACGAAGAAAAAAACATCCGGGCCAACCCCGCAGCGCGCACCAGTGATTTGCTAAAGAAGATTTTTGGGACAGGGAAATAGAATCGTATTATTAAATAGTATGAAAAAGAAGGCTTAAGGGTTCATCTCTGAAAGAAGTAACCCCTCCATTGATCGATTGGCAATCGGCCATGAGCTGTGAAAAAAGAATCAAAATAAAAATAGCGAGACGAGTCATAGTTAAAAAGCTATAATATTATTAGTTGGACTTACGCTCAAAGTAATCGTCCTGATCGCTTCAAGCAGTCGGACGACTTGATCTTTTAAATTTTGAATCCGGGTGTAAAAACATCAATTATTAGCTGTTGATACGGCTTTCAAAATGCCAGTACAATTCCCTCCTTTATACACCGATCGTAATTTCTTTTGTCGAAAGTATAAAGCTTAGGAGAGCGGTGCCGGCCAATACTTTTAACCTCACTGGTGTCTTTGATCAAACCAAGGGACATCAGCTTTTTAGAAAAATTTCTTCGATCGAGTTTCTTATCAAGAATAGTTTCGTAGAGCGATTGGATTTCGGGCAACGTAAATTTTTTTTCGAGGAGGTTATAACCAATCGGTTGGTGATAAAGATTTATCCGCATGTGGCGCAATGCATCTTCCAGCATTTCGTTGTGGTCGAACAATAAGCCGGGCACGTTTCGGATATCTTGCCAAACATACTTTTCTGTAAGCATATCTTCCAGCACCGTTACGCGGGAATACTCCACCAACGCATAATACCCAACAGAAAGTGTTCGCTCCCTCAGCCAGCTATTTGCAGGCAAGGAGGAATATTTATGATCTTGCCTCCGAAATTCGCTATCGCCAAAGGTGTGAAACTGTTGAAGAAATACCTTATCAAGAGCAGTCCTTTCCTTTAAAATACGATAGGCAGCATTCGACAAAGGTTCTTTGCGTCCAACAAACCCTCCCGGCAGGCTCAGGCCATTGAGCGTTTTCCATTTTGCTAAAAGAATTTTTAATTGTTGCTCGTGGTACCCAAAAATCGCGCAGTCGATGGTGAGATTAGACAAATGCGTTTTGTGCCCGTTCTTTATAAATTCCTTTAGTTCTTTCTCCGTCTTCATAGATCAAAATCTCTTCTTCATGAAAAAATGTTATACCATTTATTTTTTTTGAACCACTTAATTATTTTAATGCGTAAAAATAACGCATTAAAAATATAATGCTACATTTGTCCGGTCGAATATTTTTATAAATCACTTTCAAAAGAACATGCAAAAAAATGATTTAACGTAAACACCTATGAATTTACGATTACAACAAAGTTATCTCCATGGAATCGTTTCTATGCTGATTTCAATCTCCTCTGCTTTTAGCCAGGTGCCTGCGCAACAGCGTGTGCTTGTCTTTTCTAAAACAGACGGATTCCGTCATGGCTCCATTGAGGCCGGAAAATCGGCTTTTCAAAAGATGGCAGGTGAGAAAGGCTTCCTTGTTGATTTTACGGAAGATGCAAATCAATTTGCGGAAGTCATCTTAAAAAAATACAATGCAGTCATTTTTTTGAACACTACAGGCGATGTATTGAATGGCAATCAGCAAACGGAATTCGAACGCTACATGCAGGCCGGTGGTGGATACTTGGGCATTCACGCGGCCACCGATTGCGAGTATGACTGGCCGTGGTACGGAAGATTGGCGGGTGCTTTTTTCTTGGATCATCCCAACCCTAATAATATTCAGAAGGGAAAGTTTTATGTTGCGCTAAAAAATCATTGGGGCACACAGGGCATGCCAGATGTATTTGAACGAACCGATGAATTCTACAACTTCAAGCAAATTGATCCGAGCATAAATGTCTTAGTGAAGATTGATGAGAAGTCCTATCAAGGTGGCAAGAACGGGGACAATCATCCCATGAGCTGGTACCACGAGTTTGATGGTGGCCGCGCCTTCTACACCGCCATGGGTCACACCGATGAAACTTTTTCAGAACCATTTTTCCTAAATCATGTTTGGGCGGGCCTTCATTATGTGATGGGTGGTGATACACCCGTTGCTATGGATTATTCAAAATCGAAACCAGAAGAAAACCGTTTTACAAAAGTCATACTTGAAGAAAAGCTCAACGAACCCATGGAGCTGAGTGTATTGAATGATGGGCGCATTTTTTTTATCGAGCGTCATGGGGCAGTGCGGTTGTACAACACGGTAACAAAAAAATTAAAAACAATTGCCATCCTTCCGGTAAATACGCAATACAAAGACAAAGAAGGAAAGACATCAGAAGCAGAGGATGGCTTACTCGGGCTCAACAAAGATCCCAATTTTACCATCAATCATTGGATCTATCTCTACTATTCTGATCCGAACAAATCACAAAATATTTTAACACGCTATACGCTGGTTGGCGATGTGTTGGATTTAACCTCTAAAAAAGTGTTACTTGAAGTAGCCACACAGCGCGAGCAGTGCTGCCACACCGGTGGCTCAATCGCATGGGATAAGGAGGGCAATTTATTTCTATCAACAGGCGACAATACAAGTCCTCGCGCAACAACCTATAGCCCCAGTGACGAGCGTCCTGAGCGCAGTCCTTGGGATGCACAAAAATCTTCTTCCAATACCAACGACCTGAGAGGAAAAATCATTCGCATCAAGCCACTGGCCAATGGAACGTATGCTATTCCCGATGGAAATCTTTTTGCAAAAGGAACTGCGCTGACAAGACCTGAAATTTATACGATGGGCCACCGGAATCCATTTAGGATTTCGGTTGATAAAAAAACGGGCTACTTGTATTGGGGGGAGGTAGGCCCCGATGCCAACGCGCCAGATTCACTGCAGGGGCCTGCCGGTCATGACGAAGTGGGACTTGCCAAAAAAGCAAGCAATCAAGGATGGCCTTATTTTGTTGGCAACAATAAAGCCTATACCAAGTTTGACTTCGCACAAAACAAGTCGGTTGAAAAATGGAATGCCGAAAAGCCCATCAATACTTCGCCAAACAACACCGGTCTTAAAGAACTTCCTCCGGCACAGCCTGCGCTTATCTGGTACCCGTATGGTGAGTCAAAAGAATTTCCATTGGTAGGAAGTGGTGGGCGAAATGCCATGGCGGGTCCGGTCTTTTATAGCGATGATTTCAAAACCGCACCGCACTCCTTTCCAAAGTATTATGATGGCAAATTATTCATTTACGATTGGATGCGCGGCTGGATCATGGCAGTGACGTTGGATAAAGAAGGGGGTTTTTCTTCGATGGAGCAATTTATGCCGAGCTATAAGTTCAGCAACCCAATGGATATGGAGTTTGCTGCCAACGGAGATTTGTATATGCTCGAATACGGATCGGGATGGTTCTCCGCCAATGACGATGCGCGGTTGATTCGAATTGAGTACAATGGAGGGAACAGAAAACCACTCATTGCACTTGCTGCGGATAAAATGGGAGGCTCCGTTCCCTTTACCGTTAATCTATCTTCCAGCGGAACAACAGATGCGGATGGCGACCCCTTAACCTATTTGTGGAAGATCACATCCAAGAATGGTTTTTCGAAAACGATTAATGAGGCAAATGCAAAAATTACATTTGAAAAACCTGACCTCTATAAAGCAACATTGACCGTGGCGGATGGCAAAGGAGGGATCGCTGCACAATCCGTAGAGCTCACTGCAGGAAATGAAACGCCTGTTGTGTCTTTCGATATTGGCAACAACAGTAAGTCATTTTATTTTCCCGACAAGGCTTATGATTATAAAGTGAATGTAGAAGATAAAGAAGACGGAACGTTGGCAAGTAGAAAAATTAAACCCGAGCAAGTTGTTGTGACTATTGACTACCTCGCAGAAAGTTTTGACAAAAATATAATTGCACAAGGGCACCGCACAGCAGAGGCAAGTGTTCCCAACGTCAAAGGGATGAGGCTGATTGAAGGCAGTGATTGCAAAGCTTGCCACAGTATTGAGAAGAAATCAATCGGCCCCGCTTATCGCGATGTCTCTTTAAAGTATAAAGGAAAAGCAGGTGCTGTGGAAACTCTTGCCAAGAAAGTTATTTCGGGCGGCAGTGGCTCGTGGGGCGATGTGCCTATGGCAGGCCATCCTCAAATTACAGCTACCGATGCCGGAGAGATGGTGAAATATATTCTTAGTCTATCCGATGAAAAACCAAAAGTAAAATCATTGCCAGTTGAGGGAACGTATGTTACCAAGAAGCAACCGGATGATAAAGGTCAAGGCGTTTATATTTTCCGTGCATCGTATAAGGATAGAGGTGCGAATGGCCTGCCTTCGATAGCTTCCGAACAAACCTTTACGATGAGAAACCCAATGATAAATCCTACGAAGTACGAGGAGTTCTCGAACGTAAACAAAATGTCATTTGGCGGAAACAGTTTTGTTATACCTACCAAGCACGGAAGTTATATAGGTCTTAAGCAAATTGATTTGACGGGAATCAATGAAGTTGAGTTTATGGCCGTTGCACCAAAAGCTCAACTGAACGCAGAGGGCGGAACCATAGAGCTGCACATTGATTCACCCACAGGAACGCTTTTAGGGCAATCCGAATTTATTGGTGATGTGCCCGGAAGTGGTTTTTCCCCTAAACCTGTGTCGGTTAAAATTCAACCCACCCAGGGCGAACATGATGTGTATGTTATTTTTCAAAATCCTAATGCCAAGTCAGGCGTATCACTCATGGTCGTGATGAACTCTGTGTTTAAAACGGCAACGAGTGAAGCTGTAAGTGTAAAAGCAAGAAGCTACACGGCCAACGAACTGAAAGCGTATGTGGGGAAATACAAAATGACAGGATTGCCTTTTCCATTTATTGAGATCAGTGTGAACGACAACAAACTGATGATGGATGCAGGAGGACAAATAGGCGAAATAAAATCAACCGATGAAGTCGATAAGTTTGATGCAGACGGAAGAGCCAAAATACTTTTTATTTTCAATGAAGACAAAAAAGTGAACAAGCTCAAAATGGATGCAATGGGATTCAGCTTTGAAGGGGTGAAGGAATAGAGAATTATTGCCTTTTGAAGACTATGTTGAATTTACGATAGCGTAAATAGCGCATAACTTAAAAGCCTGGAGGTGCTATTCCTAAGAGTTGATTTTTCACTTATTTTTTGAATTAACACCCAATGTCGTTTCCTTAAGCCATTTTTGATGACCTCACCTCGTTCCTCTACCAATGAACTCGATTTTAAGACCTCACCCCCCAGCCCCCTCTCCACAGGCGAGGGGGTGACTGTTCCTATTGAATTTCCTTCATCTCTAGAGTTCATATAGTTCTTTTTAAACCCGTTTATAGTTTCCTCCACAAGAGAGGATGTCAGAGGAGCTTAAGGAAACGACATTGAATTAACACCTCGTAAATTTTTGTTAGAAAATTCAGACTGGGGTTTTCATAACTTCTGTTTAAACCAAGAATTATTCCTCCCCTTTTACATGTGTTCAGCCATTTGCAAATAAAAACGATATTTGCATCCGTCATCGATTTAACACACACTATGAGCCTATTTCAAAAACACCAACCCGTTCTATTCAAAGCAATTGAAGCCTTGCATGCCCGCACATTTTATTCCGCCTACACCGAGCAGCCAGCACCCTCTGTATATGGTGAAACGGCCGATGCAGATGGCCAAGCTAAATTCAAAAACCAACTCGGTAAAAAATTTGGAGACTTGCTGCAAACAAATCCTTCCGGCTGGGGAGGGCAAGAAGAGTCACCTTACCTGCAAGAGTCACTCTCTATAAGCTATCCTTTATTTAATGTGAATGAATTAATCCAGCAATCAAAAAAATCAAGTCATCAATGGAGGAAAGTTTCCATTGAAGCACGCGCAGGAATTTTGATGGAGTCATTAGAAAAAGTGAAAGCACGCTTTTTTGAAATCGCGTATGCGACCATGCACACCACGGGTCAGGGTTACATGATGGCATTTCAGGCAAGTGGCCCACACGCTGCGGATCGGGCACTCGAAGCGATCGCGGCAGGCTACGAGGAACTCAACCGCTTTCCATCGTCAACCGTGTGGGTCAAGCCGATGGGCAAGTTCAACATCCAATTAAACAAAGAGTGGAGCGCTGTGCCGAAAGGGATTTCCGTGGTGATCGGTTGCTCTACTTTTCCTACGTGGAATTCCGTTACCGGGATTTACGGGAGTTTGATGACGGGCAATACGGTGATCGTTAAACCACATCCCGGTGCGATTTTGCCTATCGCGATTTTTGTTGCCGAAATTCAGAAAACGTTGAAAGAAAATAATATTGATCCGAATACTTGTCAACTCGCGGTGGATACGTTTGATAAAATGATCACGAAAGAACTGGCGGAGCATCCCGATGTAAAACTCATCGACTTCACCGGCAATTCCGATTTCGGATCTTACCTTGAAGCATTGAAAGGCAAAACGGTCTTCACAGAAAAGACAGGCGTAAACTCCGTGATCCTTGATTCGGTTGATGATGCCGACAAAGCAGCCGCCAACCTCGCCTTCTCCGTCAATCTTTACAGCGGACAAATGTGCAC
>JAYVMP010000029.1:0-2879 GCA_043758895.1 Bacteroidota bacterium
CGGCCTTTGGTAATCTTTGATAGGTAATCGACCAATCGGTAATATTCAAAATAATTGGATACCAAAACATTTTGCCCCAGAGAGCAAATGATATCGGCCCGGTAGAGAAAATCCTTTTCATCAATGTTGCCATCCGGGCTCAGGTCGTTGAGGGTAAGCTCAGTGAGCATCACAATCTTGCTCTTGTCCACATCGGCCTCATTGCGAAAATGCCTGCGCGAAGTGAGCAGCATGTCCACGTTCACGTGGGTAACCGGGCGAAAACGGCCCCGCAGTACAATCACATTTTTTTTGTACAAATATTCAGAGGGCTGCATCACCTGGCCATCCGGCCCAAACATAGCGGCTTTGGTGAGGCCATTCTTCACCAACTTCAACGCCATCAACCGGTTGTCCACGTGCTTGAAATCGGGGCCACCTAAACGAAACATATCAATCTCTGCCCTTCGTACACTCAATCCATCCAATAAGGAAAGCATAAATTCCTCGGTGTTACCAAGGAACATACTCGCGTAGATTAAATTCACACCCAATATTCCAAGCGTCACCTGCTGCTGTAACTGGTCGTTGTCGTGCATCTTTACATGGATCACGCAATCATTAAACGATCCTTTTGGCACAAGCTGGAACCGGATTCCCATCCAGCCTTGCCCCTGGTTGGAACGATCGAAATTCAAAATCTCCACCGTATCAGCGAAAGCAAAAAAACGGGTTTCATCAATACGATGGGGCAACCGCTCAGGAAGCAGTTGATATTCATGCTGGATCATGCTGATCAGGCGACTTTCACTCACGTAGCGATCGCATGCCCCATAGATGGCATCGCTGAACTTCATGTCATAGGCAGACATGGTTTTGGCAACCGTGCCGCTGGCTCCGCCAACTTTAAAAAAATTAGCGGCTGTTTCCTGTCCTCCCCCCACCTCAGCAAAAGAGCCATAAATAGCGCGGCTCAAATTAATCTGCAATGCCTTCTCCTGGGTTGTCAGTTTTTTTATTTCTTCCATATTCTGAACGTGTTACAAATTTCACCTAATTTTTGGAAGTAATGCGATGGTTTTCTTGAATAAATCACTAACGCTACTTGGGTGGTTTAAATTGGGTATGTGCCGAAAATAAAAAACACCGGCCAAGATGAGACCGGTGTTTTTATCGACTGCCCACGACAGGTCAGTCCTTGGCAAACATCTTTCGTGCCTCTTTTTTCAACTCGTCCCACTCGTCAGGCGGAGGAGGGGTTCCTCTTTCAAATACTTCTTGGAGCAGCCATTTCACAATGTCCTTCTTCAATCCAAATTTTTTTACCAAACTTTCACAGAAGGCGATCTCTTTTTTCTCTACCACGCCATCGGCCCACACCATCAGCATGAGGTCGTAAAGCACGTTCATCTGATCGTGGAAATTGTCAGGGACGTTGACCGTGAATTTCTCATCGCTGGCAATCAGTTCTTGAACTTGGCGGTCTTTCAGGCCATACCGTTTGCCGATCTTAAACAACATCTTCTGCTCTTTCTCGTGCACAAAGCCATCGGCTTTTGCGAGTGCCAGCAAATTCTTGATGTGGTTCTTTTTGTAGGATAAATATTGGTGTTCAAAGAAGCCGTTCATGCCGTTAATTTTAAATATCGAGTTTGAAATTTTGAATACTTCACGATTTTATTTTTATCCATTTCTTATTGGAGCTTGCCGACTTGACTACCGTCTCCACGAAAGTCATCCCACGCACACCGTGATGTACATCAGGGAAATCATATTTTTCGGCATTTATTTTTTTTCCGGGTTTGTAGTCGTGCAGTGCTTTAGTAAATGACCTGTATATATTGGCAAATGCTTCAAGGTAGCCTTCCGGGTGGCCGGCCGGGGTGCGGATGTAGGCCTTTGCTTCATCGGATAAATATTTCCACCCTGCTCTCAAAATTTCCTTTGGTTTGTCTAACCATTTTAGCACCAGCGTATTGGGCTCTTCTTGTCTCCACTCTAGGCCACCCTTCTCCCCATAGACACGGATGTTCAAATTGTTTTCGTCACCTGCGGCTACCTGAGTGGCCAACAGCACACCGGTGGCTCCATTTTCAAATTTTACCAGCATGGAGGTATCATCATCCAGCATCCGTCCGGTAACGACCGTGTTCAGCATGGCACAAACTTCGGTAATATCAGAACCGGTGATGTATTCTGCAAGGTTCGCAGCATGCGTGCCGATATCGCCTATGGCTCCGCCCATGCCTGATTGTTTGGGGTCGGTGCGCCAAGAGGCTTGCATATTGCCCGTTTTCTCCAGCGGGCCCGAAAGCCAGCCTTGTGGATATTCCACATACACCTTTCTCACCTTTCCGATTTTTCCTGACTTTATTAACTGGCGGGCTTCCTTCACCATCGGGTAGCCGGTATAGGTGTGGGCCAGGGCGAGGATCAGCCCCGTTTTTTCTACTAATTTTTGAAGGGACTTTGCTTCTTCCAAAGAGAACGCAATGGGCTTCTCGACCACTACATGAAAGCCTGACTCCAGAGCCAATTTCGCGGGTGCATAATGAACGTGATTGGGCGTGACCACGCTTACGAAATCGATGCGCTTGTCGGCTGGTAATTTGTTTTCTTCTTCAAACATCTCCGGATAGGTGTTGTACACCCTGGAGGGATCCAGGTAAAGGGATTTCCCAGTCTCTACCGATTCCTTCGGGTCGATGCTAAAAGCCCCACAGACCAATTCGATCTGACCATCAATACCTATGGCCTTGCGGTGTACAGGACCAATAAAGGAAGTAAGGCCACCGCCTACCATTCCCATTCTTAATTTTCGTTTCATGAGTTAATTTTTATTTTTTAATGGTCACATGGAATGCCCAAGTCCATTATCATTCCTTTGGGTTTGCTTACTG
>JAYVMP010000030.1:0-3528 GCA_043758895.1 Bacteroidota bacterium
GGCAAACGGGTTTTGCTGAACTACCCATTGGATGAAATTGCCAAGTACATTGATTGGACGCCCTTCTTCCAGACTTGGATGTTATACGGTCGTTATCCAGGTATTTTTAAAGACGAGAAAGTGGGAGGGGAAGCACAGAAACTTTTTGATGATGCACAAACCATGCTGGCTCGCATCGTGGCTGGAAGAAAATTGTCTGCGAATGGCGTGGTCGCCTTTTACCCCGCTCAAAGTACCGATACCGATGACGTGGTGCTTTATCAGAAAGACAGCGATCAAGTTCTATCGAAGTTGCATTTCCTTCGGCAGCAAAACAAGAAAGCAAAAGATTTGCCTAATTTTTGTTTGTCGGATTTTATTGCCCCGCAACGCCTGGGTAAAAAGGATTACATCGGCATGTTTGCTGTAACCGCTGGAGTGGGGCTGGAAAAATTAGTGCAAGAGTTTAAGTCCAAGCAAGACGATTATTCCGAGATTATGGCTAAGGCCTTGGCCGACCGGCTGGCAGAGGCGTTCGCAGAGCTTCTTCATACTAAGGTAAGGAAGGAATTTTGGGGATATGCCTCCAACGAAAATTTATCGATCGATGAATTGATCAAAGAAAACTACCAGGGCATCCGTCCGGCACCAGGTTACCCGGCTTGCCCCGATCACACGGAAAAGCAAACAATTTTTGATCTTTTAGAAGCAGAAAAAGAAACGGGTATTACGCTTACGGAGTCTTTCGCCATGTATCCTACGGCAGCCGTGAGCGGCTATTATTTCTCGCACACTCAATCTAACTATTTTGGACTTGGAAAAATTGAAAAGGATCAGGTTATTGAATATGCTGTGAGAAAAGGAATGAGCCTGCCGGAAATGGAAAGATGGTTGTCTCCAAACTTGGCATATAACTAGTCAATTCGTTGATTCGATAATTTGTTAATACAGTATTACTAATCAACAAATCACGGGATCAACAAATCAACAGATTAACGAATCAATGAATTAGAAAAATGAAAGTAGCGGACCACATAAAAAACGCCAACGGCAAAACACTTTTCAGTATTGAGATACTCCCTCCCTTGAAAGGAGAGAACATCCAATCGCTGTTTGACAATATTGATCCGTTGATGGAATTCAAACCGCCATTTATTGACGTGACCTATCACCGCGAAGAATATGTTTACAAGAAAAAGGAAAATGGATTGTTGGAGAAACGGTCAACCCGAAAACGACCGGGCACAGTCGGTATTTGCGCAGCCATCCAAAACCGCTACAAGGTGGATACGGTGCCACATATTATTTGTGGGGGGTTTAGTCGCGAGGAAACTGAAAATGCGTTAATTGATTTGCATTTTTTGGGAATTGATAATGTATTGGCCTTGCAGGGCGATGCCATCAAGACCGAAGCCCGGTTTGTGCCTGAAGCAGATGGCCACAAGTTTGCCTCTGAGCTGGTAGGACAGGTGGTGAATATGAACCGGGGGATATTTATTGATGAAGATTTAGAGAATGCCGCGCCCACCAATTTTTGTCTTGGCGTAGCGGGTTATCCGGAAAAACATTTCTCAGCACCTAATTTAAAATCAGATATTAAATATTTAAAACTCAAAGTGGATTTGGGGGCTGAATACATTGTTACGCAAATGTTTTTCAATAACAAAAAATATTTTGAGTTTGTGGAAAAGTGCCGCGAGGCAGGAATCACCGTGCCCATCATCCCGGGCATCAAACCGCTTACGGCCAAAACCCAAGCCAACATCTTGCCTACGATTTTTCATATTGACTTGCCCGAAGAGCTGGCCGATGAAGTAGAGCAATGCAAAGACAATGCGGCTGTAAAACAAGTGGGGATTGAATGGGCTGTGAAGCAATCGAAGGAGTTAATCAAATTTGGAATCCCTACGCTCCACTTTTATTCGATGGGCAAATCAGATCCGATCTACAAAATAGCGAAGCAGTTATTTTAGTGACAATTATTAATTTTGTTTACCGAAACAATCCTGGAAATCAAACCACATGATCACCGCCTCCATTCAGGAAATAAAAAAAGAACTGCGCACATTGAATACCGATAGGTTACAAGAACTATGCCTGCGGTTGGCAAAATACAAAAAGGAGAATAAAGAGTTGCTCAACTACCTGCTCTTTGAAGCGCAAAACGAACAAACTTATATTGAAAATGTAAAAGTAGAGATAGCTGACCTTTTTAAAAACGTTCCTACCTCAAATGTTTATTCTATTAAAAAATCGCTTCGTAAGATTTTGCGCTTGGCCAACCGGCAAATCAAATACTCGGGCATTCATCAAACTGAATTGGAGATGCGCATCTTCGTCTGCACCAAAATTAAAGCAGCCAAAATCCCGCGACAACAGGGTACGGTACTTTTCAATCTTTACCAACAGCAACTCAAGAGAATCGAAAGCACTTTTGCTAAATTGCCGGAAGACAATCGGGCCGATTATAGTCGTGAACTGAAATACATCGTATCGTAATGGAGACGCAGCTCAACAATCCGCTGCACGGAAAAACCCTTGAGGCAATTTTAGCGTACCTTGTCGATCGTTATGGTTGGGCCGATTTGAGCGAGATCATCGCCATCAATTGTTTCCGTTACGACCCCAGCATTAAATCAAGTCTTGCCTTTTTAAGAAAAACTCCGTGGGCAAGGAAGAAGGTGGAAGATCTTTACCTCGCCTCGTTGTAGTGTTCCGATTCCGATGCTTTATGCTTTACCAAAGCTTTTAAAATCAACATTTATCATCCAATTTCGCTTCTATTTTAAGAATGACTGGCATGATGAGTGATTAGAATCACTTTGCTTGCATTGCAATCTGCCCTAAGTGCGAAGCCTTGTGCGATATACGGCTAAGTATCACATTGAGTTTGTTGCGCTGTGGTTCTTTCTTAAAATCCTCTTCCGTTACGGCTGAATGCTTACTTAACCAATCGCTTTCATTCCAACTTTTCATAGCTTTGTCGAGCTCTGCCGTGATGGTTTTCCATTTTGTAGTGAGCTCTTCCTTCGATAAGTGCCCGGATTGGTTGGTGCCGCGTTCGTGGTGATATATCTTTTCCAGTTCGGGAAACATTCTGTTCCTTATACCAAAAAGTTCGAGCAACTTGTCGTCCGTATCAGCAAGATGACCCAATAGCCAAGATGGAGAGTTTCCATTGGTAACGATGGGAGAACCAAAATTTTGATCGCTGATCGTATCGATCACTTTTTGCATTCTGCGATTGTAGGTATCCCATTGCAGCAAGCAGATTTCAGGAGTAGTCATGGTGGTTGGTTTAATTGGATAAGAATTCAAAAATTCCTTTCTAAACACCTTACCATGATAAAATAGTTCCAAAATAATAATGGCACAGAGCCGCTATTATCCGGGATGGAGAACAGCTTCCAGTTTTATTCATACTTCAACGAATCTACCGGGTTTGCTATGGCGGCTTTGAAAGAACGATACCCAACCGTAAGGACAGCTATCAAAAATGTGACAGCCAAGCCCACCACAAAAACAAGAGGTCCAATATCGATCTTGTAG
>JAYVMP010000031.1:0-17216 GCA_043758895.1 Bacteroidota bacterium
TTTTCATCAGAAGGTGACCACCAGTACACGCTCATAACCAGTCGCTTAAGATTGTAGCAAGGTCGCGAAAAGAAGTGGTCACCCAGCCCGGAATTTCCAATCCGAAACGAAAAACTGGGGAAGGCCAAGGAATTCTGCAACTTTTACAGCAATTCTGTAAAAACAAAAAACTAACTATTCTCGTATATTTGCATATCCTTTGAAAAAGCCGCGAAACATATTGTCCGGATTCCTTGCTGTTGCCGTGCTGATGTCTTCCATCAGTCATTCCATTAATTTTCATATTTGTGGAGGCAAGATTCAAAGCATGGCCATTTTTGGAAAGGCCAAAACCTGCGTAGAGCACGCCAGTGCATGTAGCCATCACGATGAGGCAACATCCATGGAGAATAAAAGATGTTGCGAAAATGCTACTATAGTGCTTGATTCCGATAAATACGCACAGAAGGTAACGGAGAAGGCTATAGTAGAAAACTTCCAATTTGTGTTTTTGCCAACGCATGAGATGGTTCTTCAGGCCAATCCTGCAAGAAACCTGGAACGTTTTTCGTTCTTTAAGTACAAGCCACCATTAATAGAGCGGGACATTACCGTACTCGTTCAAACATTCCTCATCTGATTTTCTTCCCGGAGCAGTAAGTTGTTTCCTTATGTAAAGATAGGGGCACGCTTATCTATTCAGTCTTAGGCACTCGCTAAGATTTCACTGCTCCATCGCCAATCCTTTTTACCAAGGACGACTCCTTTCATTTCTTCATCGATAAAAATTATGATTGAAAAACTCATTTCATACTCAATTCACAATCGGTTTATTGTATTGCTGATCGCAGCCGGATTGTTTGGTTGGGGACTGCATTCCGTGCAAGTGAACAAGATTGACGCGATCCCCGATCTTTCAGAAAATCAAGTCATCGTATTCACTGAATGGATGGGGCGCAGCCCTCAGATCATGGAAGATCAGGTGACATATCCGTTGGTCACTAACCTTCAGGCTCTTCCAAAAATAAAATACGTGCGCGGCACTTCGATGTTCGGGATGAGTTTTGTGTATGTGATCTTCGAAGATGATGTGGACGTTTATTGGGCGCGGCAACGGGTGCTTGAGCGATTGAACTATGCTTCACGCCTTTTACCAGAAGGAGTCGTTCCAACTATTGGGCCTGACGGTACAGGTGTCGGTCATATTTTGTGGTACACATTAGAAGCACCTGGAATGGATCTCGGTGAACAACGCGCCATCCAGGACTGGTATGTAAAATTTGGCTTGCAGAATGTTCAGGGCGTAGCGGAAGTCGCTTCGTTCGGAGGTTTTGAAAAACAGTATCAGGTCACAGTCAATCCTAACAAGCTTACTTACTACGGGCTCTCCGTTCCACAAGTCATCCAAGCGATTCGTTCGAACAACAATGAAGCAGGTGGAAGAAAATTTGAATCGAATGACATTGGCTATGTGATCAGAACAACCGGGTACATAAAAAGTGTAGAACAAATTGAGCAGATACCTTTGAAAACGGTAAATTCAATTCCGGTAACAATAAAAGATGTGGCAACTGTACAGATGACAGGACAACTGCGACTTGGAATTTTTGATGTTAGTGGAGAAGGCGAAGCGGTTGGCGGAATTGTGGTGATGCGCTATGGAGAGAATGCGGATGAGGTGATTAAGAAGGTGAAGAAAAAAATGGAGGAGGTTGCGAAAGGTTTCCCGGAAGGGATGAAGTTCAACCTCGCCTATGACCGCAGCGAGCTGATTGAAGAATCTGTGTCTTCGATAAAAGAGACCCTGATTGAAGAAATGATCGTAGTCTCACTGGTGGTCATTATCTTCTTGTTCCACTGGCGAAGTGCGTTAAGCATCATCATTCAAATCCCCATCACGCTTGCCACTGCATTCATTCTGTTGAACATGTTCAATATCTCTTCCAACATCATGTCGCTTACAGGTATTGCACTTGCCATCGGTGTAATTGTGGACAACGGTATCATCATGTCGGAAAACGCTTACAAACATCTTTCGCAGCGTTATACTGAAGTAATGGAAAAGAAATCAGGCAACTCTTAAAAAGTAACAGATGAAATTATTTAAAATATTCACACGCAAAAAAGAAGAGCCCTGGATCACCGAAGAAGAACGGCTGCAGATCATTGAAAAATCCTGCAAGCAAGTATCACGTGGAGTTTTCTATTCCACCATTATAATCATCACGTCTTTTCTTCCCGTGTTCATGCTCACAGGTCAAGAGGGAAAATTATTTCATCCATTGGCCTATACAAAAACTTTTATACTTATTGTTGACGCATTGCTTGTAGTTACGTTAGCTCCGGTGCTGATCTCCTTTTTCATGAAGGGAAAATTCAAAAGCGAAAACGCCAACCCAATCAATCGTTTTTTGGAAAGGGTATATGAGCCGATCATCCGTTGGGTTATGAAATGGCGCAAGACCACAATAGCAATTAACTTGGCCGCACTTGCTATCAGCGTTCCGTTAATCATCAGCCTGGGTTCTGAATTCATGCCGCCATTGGATGAACAATCAATCCTCTTTATGCCGATCACTTTGCCCGACATCTCCAATGCGGAAGTCAAGCGCATTTTACAAGTGCAGGACAAGATCATCCACTCCATACCTGAAGTTGATAAAGTTCTTGGCAAAGCGGGAAGGGCAAGTACGGCAACGGATAATTCGCCAATAAGCATGATTGAAACTATCATCATGCTCAAACCAAAAAGTGAGTGGCGTCCTGGAGTAACCAAAAAAGATATTATTAATGAGTTGGATGGCAAATTGCAAATACCGGGCGTTGTCAACGGATGGACACAACCCATCATCAACAGGATCAATATGCTGGCTACGGGCATTCGCACAGACGTTGGTGTGAAAGTGTACGGTCAACGACTTGACACCATCTATGCCATATCTAAAAAAGTTAAAACGGCTCTTGAAAAAATCCGTGGAGTAAAGGATTTATATGTTGAGCCCATCATCGGTGGAAAGTATTTGGTGGTGGATACGAAACGCAAAGAGATTGGTCGCTATGGATTAACCATTGATGAAGTTAATATGATCGTGGAGTCAGCCATAGGAGGAACTCCAATTACGCGCACTATTGAAGGTCGCCAGCGGTTTTCAGTTAATGTTCGCCTGGCGCAGGATTACAGAAACAGTTTGGATCAGCTTAAACGTATCCCAATTCAAACTGCTGCTTTAGGAACGATACCACTTTCCGCAGTGGCCGACCTTCGGTTTGAAGATGGGCCACCGATGATCAATTCAGAAAACGCAATGCTTCGAGGTGCAGTACTTTTCAATGTGCGTGATCGTGACCTCGGTAGCACCGTGCAAGAAGCCATAGATAAACTTAATGCGGAACTAACAAATTTGCCAAGCGGTTACTATGTTGAATGGAGTGGTCAGTATGAAAATCTGATTCGCAGCAAAAAGACACTGACACTAATTGCACCGATAGTTTTAATTGTCATTTTCCTCTCCTTATACTTTGCTTTCAACTCTATTCGTGAAGCATTCTTTAGTTTGATTACTGTACCCTTCGCACTTATCGGAGGAGCATACATGATTTATTTCTATGGCGTCCACTTATCCGTTGCTGTTGCCGTGGGTTTTATTGCTTTGTTTGGAATTGCCGTAGAGACAGGTGTTGTCATGGTGATCTACCTCAACGATGCCATGCGGCAACTGGTGGAGCTGAAGGGTAATTCTCGCGAAACAATTTCAATGGATGAATTGAGAGAATATGTAATTGCCGGAGCAGCAAAACGTCTTCGCCCAAAATTGATGACAGTGTCCGTTGCACTGTTCGGTCTGGTGCCGGTGTTGTGGGCCACAGGTGTTGGTTCGGATGTGATGCAACCTATTGTGCTGCCCATGATTGGAGGCGTGCTTACCTCCTCTACACATATACTCCTCGTCACTCCATTGATATTTTTAATGACAAAAGAATATGAACTTAAAAAACTTGGCAAACTTGAAATCCATGAAGTCAAACATTAAGGTAGCACTTGTGGTCATCAGCTTGTTTGCTGCATGGCCCTCGTTTGCACAAAAACATGCAACACTCGACAGCATCCTTTTGGTTGTTAAAGAAAACAACCCGATGCTAAAGAATTTTCGTTACCGCGCTGAAGCGATGACCTCCTTTGCAGCAGGTGCAAAAAGCCTGATGGCGCCAGAAGTTGGTGGCGGTCCGTGGATGTTGCCATATAAGAAAACGGGAGACCCTCAGAACCAAGGGCAGATTATGCTATCGGTACAGCAAAAATTTACAAACCCGACCAAGCTCCGCGCCAACCAGTCCTATCTCAATTCAAAATCAGCAATAGAAAAGGCTGACGAAACATTTACTTATAATGAACTAAGGGCTCTTGCCAAGACTGCTTACTATCAATGGATAGTGCTGGAGAAAAAGAAAAAAGTGCTTCAGGAAAATGAAGAAATTATCCGGTTGGTTTTGAAAATAAGCCGGGTTCGCTATCCCTATAACCAATCAAAACTCGGGAATATCTTCAAGGCAGAGGGAAGGTTGAGCGAAGTACAAAACATGATCCTGATGAACGACAATGAAATTGTTCAGAAAAACATTTTGCTTAACCAATTGATGAACATTCCAAAGGACATTCGCTACACCATTGACACAACAGAACAGTACCGCAATTTTATTCCGGAAATGGTGGACACGCTAACTTTCGCGCAAGGCCGCAGTGATGTAAGAAAAATCGATAAGACAATTCAGTCGATGCGATTTAACCAGGCGTTGGAAAAAGCGCAGTCGAGACCAGACTTTACGATCAGCTATAATCACATGATCCAGAGAGGTAGTGGGATGCCCGGTCAGTACATGTTGCTCGGTATGATCTCCATCCCGATTGCACCGTGGTCTGCCAAAATGTACAAGTCAAATATAAAAGGCATGGATGGCCAGATCGAAGCAATGAAGCAGGAGCGCGAATCGATACTAAACGAGCTACAGGGGATGACAGCAAGTATGGTAAATGAGATCAACACCTTGAACCAGCAAATCTCCAATTATGAAAAACGAATTATTCCGGTGCTCCGCAAGAATTATGAAACGCTGATGCTTGCCTACCAGGAGAACAAAGAAGAGTTGTACATAGTCATCGATGGCTACGAAACGTTGATCATGTCGCAGGCACAATACTTGGACACAATGAGAAGGTATTATGAAATGGTTGTCAACTATGAAAAGTTACTTGAGAAATAAGATGAACATACTGATGAATAAAAGTAGTGCTGCCACACTGATGGTGATTGTTGCACTTTTGTTTTCCGCGTGCAAGTCAGGTTCTAAAAAGGAACAGGTGCACCAACATGATGCCTACACATGCCCAATGCATCCGCAAATTGTTCACGACAAACCAGGCAGTTGCCCGGTCTGCGGGATGGACTTGGTGAAAAAATCGAATAATGGAAATGAAGTTGTTATCACCGAAGACTTACGCGATTTGATCAAGCCAACTAACGCATCGGTAGTGGCAGCAATTCAAACTATTCATCCTGAAAGGAAAACGTTGACTGTTAAAGTTAGCGCTCCGGGTACAATCAGTTATGATACACGCAGAACATACTCTGTTCCGGTTCGCTTTAGTGGACGGGTCGAAAAACTATATCTGAAATATAACTACCAGCCAGTAAGAAAAGGGCAAGTAATTATGGACGTATACAGTCCTGACCTTGTTACTGCGCAACGTGAATTGCTTTACGTTGTGAAGGAACAAAAAGAGGATGATCAGCTTCTTAAGGCCGCGAAAGAAAAACTCCTTTTGCTTGGACTTACGGATAACCAGGTGGAGAATATCATTGCTACAGGCAAAGAAACATTTGCAATTCCTGTACTAAGTCCATATTCAGGTTACATCGTTGAATCAACCAATGGGGGAACTTCATTGCAACCGCCAGTTGACCGCAGTTCAAGTGGGATGGGTGGTGGAGGAATGAATGCAAAGGGAGGTAACAAACAATTATCAACTGCTATGAATGCTTCTTCCTCGATTGCGTCATCCAGCGAACAAATCTCCATTCGTGAAGGAATGTACGTCACCACAGGGCAAAGTTTGTTCAAAGTTATTGATGGAACTCGCCTCTGGGCTGAACTTTATTTCGCGGCAAGCGAAGGAAGGCAAATTCAAAAAGGCGACAAAATGAAATTATCAGTCAAAGGTTATGAGATTGAGATTTTATCTCGCATTGATTTCATCCAACCATTTTTTAGTGAAGGCAACCAATTCCTGCTGGTGCGCTCTTATCTAAACGATGATAGAAATAATCTTCGTGTGGGCCAGTTGGTTACTGCTCAAATCGAACAAACCCATAGCGAATCTTTGTGGGTTCCGAAAAGAGCAATTCTTGATCTTGGTGTTCAGCAAATTGTTTTCTTAAAAAGCGATGGAACATTTACCCCATTCAAAGTGAAAACAGGATTGGAGTCTGACGGTTGGGTTGAGATCTCAAGTGGTTTAGAGGAATCATCTGAGATCGCAGTGAATGCGCAGTACCTCGTGGATAGTGAAAGTTTTATAAAAGTCAGTAATCCGTAGTCAGTATGAAGAGATTCATTAAACATATCGCCATCATTTTCATTTTAGGATTGTCCGCATGTGAAAGTAAAAAGGATGACGCTCAAAATGCAGAAACCGCTCAGACATACACATGCCCGATGCATCCTCAAATTGTACAAGATAAACCCGGTAGTTGCCCGATCTGCGGAATGGATTTAGTACAGATTACGGCAGGCGAGGACAAATCAGAAGTTACCTTGAGTGAAAGCCAAATAGAATTGGCCAACATCACTGTACAACCGGTAAGAGTTCAATCCATCGGCAGCAGCATACTTCTTAATGGAAAACTGAAAGCAGACGAAACCCAAACCGAGGTGATAAGCACGCGCGTACCGGGACGATTGGATAAACTTTTTTTTAAAGAAACCGGAACGCGAATAAATAAAGGTCAAGTCATTTATGAAATCTACAGCGAGCAATTACTTACGTATCAACAGGAATATTTGCTGGCTCTCGATCAGGCTAAATCAATTGGTAATCAATATGAATCGTACCTCCAAGCAGCCAAAAAGAAATTGTGGTTGTATGGAATGACGGAAGAGCAAATCCGTGAGCTGTCAACTTCAAAAGTGACAAACTCAAGAATTCAATATGTTGCGCCAGTTTCCGGTGTTGTTACCGATGTGATGGTTGTGGAGGGCCAATATGTTGCCGAAGGAACGGCCATTTATCGGTTAGAAAATTTAAGCAAGTTGTGGGTTGAAGCAGAATTATATCCGCATGAAGCATCACTGATAAAGGTGGGCGATCAGATAACGGTACGCATCAACGGATTTGAAAATCAGCCAATGGAAAGCAAAGTCATTTTTCTTTCACCGGAATACCGTCAAGGAAGTCAAATCTTTGTTTTGAGAGCATCACTTGTAAATCATGACTACCAATTCGTTCCGGGCATGCAAGCTGAGATCGTGTTTGAGCATTCGAAAAAGAAAGCACTTACGCTTCCTTCCGAAGCTGTGATCCGGGAGGAGAAGACCAGCCATGTTTATAAAAAGGTTGGCAAAGGAAAATTCAAAGCCCAGATGATTACCACTGGATTGGAAAATCTTAATAAGGTAGAGGTAACCAGTGGAATTGAAGAAGGCGACTCAATAGTAATCACCGGAGCCTATCTACTCTATAGTGAAATTGTTTTGAAGAAGGGAGTTAACCCGATGGCCGGGCACCATCATGAGACCACGAAATGACAACGACCGCTTCATCACCAGAACCAAATGTTGAACAGTCATTCGCTGTTGATCCACAATTCGCACGGCAACTTAGAGCATTTCTTGCGCCCTATCTCAAAATAAAAGATGCATTTGTGGCTTCGGATGATAAACCGGCTTCAGTCAGGCAATTCTTGAAATTAAATTTTAAACAAAACACACAACTATGAAAACAAAAATGATGATGATTTGCCTGGTTCTAGGTAGCTGGGCAGCAAAGGCGCAACACGATCATGCCAAACATGGCGATGACAAAAAGATGAATCAAAACATGGTCATGTTCAAGGATGCAAAACTGGGCGAAGCGTATGGACATTACTTGCATCTAAAAGATGCGCTTGTCGCTTCGAAAACCGATGGCGCAAAAAATGCTGCGACTGAATTACAAACAGCCCTGAAAGGAGTGAGTGGTTCGGCTGCGTCCATTGAACTTGCCGCCAAGATTACCAACCTATCTGATCTTGATGGGCAACGTAAAATATTCGGTGCCCTCAGCAACGAAATGACAACCTTAGTGAAGGGAGGAAAACTTTCAATGGGAATGCTCTATCTCGAATACTGCCCCATGGCCAATAACAACACAGGAGCCTACTGGCTATCCAACGAAAAGGAAATCAAAAATCCCTACTTCGGAGACAAGATGTTGAAGTGCGGAAGCGTTAAGGAAATGATACACTAAGTGTACACCACAAAATTAAACTAGATTAAACTAAACTAAACCTCAAATGAAACGCAGACAATTTATAAAAATTTCTGGTGCAGCGGGATCACTCGTTGCCCTGCCGTCTATCCTGCAAAGTTGTATGGGCGATATGAAGATGAACACGAACATGGCTTCTGATGCTGTGGCCGTAAAGGAAGGCGCATTCACCACGCCCCTTTCTTTTCCCAATGTGATGGGCAGCAATTTTTCCATGACCGCCAAAAGCAATAGCCTCACCCTTTTAAATAACCAAAGTGCTTCGGTTTTGGGTTATGGAAGTTCGATGCTGGGGCCAACCATTAGGGTAAGCAATCCTTCAAGCATTACCGTGCCGTTCCAAAATCAATTGACGGAAGAAACCAACGTTCACTGGCATGGCCTGCTGGTACCAGCCAATATGGACGGGCACCCAAAAAATATTGTTCGAAGCGGAGCTTCTTTTGATTTCAACTTGCCAATAAATCAACGGGCTGGCACCTCTTGGTATCACCCGCATCCGCATGGCAAAACCGCCAAGCAGTTATTTATGGGCCTTGCAGGATTTTTTATTGTGAACGATGCCGAAGAGCAAGCGCTCAACCTACCTTTTGGCGATCAGGAATTGCTGCTGTGCATTCAGGACAAGCGCATAGAAAACAATCAGCTAAAGTATGCCCCTACCATGAACGAGATCATGACGGGCTATACGGGAGAATACATATTGGTCAATGGCACCTATGCGCCCGTTCATACCGTGGCCACGCGTTACTATCGCCTGCGTGTACTCAACGGCTCTACCGGGCGCGCGTACAACCTGGCCTTCACCGACAACCTGGCCTTTGATGTCATCGGGGCAGATGGTGGCCTGCTGGCGCAGCCCCAGTCCGTTACTTCGTTGCTTCTTGCCCCCGGAGAGCGGGCGGATATTCTGGTGAGCTTTAAGGGGCTCGCCACGGGCAAAGAAATATTTTTATTGAATAAGACTTTCAATGGAGGCGTACAAGGCAAGCAGGAATTTAAGATCATGAAGTTTGTAGTGGGGCAGCAAGTAACGGATTCATTTACGGTTCCTACTCAATTGTCTGCAATTCAACCTATCCCATCGGCCTCGGCTTCCAAAACGCGCATCATGAAAATCAAGGGTTTGATGGCGGGCATGAACATGAGTGGCGGCATGGGCAGTGGTATGCACACCATCAACGATAAAGTCTATGACCTTAACCGGATTGATGAAACCGTTAGCGCAGGAGCTACTGAAATATGGGAGTTTGATAATTCAGAAGGGGATGAAATACACCCCATGCACATACACGGTGTGCAGTTTCAAGTGTTGAGCAGAACGGGAGGCCGCGGTGGTTTGATTGCCACAGAGAAGGGCTGGAAAGATACCGTGATGGTGATGGCAGGTGAGAAGGTGCAAGTGATCATGAAGTTTCCTCAAGAGAAAGGACTGTTTGTATTCCATTGCCACAATCTTGAACATGAAGACGATGGCATGATGTTGAATTTTGAAATCATTTAAACAACAGATAAAAACAAGATGAAAATAAAATTGATTCTATCCGCCCTCTTTGCTCTCATGCTGGTGGGCAAGGTTTTGGCGCAAAGCGATGAGCAAAAAGTTAAAGATGTTTTAGCGTCTTACAAAAACGCCCTCGAAAAACTCGATGTAAAGGAAACGGACGCACTGTTTGTTGCCAACAGCCAGATTATTGAATCCGGAAAAGTAGAAGGCACCTATCAGGATTATCTCGCGCACCACATCGGGCCAGAGCTTGGAGATTTCACTTCTTTCAAGTTTGAAAACTATAAAGCAGAGGTTACGCTGGCAGGTGACTATGCCTTTGCCGTGGAAACGTACAACTATGCTATCGTACTCAAAAAAGACAACAGCGAAATAAAGCGTAAGGGAGTAGCTTCATCTTTTCTGAAAAAAGAAAACGGTACATGGAAGATAGTACACATGCATAATTCTTCGCGAAAGCCTTGGCCGATTGTGAAATTGTTAACTGATCAGACCTAAACTTAAACACTCACTTTTATGAAAAAATACTTTCTCAGCCTATTCTTTCTCCTGGCGGTTGTGTTTGTGTTCGCCCACGGGGGCAAGAAGCACAAAAAGGACAGCACGAAAGCAAAAATGGACTCGACCATGAACATGGGCGATAAGCACGAGCACTCACAAGGAGACACCACTCACCACCATGCTGAGGGTATGGAAGTGGATGAATCGAAAGTAACAGCCGATTTTGATGACTTCCCTACTTTGCATCCGCTCATTGTTCACTTTGCAATCGTACTCATCCTTGTGGCCGCTGCCATGCAATTGGCAAATCTCTACTTTATGAAGAAGGAGATAGCCTGGATCATTACAGCCATTCTCTTTGCGGGAGTTCTCGCTGCCTGGGTTGCCGGAAGGAATTTTCACCCGCATACGCACGGCATCAGTGACCATGCACAATTAGTACTCGATCAGCATGATAAATGGGCCGACTGGACAACCTATTCAGGCATTGTCGCACTAATACTGCAAGCAGTCAACCTGTTTGTATTTATGGGTAAACGTTGGGCTGGCGCAGTGGTAGCCATTGTGCTTGCAATATCCGCTTACAGTGTGTCGAGAGCAGGACACTACGGTTCACAATTAGTACACATCGAGGGCATCGGGCCTAAAGGTGAGTTTCTTGAAATGGAACACGATCATTAAAACTTAAAAAATTAAATCCTAAAAAAATAAAGCATGAAAAAGTCAGCATTAGTTATCATTATTCTTGTTAGTGGATTCCTGTGCGGAACCATGATGTTCACAAGCTGCAGCGGCAAAAAAGCGGAACAGCAAGAACAAAAAGAAGCCGAAGACACGAACATGAAGAAGGTGAAGATCACGATGTGGTGTATGCATGCCCCATGCACCCTGAAGTAACAGGCAAGGAAGGCGATAAGTGCTCTAAGTGCGGAATGAAATTTGAAGCTGTGAAAAAAACGGATAGCACAGAGCATAAGCACGATCATTAACAAAAACATGAGGCTGGTTGCGACCATAGTTTTGGGTTGTACATTATTGTCAATGATGATGTCAAGCCGTGCTTTGGCCCAAGACAATGTTGCCTATTCAAGGGATATTGCAACGTCTCGCAAGAACGGCCCTGTTGAATATGATTTGTACATCAATCACCTCATGGTGAACTACACCGGCAAAAACAAAATGGGCATGGCCGTTAACGGTGGCATACCTGCGCCTGTGCTGCACTTCACCGAAGGCGATACGGCCATCATTCGCGTACACAACAAATTAAAAAACATGGAAACCTCCATTCACTGGCATGGCCTTTTGCTGCCCAACGAAGAAGATGGAGTTCCTTACCTAACCACCGCTCCCATTAAGGCAGGGCAAACGCACACCTTCAAATTCCCATTGATTCAATCGGGCACCTACTGGTATCACTCTCACACTATGCTGCAGGAACAGTCGGGTATTTACGGCTCCATCGTTATACATCCCAGAGGCTGGAACAAATCGACCGCCATGAAAGAACATGTGATCATGCTCAGCGATTGGACGAACGAGAATCCGCACGAAGTGATCCGCAACCTGAAACGCGGCATCGACTACTATCCAATCAAAAAGAATTCAGTGCAAAGCTATGCCGAGGCTATAGGCAAAGGTTATTTCAAAGACCGCCTGAAAACAGAATGGATGCGCATGCCTGCCATGGATATTTCTGATGTTTATTATAATCGTTTTTTTATAAATGGGAAAGCAGAAAGTACATGGAGCGAAGCTAAACCCGGAGATACAATTAGGCTGCGCATCATCAACGGGTCAGCGTCATCATACTTCTGGCTCAATTATGCCGGAGGCAAAATGAAAATTGTGGCAGCCGATGGCCAGCCCGTGCAACCTGTAGAAGTGGATAAAATTTTAATTGCCATTGCCGAAACCTATGATGTGGAGGTAAAAATACCTGAAGATGGAATGGCTTATGAATTTCGTGCTACCGCCCAGGATATTTCCGGTTATGCATCCGTTTTTTTTGGTGATGGCATGAAGATGAAAGCACCTGACCTTCCCAAGCTCAACTATTTTGCCATGATGCGCGAGATGAACAACATGGGCAACACGAAAGGAATGAACATGCACGATATGAAAGACATGAAGATGGACAACATGAAGGGCATGAAAAACATGAACATCGACAATATGAAAATGGATTCCATGACGATGGATATGCCCGATTCCATGATGCAGGTGAAAAAAGATACATCGATGAATAACATGAACATGCAGGAAATGAACATGGACAACATGAAAATGGAAGGCGAAGAAGTGACCCTGAACTACGACATGCTCCGCTCGCCAAAACCAACCACACTGAACGAAGAACTCCCCATGCGCGAAATCAAACTCACCCTTACCGGGAACATGATCCGCTACGTGTGGTCGTTCGACAATAAAACCCTTTCACAGTCTGATAAGATTATGATCCGCAAGGGTGAAAATGTGCGCATGACACTCGTCAACAATACCATGATGCGACACCCACTTCATTTACACGGTCATTTCTTCCGGTTCATCAATGCGCAGGGCAAATATTCACCCATGAAACACACCTTCGACATTGGCCCAATGGAAACCGTGACCATAGAGTTTTATGCCAACGAAGAAAAAGACTGGTTCTTTCACTGCCATATTCTTTACCACATGATGGCCGGCATGGCGCGTGTGGTGAGCTACGAAAACTCGCCAGCCAATAGGCAAGTCTCCGTCAAAGACCAGCAGAAAGTTTTTAAAGAAGATAAGTTGGTCTATTTGTGGGGGCAAACAAAAATTGCCAGCGATGCTATTTTCGGTTATGCCAACCTTGTTGGCAACAAAGGAATTCTCGGATCAACATACCGGGTGAGCTATAAGAGTAAATACGAATTCCAGCCCGACTATCAACGCTTTCTCGACAAAAGACAATTTCTATCCGCTTTTATCGGAGCGGATATCCGCAATACTTTTCAGGTTGTTGAAAATGGTAAAAGTGTAGATCGTAAGGTGGGCGTTATAGGTGTGCGTTACCTGTTGCCGATGTTCCTGTTGTCCGAACTGAGAGTGGATCACAGAGGCGAAGTACGTTTCCAGCTTACCCGAAACGATATACCGATCACCCGCAGACTTCGTTTAAGCTTGTCAGCAAACACTGACAAAGAGTTCAATATTGATTTTGATCATAGCATTGGAAAGAGATTTTACATCCATGCATCTTATGACTCGGATTATAAATATGGAACAGGGTTGACGGTGCTTTGGTAGCGACTGATTAGACAAAACTATTATGCTGAACAAATGATAACATCCAAAAACCTGAAAACCCATTGGGATTTGATTTACGAATCAAAACCTGAAACTGACTTTAGCTGGTTTCAGCCTTACCCAAAAACTTCTATTGAGTTCATACAACTGTTTAACCTGCCAGACGGTAACGACAAAGGTGAGATTGTGATGTATTGGGAGAAGATGAAAGGTTTCATTACCCTTCGTTATTAAAATATGATCACAAAAGTTTTTCAGGATAGAGAAAGAAATAGTACATTAAAAGAATAGTTATGAAAGTCCACGCCAACCCAAATCACATCCACACTTATGATGAGCATGGCCACATAACGTGCTGCACGTTCGAAGATAAAATCAACGAAGCAGCGGAAACCTACCATGGCCGCGGGAACAAATCCGATAGCAATCTGAAATTGTTCCTCCCGGCTGTCATCAGTTTTGTATTATTGATTTCGGCAATAGTGTTAGACAATTACATCACTCAAAACTTCTTTACCGGCTGGCTGCGTGTGGTTTGGTATATAGCTGCCTACTTGCCCGTGGGTTGGCCTGTTTTAAAAGACGCCTTCAAAGCCATTGGCAAAGGAGAGCTCTTTACGGAGTTTTTATTGATGAGCATTGCCACCATTGGTGCGTTTGCCATTGGCGAGTTTCCCGAAGGCGTGGCGGTGATATTATTTTATGCTATAGGTGAAATTTTTCAAACGCTGGCTGTTAGGAGAGCTAAATCGAACATTAAAAGTTTGCTCGACCAAAGACCAGATGAGGTCACGGTTATTGAAAACAATCAAGCGAAGACCATCAAAGCAGAGAAAGCAAGCATCGGAAATGTGGTTCAACTAAAGCCCGGAGAAAAACTGGGTTTGGATGGCGAACTTATTTCTGATGTCGCTTCTTTCAATACTGCCGCGCTGACTGGTGAGAGTAAACCCGACACCAAATCAAAAGGCGACACCGTACTGGCTGGAATGATTAACTTAAACACCGTAGCACTCGTGAAAGTTACAGCGGCATACACCGACAGCAAACTTTCGCGTATTCTTGATTTGGTTCAAAACGCAACAGCACAAAAAGCTCAAACAGAGTTGTTCATTCGCAAATTTGCGAAATACTATACCCCCATTGTAGTAGCGTTGGCCGTTCTGATTTGCGCAGTCCCTTATTTCATTGTCGAGGGATATGTGTTTCGAGATTGGCTGTACCGCGCATTAATATTCCTTGTTATCTCTTGCCCCTGTGCATTGGTGATTTCAATTCCGTTAGGATATTTCGGAGGTATTGGTGCGGCCTCCAAAAATGGAATTTTGTTTAAGGGCAGCAACTTCCTCGACATCATGGCCTCAGTGCAAAACGTGGTGATGGACAAAACTGGTACGCTTACCAAAGGCGTGTTCAAAGTACAAGAAGTCTCAATAAAAAATGAGTTCGATAAAAACGAAATCCTAAGGATAGTAAACGCACTGGAGAGTAAAAGCACACATCCGGTGGCAACAGCCATTCATGAATATGTAGGCACAGTGGATAGTTCCATTACGTTGAATGATGTTGAAGAAATTTCTGGGCATGGATTAAAAGCTGTAGTCAACCTGCCTACCGGACAGGCAGGCAATAAAAATTTGCTCGTAGGCAACTTCAAGTTGATGGATAAGTTTTCCATTCGCTATGACGTTGACCCGGCCAGCATTGTGTACACGGTAATCGCCATCGCCTACGATAACAAATTTGTAGGCCACATTACGATTGCGGATGAAATCAAAGAAGATGCGGCAGCAGCAATTCAGGCACTTCACAAGCTGAACGTGAAAACCACCATGCTCAGTGGCGACAAAACTTCCGTAGTAAAATTCGTGGCCGGGAAACTCGGTATTGATAATGCCTTTGGCGATTTACTTCCTGAGGACAAGGTGAACAAGGTAAAGGAAATTAAAAGCCGGAATGAATCAGTTGCTTTTACAGGCGATGGAGTTAACGATGCGCCAGTGGTGGCATTGAGTGATGCTGGCATCGCAATGGGCGGTCTCGGAAGCGATGCCACTATCGAAACAGCTGATGTTGTAATTCAAGATGACAAGCCATCCAAAATCCCGATGGCAATTCACATTGGAAAAAAGACAAAACAAATTGTCTGGCAGAACATTACATTGGCATTCGCAGTCAAAGCCATTGTACTCATTCTCGGTGCTGGTGGTCTGGCTACCATGTGGGAAGCGGTTTTTGCCGATGTGGGTGTAGCTCTGCTCGCGATATTAAATGCAGTGAGAATTCAACGGATGAGGTTTTAAGTCTATGGTTTTGAAAATCATGCACATCAAAAACAGTGCGGTAGGCAGGTGTGAAATCCGTGCAATCTGTGGCTATTAAAAAATATCCATGCATAACTCCAGTAATAAATTTAGGCTTATCTAAAATTTAATTTAGATAATTATTATATTTCGGACATTATGCACCGAACTATAAAAAGTGTGATTGCCTTAGGCGCAATCATTGTAATTGCCGCATCGTGTGAAGAACTATTTCCATCCGCCCCAAGAGAAGATGAAACCTTGGACGGACCAATCGATGGGCTAACTCAGCAAGAGCTTGCCGCTTTTCTACAAGGAGATGCCGCCTTCAACGGGCAAATATTTACACCTTCCAATGGGCTAGGCCCCATCTTTGTTTCCACTTCTTGCGGCTCTTGCCATGCTGGGGACGGAAAAGGGCATCCCTTCACTACTCTTACCCGCTTTGGGCAAGTCGATGCTTCAGGAAATCAATTCATAAACCAAGGGGCTCCTCAATTACAGCACCGCGCCATTCCGGGCTTCGAGCCAGAAGCTATTCCGTCTAATGCCTCGTTTGCAAAATTTATTCCGCCAGCCAATACTGGCCTTGGTTATTTGGAGGCAGTAACAGACACAGATATTTTAGCAATGACAGACCCAACAGACACAAATGGCGATGGCATTTCAGGCGAGGTTAATTGGATAACTCTCCCTGATTTTATTACGCCCTCGCTCGAACACGTTGCCAACGGCAACAAATTTATTGGCCGGTTTGGCAAAAAAGCAGCCACATTCAACTTGCTTCACCAAACTGTAAATGCCTACATACAAGATATGGGCATTACTACCGACTACCATCCACAAGAACTACTTCATGGTAAAACAGGAAGCATTGCCAATGACAATGTTGCAGATCCGGAATTGTCACAAGCCACAGTTGATAATGTCGTGCACTATTTAAAAACGTTGAAGGCACCCATACAGCGCAGCCAAAATGAGAGCCTTATCAGCAACGGAAAAAATTTATTCATTCAGATAGGTTGTGAAAGCTGCCACAGGCAAACGATACGGACTGGCTTCTCCCCAGTTCAATCATTATCAAATAAAGAATTTCGTCCGTATACCGATTTGCTATTGCACGATATGGGGC
>JAYVMP010000032.1:0-35644 GCA_043758895.1 Bacteroidota bacterium
CTCCCTTTGCCACGGTAACGGCCCCGTCTTTGACTTCCCATTTTGCATCACCTCCCGAATTGTCACTCCACTTAGATAAATCCTTGCCGTCAAAAAGAAAGATGGCATCGGATGGAGCTTCGCCCAGGCTGACGCCTGGCGTAATTTTCTTTGGTTTTAAATCCCACACCTCAGTAACCTTTGGGTCAAGTGATTCGCGGGGCGTGGTTTGAGCCAACGTTGCAACAGTGGTCAACGTCAACAGGAAAGAAAAATACTTTTTCATGGGGAATAAGTTTTTTGAATAAATTTTTAATTCGACTTCCGTTTTTTCATGGTGATCAGAATTACTCCGTTTTTTCCGGCATCGCCATAGGCCGAGGCTGCTTTGGCACCATTTAATACTTCTATTTTATCAATGTCCAGGGCGTTGACAGAGTCTATGGCGCGAACCATTTTTGAAGAGTCTGCCTTGCTCTTTACCATGGAGGGCAATATTTTTCCATCAACAACACATATCGGTTCGGCCACCGATGGCGAAGTTTGGCTTGAATTTGCCGACTGCGAGAAGGCAACGGGCGAAGCCAAAAGCAAAATAAAACCAAGGGTGTATTTCATAAAAATTATTTTGGGTTTCAAAAGTATAAAGATTCAAAAAAAAAGGATAACTCCCTATATTTATGAGGTTCAATTCCCAAAAAGTTAAACCTTAATTCAACCGTATGAAATGTACATCAGCAAAGCAGACCCAAAGGAATGATAATCAGTTATGGCATTCCCTGTCTGCCGACAGGCAGGCATGTGACAACTAAAAAACAAATTAAAACATGAAAACAATTTTAATCATTGTGTTAGCTGTGATGCTTCAGATTAAAGCCTCAGGCCAAAAAAAAGAGCCCGATACAGAAGGCTGGATCAATTTGTTTGATGGTCACTCCTTCGAGGGCTGGAAAGCCAATGAGCATCCAGGTACGTTTACGATTGCCGATGGAATGATTGTCGTGTTTGGTGAGCGTGCCCATTTGTTTTACATGGGGCCAGTCTCCGATCATAACTTTAAGAATTTTGAATTTAAAGTACAGGTGATGACAATGCCAGGTTCTAATTCTGGAATTTTTATTCATACTGCTTACCAGGAAGAAGGGTGGCCATCAAAGGGGTATGAAATTCAGGTTAATAACACCCATACTGATTGGCGCAAAACCGGGAGCATCTACGCAGTACACGATGTGAAGGAAGTGCCCGCCAAAGACAATGAATGGTTTACCCAGGAAATCACGGTGCAGGGCAAAAAAATTACGGTGAAAATAAATGGTAAAACAATCAATGAATACACTGAACCTTCGGAGGGCGGCAGGCTTTCCCGTGGAACATTCGCCCTGCAAGGCCACGACCCCAAAAGCAAAATTTTTTATAAAGAAGTAATGGTAAGGTTGCTGCCGGACTAAGTTGACTTATTTTGATTGCCGAAAAACAAAATTTATGCAAGAAAAACTTTTTGATCTCACGGGCAAAGTAGCACTCGTTACTGGTGCTTCAAAAGGGATCGGCAAGGCCATTGCCGAATTGTATGCGCTAGCTGGGGCGAAGGTCGTTGTCTCCAGCCGTAAGCAAGAAGCGGTGGACTTGGTGGCGACCGAAATCAAAAGCAAAGGCGGAGAGGCAAAGGCTTTGGCCTGCAATGTGAGCGAGGCTGCCGACATCCAAAAATTAATTGACGCAACGCTGGCTTCGTTTGGCACGATCGATATTCTTGTCAACAACGCAGCAGCAAATCCAAGTTTTGGTCCCGTGGTGGAAACATCTGAATCTTCATTCGACAAAATTATGGCCGTGAACGTGAAAGGACCTTTCGAACTTGCTAAAAAGGTTTATCCGATATTGAAGGCAAAAAAGAATGGCTCGGTCATCAACATCAGCTCGGTAGGCGGCTTGCGGCCAGAGCCGGGCTTAGGTATTTACAGCATGAGTAAAGCCGCTCTGATTTCACTTACCAAAGTGATGGCCAAAGAATGGGGCGATGATAATATCCGCGTGAACGTGATCTGCCCTGGATTGATCAAAACGAAATTCAGCGAAGCGTTGTGGAGCAATGAAAAGATCATGCACTCGATGATGAAGATGTTGCCGATCAAGCGGGTGGGCACCCCCGAGGAAATTGCGGCCCTCGCGCTTTACCTTGCATCCGATGCTTCATCGTACAGTACAGGAAGTGTGTTCACAGCGGATGGTGGATTTACAATTTAAGACAATGACCAATCTCTTTCTTTCCGATAAAATACAATCGTTGTTGCCTGTTTATCAACAATTCTTAAAGGAAGAAGTTTACCCGATTGAGTTGGCTGTCATCACCCAACCATTTCGGCAATCCCTTCCGCTCCTCAAAACCTTACGGGATAAAACCAAAGAAAAAAGATTGTGGGCTCCGCACCATTCTGAAAAAGAAGGTGGCGTTGGTCTTTCACTCGTTGAGTTTGCGCAAGTCAGCGAAGTGCTCGGCACTTCGCCCATCGGGCATTACATCTTTAATTGCCAAGCCCCGGACATCGGCAACATGGAACTACTGCACGGACACGCTTCCGAAGAATTAAAAAGGAAATTTCTGTTCCCCTTAATGAAAGGCGACACCCGCTCTTGCTTTGCTATGACGGAACCTGAGCTTGCTGGCTCCAATCCAGTTCACCTCGCAACAACCGCAATGCGCGATGGAAACGAATTTGTAATCAACGGACATAAGTGGTTCACCACGGGAGCGGATGGGGCGTCATTCGCCATTGTAATGGCCGCGACCAATGCTCAAAACTCAAATCCATATTTGCGTGCGAGTATGATTTTAGTTCCCATTCCCACTGCGGGTTATCAATTGGTGCGCAACGTGCCGATCATGGGCGAAGCAGGCGAAGATTATTTAAGTCATGGTGAAGTTCGCTTTACGGATTGCCGCGTGCCGGTTTCCAATTTAATTGGCGAAGAAGGAAACGGTTTTGCGTTGGCGCAGGCCCGATTAGGTCCGGGCCGTATTCATCACTGCATGCGCTGGATTGGAATTTGTGAACGGGCTTTTGACTTGATGTGTCAACGGGCCTCCACACGCAAATTAGATGATCATCGTTTCCTCGGCCATCAGCAAATCATTCAACAATGGATTGCCGAATGCCGCGCTGAAATAAACGCTGCGCGCTGGATGGTGCTGCATACGGCTTATAAAATGGAACACGCTGGAGCAAAAGCAGTCAAAGATGAAATTGCCGCTATTAAATTTTACGTGGCCAATGTTTTATCCAACGTTATCGACAAAGCGGTGCAAGTTCACGGGGCACTCGGAATCACCGATGACACGCTGCTTTCCTTTTGGTATAGGCATGAGCGTGGCGCAAGGATTTATGATGGGTCGGATGAAGTGCACAAAACCTCGTTGGCAAAATCGATTTTAAAAAAATACGGATTGAAATTTTAATATGATTGACCAACCGGCCATCACGCGAACAGGGGAAGAGCTGGATATTCAAGCGCTCACTTCCTATCTTAAAAAGCCGCTGAGTATAAATGGCGAAACCTCCGTTCAACAATTTCCCAACGGCTATTCCAACCTCACGTATTTGGTTCAATCCGGCAACGAGGAGTATGTTTTGCGAAAGCCACCGATTGGCGCCAACATCAAATCGGCTCACGACATGGTACGCGAGTTCAACGTGCTTTCAGCCTTGCGAAAAGCCGGATATCAAAAAAGCCCTGAACCGGTTTTATTGTGTGAAGATGAATCCATCGTAGGAGCAAAATTTTATTTGATGCGCAGGGTGAAGGGCGTCATTCTGCGCAACCGCGTTCCGAAGGAAATGAAAATCGAGCCAACAACATTTTGTAATTTGTCCAAGTCGTCCATCGATCAGTTGGTGCAGCTCCATCAGTTAGACATTCATTCATCAGGGCTCGATCAATTGGGCAAACCCGAAGGGTATGTGCAGCGGCAAGTGGACGGTTGGACCAAGCGTTATGAAAACAGCATGACAGATGAGATCGTTTCCTTAAATGAAACGGCAGATTGGATGAAAAAAAACCCTCCGGTTTCATCTTCCGTAGCATTCATTCACAACGATTACAAATACGACAACCTGGTGCTTGATCCAACCGATCTCACGCAAGTGCTTGCCGTGCTTGATTGGGAGATGGCTACCGTTGGTGATCCGATGATGGACTTGGGCACAACCCTCGCCTATTGGGCTGAAGCCAATGACTCGGATGTGCTGAAACCATTCAACCTTACTTGGATGCCCGGTAATCTCACCCGCCAAGAAGTCTTAACTTATTATCAAGAGAGATCAGGAAAAACCATTGATGATTTTATTTTCTACTATGCGTTTGGATCATTCAAGGTAGCGGTGATCTGTCAGCAGATCTATTTTCGGTATAAAAAGGGAATCACGCAAGACCCACGTTTTGCTTCGCTTATTCATGTGATCAGGGCATGCGGAGAAAATGCGAGGAAAGCCATTTTTAATTCGTTGATTTGATGATAATTCGTTGATGACCCTTCGGCCTATTAACGATCATCGAATCAACAAATCATTGAATTCTTTATGCATGAAATAAAAAACATCACGATCCTCGGCACCGGCAATCTCGGAAGCCGCATCGGATTGCAAGCGGCCATCTCTGGCTATCAAGTTGTATTTTACGATTTGAACGAAGCTGCCTTCATCCGGGCAAAAGAGGTATTTAAAAAAATAGTGGGTTATTTAGTGAACTCTGGAAAACTGAAACAAGAAGAAACCACGGCTGCTTTATCAAGGATTTTTTTTACGACCGATGCTGACGAAGCCGTACACGATGCAGACCTGATCAGCGAAAGCGTAACGGAGGAATTGACGATCAAACAAAAAGTATGGGATCAGTTTGGAAAACTTTCTCCCGCCAAAACGATCTTCACCACCAACACTTCTTATTTACTTCCTTCTGAACTCGCTTCATTTTCAGGGAGACCAGAAAAATTTTGTGCATTTCATTTTCACGATGTATTCACCGCCCGCGTGGTGGACATCATGCCCCATGCAGGAACAGATCGTTCACTAATCCCTTTGTTGGAAGACCTTGGAAAGAAACTTAACCAAGTTCCCGTGGTCATCAAAAAAGAATCGCACGGTTATGTTTTCAATTTTATGCTGATGGCATTGCTTGGTGCTGCTGGCAAATTGAAAACCAAAAGTATTGCCGACATCGAGGCCATCGACAAATCATGGATGGTGAATTTCAATGTGGCGGTTGGCCCTTTTGGAATCCTTGATAACATTGGGCTCGACACAGCCTGGCACGTGGTTCACAGTCAGCAAGACAAGGCATCCGTTGCGTTTGCTTCTTTGTTAAAGACCTATATTGACCAAGGAAAACTGGGCGAAAAAACGGGAGAAGGATTTTATAAATATCCCGACCCGGCATACCGACAAGCCGGTTTTTTGAAATGATGATAAACTTATTCATTTTCTTAAGAGTGATTTTCCTGATCTGATGATTCAATGTTTTTTTCTCAAACTTGCTCATAACATCCTTGCAATCAACGCTACCGCCATAGCATTGATGCCTTCCTCTCGGCCCACATAGCCCAGCTTTTCATTGGTCGTTGCCTTGATGGAAATATCTTCTTCGGTGATGTTCATAAGCGGGGCGAGCACTTTTTTCATTTCAGGAATGTGTGGATTGATTTTTGGTTTTTCCAACGTAAGGGTGCAGTCCACATTTTCGATCTTCCAACCTTTGTTCGAAAGCATACGTGTTACTTCCTTCAAGAAAAATTTAGAATCTTTCCCTTTCCATTGAGCTTCCGTATTTGAAAAATGAAATCCAATATCGCGCAGGTTCGCGGCACCCAGCAAGGCATCGCAGATAGCGTGGATCAAAACATCTGCATCGCTGTGGCCTACTGCCCCTTTTTCGGAAGGAAGTTTTATTCCACCTAAAAAGAAATCGCGACCCGATTCTAAAGGGTGAACATCAAATCCAAGACCAACGCGGAGTTTCATGCAAATAATTTACGGGTTGCGATTTTTAACAAGTTACGGTTTCAGGATAATGCCTTCCTAACTATTTTACGGCATGATAATACATCACACTCGAATTTTCTTCGTGGAAAATTTCCTTCGCTACACGATGAATATCTTGTGTTGTGATTTTCTCGATGTTATTAATTTCTTCATTGACCAGGCCGGTATCTCCGCTCAGCGAAGAAAAAGCCAGGTTCATGGCACGGTTCATCACTTCTACTTCGCCAAATTCAATGCTCGCAGCCGATTGATTTTTTACTTTTCGCAGTTCATCTTCCTGAATGCCTTCAGCTATTATTTTTTGCAAAACAGCATCTACTTCTTTTTCCGCGGCTTCCAATTTAACTCCTTCTTTCAACCGCCCATTCACTACCAATAGACCCGGATCGATTGTGCCCATCCCAAAAGAAGCGATGGAATTGAAAATTTCGTTTTCTTTCACCAATCGCTGATAAAAAAGGCTTGACTCCCCACGACTTAAAATATCGCCAAGCAGCTCAACGGCATGGTAGTCGCTATGAAAGCGACCTGGCATGTGAAATGCTTTGTATAAGGCATTCGCTGGCACCTTGGCTTCAATATTTAGTGTTCGCTTCGCCCTTTGTTTTGGCTCCATCGACAGCTTTCTTTCTTTCTTATTTCCTGACGGAATCGGGCCAAACCATTTTTGGGCAAGCTGCTTCACGTGTTCCATAGTAACATTTCCGGCTACCACGAGCACTGCATTGTTGGGGATATAATGCGTAAAGAAAAAATCTTTCACATCGGCCATCGTGGCATTTTCAATGTGCGAAATTTCTTTGCCGATCGTAGCCCATTGATACGGATGAGTTTGATACGCCAAGGGCCGCAATTTCAACCACACATCACCATACGGTTGATTAAGGTAGCGTTGCTTAAATTCTTCAATCACCACTTTGCGCTGCACTTCCAATACTTTCGGATCGAAAGACAAACTCAACATGCGGTCGCTCTCTAACCAAAAACCAGTTTCGAGATTAGCAGCTGGCACAGTCAGGAAATAATTGGTGATGTCGGTATTGGTGAAGGCGTTGTTTTCTCCGCCTACCATTTGAAGCGGCTCATCGTAGCTCGGGATATTTTTGGAGCCACCAAACATGAGGTGTTCAAACAAGTGGGCAAACCCCGTTTTGTTGGGCTGCTCATCGCGCGAGCCCACATCGTACAAAATGTTCATCACGGCAATCTGCACGGTGCGGTCTTCGTGAACGATTACATGAAGGCCATTGGATAAAGTAAATTCTTGATAGTGTATCATGGAGGCTCAAAAGTAAGAAAGTAGAGGCTATTTTTGGTTTCTTGCACTAACTTCAATGGAATAATTCAACGATTAAAATTTTCCAATAAACTAAATTAAGTTTAACTGCGTCTTTAAATTCAAACTCAATTCTATGCAAACCATCTTAGGCCCCAACGGGGCAATCGCTACCCAACTTTCAAAATACCTTACGGACTACACAAAACAGATCAGGCAGGTAAGCCGCCACCCAAAAAAAGTAAATGCTGCCGATGAATTGGTTTCGGCTGATTTTTTGAATTACCAGCAGACTGAACGATCCGTGGCCAAAAGTGAAGTTCTTTCTCGGTTACACTTTTCGTTCATGCAGGTGTGGACTTGCTATGGGTGTTGTTTTGCATTAAATCAGAACGGATCAAACTATATAGTGAATTTTGATGTTTAAATGTCAAGGGATGCTTGTATTTACTATACAAATTCGTCTATTTTGACACATTAATAACAAATAATACTATGCCTAAAAACATTGGCCATACCTCTCAATATAGGGATGGGCATAATTGGATAAATGTAAAATTAAGCCTTATTGAGTTTGAGGAAGATGGACTTTATTTTGTCTATTCCCCTGCATTAGACCTTACCGGATATGGGACAACCGAAGAAAAAGCGAAGGAATCCTATAATCTTGCAATGGAGGAGTTTATTAAATATACAGCCAATAAAGAAACTGCTTTTATGGAATTGGAACGCTTGGGGTGGACAATTTCTAAACAAAAAAAAGTAACAGCACCTTCACTCTCAGCCCTTTTACAAAGCAGAAGTTATTTGGAAGAAATTTTTACAGAAAGGGATTTCCGAAAAACTGACGAAAACGTATCCATACCCGCTTAATCTGTTAAATGTCAACCCAGCATTTAAGGAATATTGGGCTTGACGATTACAGAAGATACTTAGAACATATTGGATGTAAATGTACCCGATCAAAGGGTGGCCACGAGCATTTTACACGTCATGATTTGTTGCGCCCGCTAACATTGCAAAGTCATATTACTCCAGTTCCAGAATTTATTATAAAAAATCATCTGAGAATACTATCACTTACCAAGAAGCAATTTTTAGATGACTTTTATACAATGTAAGTGGTGTGATTAATTGTCCTAAAGTCACGGCAGCAGCAAGCGCGCTTTGGCTCTTTTGAATTGCTTAGGCATTGTTAGGCCGTTGAGCGGCAATACAAAGTGCCATGCTCCCTTTGTCCAAGTGGCATGACGCACAGTTGTCCAGGTGGTCAGTATACGATGTCAGATTTTTATTTTTTTTCATCGAAGTATTGTTTTTTCAATTTTTCAACTTGGATGCCCAACATGGATTAACTGAGTTTGACTGGGAGGTAGTGCAACTGAAAAAAGTCATGATCCAATCGGCCGATGAAACCATTGTACTCACCATTTCCGAAAAAATAAATTCCACTCAGCGTTTCAATGTATGCCCAATCTCCTCCATTACCAAGCTGGTCACTGAATTAAGCCCGCAAGACGATCGACTCGCTGTCTTTAAAGAAAAAGGGATTACTATTTTGTAGGCGTTTCAATCCCTACAATCGAGTCACTTCAATTTAAAAGAATCAATTACTTTATTCATTGACTGTTCGTGCTCATGATACATGGCCTCGCTATCGGTAAAGGTTAAAACAAATGCTTTATCCCCTATCACCCAATAACGTTGTTTCCATGTCAAATGAAAAATACCCTGGTCTCCGGTAAAAATCACCTCTTGAAATTCATTTGCCTCAGACTTTACTCTTTTTGATTCCAATATCCGGACGTTGGTGATAATTGTTTTCACCTGGCCTTCTGATAGGGCAACGAATTTATCCAAATCATAGCCTAACCCCTTTATATTTTGCACTACTAAATTCAGATTAGTTCTGAATTCATGTTCCTTGTTGCCAACGAACAAAATAAATTTTGTTCCCATTTGCCCCGAATGATCAAGTATCCAGCTTGCAGGATAGGATAAAAAATAATCCGTCTGATCTATTTTCGACCAATCTTCATCTCGTGACTGCCCGAACGCCTGAGAGAAGATTATTAGAAACGCAAGTATCAAGTTGGCTTTCTGAATTTTCATAATATATTTATTTATTACTCCCCAAATTCTCTTTTCCGAACAACGTATAATGCTGTTGGCGGGTGTTCCAATGATAGCCCGATGGCAATGACCTTGACGGGAACCCCAAGCAGTATATGCGCATACTCTGCGATAGCAATTGCTACCGAGAGGCTCCCGCAAACCCGACCAGCAAACTAATCCAATCAAAGGCAAAGCCCAAGGCCGGATGAAACAATTGGCTTAAATAATACTCGCCTCCAGATTTTTTAAAGCTGGCAGCAATTTCTACATACGTAAATGCCCCGCACAGTGCCACGGCTCCACCCAAAGCCCACAAACAAAGAATAACAAAGCCGGAAGGGATTGGGCCTACCTGGTATCCCAACGAGGTGAATGCGCCAGTGCCAATCATATTGGCGATCACTAAGGTAATGCCCACCGAGAGTGCGTACTTATTTTGACTTGTCATGCAAAATGAAAACCCGAAGATGGAATATTTTTCGTCAACGGACAGTGCCTTAGCGCAAAAAGGCAATTTCAAGTTTGTGAAAACTCTGATCGTCTTTTCCACGAATCAAGCAGGAATTGCAGAAACGCTGAAGTAATTTTAAAGGCTTAATCGATAACCGGTTTGGGCTTTTGTTGTTGTAGGGGTTATATTTACAGCCTATGTCAACACAATCCTTTCATTTTTCGGACCAAACCGAGCCGCATCGTATCCGCACCCTGCAAATCCTCAAGCAATATCCCAGTGTAAAAAAACTAATGGGCAAAAACCCGCTGACCCTTTTTGCTGTCATCGGCCTGGTGGGCGGGATGATTGGGATATCATTTTTGGTAAAAGATTCCGCCTGGTGGGTCGTGTTATTGATCGCTTATGGGGTGGGTGCGTTTTTCAACCATGCGTTATTTGTGATGATCCACGAATGTTCGCACCATCTGCTTTTCAAAAATAAATCGCTAAACAGGCTTGCTGCGATCGTGTCGAACCTGCCTATTGTTTTTCCTTCGGCCATTTCATTTGAACGCTATCATATCAAGCACCATTCGTTTCAAGGCGTACACGAACTCGATGCCGATTTGCCCGATTTTTGGGAAGCCAAATGGATCAACAACACTACGTTGGGCAAAGCATTTTGGCTTTTGATGTTTCCGGTATTTCAGGTGATCCGAACCTTCCGGCTGAAAGAAATTAAACCGGTGAATGGCTGGATCATTGCCAATTGGATTATCCAACTTTCCTTTGATGCGGCCATCTGGATTTTCTTTGGCCCGCAAGCCTTTGCCTTTATGCTGGCAAGTTTCTTTTTTTCTGTGGGCCTTCACCCGCTGGGCGCGCGCTGGATACAAGAGCATTATCTGACGTTGGATGAAAACCAGGAGACCTACAGTTATTATGGAGGACTGAACACCATAGCCTTCAATGTGGGCTTTCACAATGAGCACCACGATTTTCCTTCCATTCCGTGGAATCGGTTGCCCCAATTAAAAAAGAGTGCGCCCACTTTTTATGATTCACTGCTATCCCATCAATCCTGGACAAAACTGTTCTTCCGTTTCTTATTCGATAAAAAAATCTCTTTGTATTCCCGCACCGTTCGTAACGAGCGCGGCAAAGTAAAGCTCACTGATGAAAGCAAACCCGATGCTGAAATGGTGATGGAGAAAGAATTGGTGTAAACCAAGTGAGTCAAATTGATCAATAGGAGTTTTCGCTTAGCAAGGAAGGAGCAGCATCATTCAAAGCGGGGTGTAGCCCTGCCTTTTGCTATCTCAAGGAACAGCCCCGATGGGCATAAGCTTTACGGCCTACTTTAAAAAAACTCCGTTAACTTTGGGGACTCAAATTCCCTATGAAATTCTCCCGCAAAAAATATTCAGACGAAACACTCCATCATCTTTACGAATCGCTGCTTCGCCCGAGGTTGATCGAGGAGAAGATGTTGATTTTGCTTCGCCAAAATAAAATCAGCAAATGGTTCAGCGGCATCGGGCAGGAAGCAATTTCCGTAGGCATCACAGCCGCCTTGGATCAAGACGAATATATTTTGCCCATGCACCGTAATCTTGGTGTGTTCACCGGACGCAAACTTCCTTTCGAAAAATTATTTGCCCAGTGGCAAGGGACGCTAAGCGGCTACACCAAAGGACGTGATCGGTCCTTTCACTTCGGCACGAATGAACATCACATCGTTGGCATGATCTCTCACCTCGGTCCGCAAAATGGCGTGGCCGATGGAATTGCGTTGGCTGCGAAACTTAAAAAGGAAAATAAAATTACGGTTGTGTTCAATGGCGATGGCGGTACAAGTCAAGGCGATTTTCATGAGGCCGTGAACGTGGCGGCCGTGTGGGATTTGCCCGTGATTTTTGTTATCGAAAATAACGGCTACGGCTTATCAACACCCAGCAACGAACAATTCCGATGCAAACAATTTATTGACAAAGCCATTGGTTATGGAATCGAAGGCGTGAAAGTGGACGGCAACAATGTGCTTGAAGTTTATGATACGGTAAAAACCCTTGCGGAAAGCCTTCGCAAAAAACCGAGGCCAATTTTATTGGAGTGCATTACTTTTCGAATGCGCGGCCATGAAGAAGCGAGCGGCACGAAGTATGTGCCGAAAGAACTGATGGAAACCTGGGCGAAGAAAGATCCACTCGAAAATTATCAGAGCTATTTATTTCATGAAAAAATCATCGATCAAAAATTAGTGGACTCACTCCGAAAAAAAATAAAAAAGGAAATTGATGAAGGGCTTGCCATTGCTTTTGAAGAAACCCATCCTGCAGCAAATACGGAAACCGAATTGAATGACGTGTATGCTCCGTTTATTCAAAACTTTGTTGAGCCTACATCCAAACAGAAATCAGAGAAAAGATTTATTGATGCGATAAGTGATGGCTTGCGCCAAAGTATGGAGAAGCATTCCGATCTTGTTTTAATGGGCCAGGATATTGCCGATTACGGAGGTGTGTTCAAAATCACCGAAGGGTTTGTAAAACAATTTGGCAAAGAAAGAGTACGCAACACTCCGTTGTGCGAGTCGGCCATTGTCGGGGCCGGTCTAGGTCTATCCATAAAAGGGATGAAGGCGATGGTGGAGATGCAGTTTGCCGATTTTGTCACCGAAGGGTTTAACCAGATCATAAATAACCTGGCCAAGACGCATTGGCGCTGGGGCCAACCTGCTGATGTAGTGGTGCGCATGCCAACCGGTGCTGGCACTGCCGCTGGTCCGTTTCATTCGCAAAGTAATGAGGCGTGGTTTTTTCATACACCAGGCTTAAAAATTGTTTACCCATCCAACCCTTATGACGCAAAGGGTTTGCTCTGTGCTTCATTTGAAGATCCAAATCCATATTTGTTTTTTGAACATAAATTGTTGTACCGTTCGGTGAAAGAATTTATACCCGATGAGTATTATACGGTTGAAATTGGAAAAGCAAAATTGGTTAATGAAGGGAATGATCTTTCCATCATAACCTACGGAATGGGCGTGCATTGGGCAAAAGAAATTTTAGAAACCATGCCTGAAGTAAGTGCTGATGTGCTTGACTTGCGCACCCTCTTGCCGTGGGACAAAGAAGCAATAGAGCAAACAGTAAAAAAAACCAATCGGGTATTGGTTTTGCATGAAGACACGTTGACGGGTGGGATTGGTGGCGAGATAGCCGCGTGGATCAGCGAAAATTGTTTTGCGCACTTAGATGCACCTGTGATGCGCGTGGCTTCGCTCGATACCGCCATTCCGTTTGCGCCCACGTTGGAAAATAATTTTCTTCCGAAAGGAAGGCTAAAAATTAAAATTGAGGAACTGCTGAAGTACTAATCAAGATTTTCCTAAAATGATAATCCATTTTTAAATTTTCAGATCAGCAATCAGACAACTAACTATTTCCTCCCACTCTTCGTCCAAACTTACTTTTGGGAATTTTTTTCCTGCGCGGCCGTACCAATAGCGGGCATTGGAGTCATCTCCTTCTTTGCGGTGAAGGTAGGCGTGTATCCACATTCCCTCCGGAGTGTCGATATCCTGGATAATGGTATGCGCTATTTCCCAGTTTCCTTTCGCGTCATGCCATAAGGCTTGTAAATAAATATTGATTCCAGATGGCGCGTTAGTCCACTGAACTGAAGAAGTAAATTCAACAAAGGTCATAAGCGATCAAATTGAAGTGTTCTTTGGGTCTCGGGAAACTTATTCTCATCGCAATTTTTGTTAATTTAGCCTGTTTAATTATAGGATTCAGTAGATCATCGCGCGAAAATTTGACCTTTTCAAAATTATATCGCTTTTTTTTTGCAACCGCATTAGTTTTTTCTTTTGCCATCCCTTCCTTTTCACAAAATACAAAAGGCGATAAACCAGCGAGCAACCAGCGAACTTTTCTCCGGATCCCCCATCTCAAATCAAAGAAGAAAGGCGGTGACAGGGCATACACCGGTGACGTTGCCGGAAGAAGAATAAGGACAAAGAACAAATCGTCTGCTGTGCGGGCCATTCAACCTCAGTACTTGCCTTATGCGAAAAAAAGACCGGCAGAGGTTAGCCGTGTTGGCAAACCAATTGGCGGCAGAGGCACACAAGTGAGGATACGGTCCTCAACGGCAAAGGCTGCGCGGAACAATGTGTACCCCAACCATGGAGAGTACGTTCATAACCCTTCCAAAAAGCCGCATGATACTCAACGAGCATTTTCCAATAGGGGTGCATTGGCAAAGGTAGCCTCGTGGATCACTCAGCGCGAGCCAGTCAGCCCAAAGAAAAGGATCAATCCGCGATCGGCATCAAGTTCATTCATCACCCGTGGCAGAAAAAATGTGTATTGGGGAAAACTCAGAATAGGGGAACGACCTATTACAACAGATCTAACAGGCCGTGCATTGAGGGCGAAAAATTTTCATTCGCCAGGGCTTGGTGTGATACCTGCTCCCTATGTGTACAGGAGAAAAAAGAGACCAGCCGATCGGCCTTACCGGGGTACTTTCATTAGTGGATACTCCACCTCAGCCCAACGAAGTCGTGCTTGGACTGGGGACATTTCAGGCCATGGGGTTCGCAGCAACAAACCAAAAACCGCCCAATCTCCAGGGCTATTTTTTGAGCCACGGAAATTTTCCAATTCTTCTTCCTTTAGAGCTTCCAGGCCAATTCCCGGAAGGTATACAGGGCAAGGCATAAGTATTTTCAGAAGATTCCTTGGAAAGTTTAAGGGAAGAAGGAATGCACAAGGTGGGGGCAGTGTGAGTAGAGGGTTCAATAACAATGGCCGCCCAATTGAAGGAAGGTCGCCCGGCATCGGTGGGATAGGCAACTACCGAGGAAATATTCAAGACGGAGGCAAAGCCTTTAGCCAACAAGGCCTTAATTTTTCGGGAAACCTAAAATCAAGGAGACAACTCAAGGGCGGTGGCAGCATAAGCGGCCGCAGTTTTAACAATGGCAGGAGCGCTATTGAGGTAAGGGCCCCTGGTATCGGTGCCAACATGGGCAACTACCGAGGAAATATTCAAGGTGGAGGTAAAGCCTTTAGCCAGCAAGGTCTTAGTTTTTCCGGAAATATTAAATCAAGAAGACAAGCTAAAGGCGGGGGAAGTATTAGTGGCCGTGGTTTTAACAACGGTGGCAGAGCCATTGATGTACGAGCACCGGGTATCGGAGCCAGCATGGGCAACTTTAGCGGAAAAATAAAATCAGCTAGGCAAGCAAAAGGCGGAGGCAGCATAAGTGGAAGAGTATTTAACAACAAGGGTCAGGCCATTGATGCGCGAGCACCGGGCATCGGGGCAAATTTTGTGGGGCAATACCAAGGTTTCTTTAGAAAACAAAAGGTAAGCAAAGGAGGTGGCAGCGTGAGTGGCTCTTGGAATAATCGTGGCCAGCCCATCGAAGTGCGCGTAGCTGCTCCATGGGCCGGCCGTATAAGAACCTATTCCGGATTTTTCAAAAGCCAAGAACTGTCGCCAGGGTTTGGCTATCAGGGTGAGACCTACAAAGGGTCAATGAAAGTTAAGCGTCAGGAGAAAGGTGGCGGAAGCATTTCGGGGTCATGGAACAATCTTGGAAAACCAATTGAAAGAAGGTCTTTTTCCCCTGCTGCGCTGAAAATAGGAAATTATGCAGGCACACTGAAAGCGAAGCGTCCGCAAAAGGGCGGGGGAAGCATTAGTGGCAACGTTTGGAACAACCATCAACAAGCGATATTGGTGCGCACCCCGCTTTCGGTGGATGCCAAAGATGCCGCCTATTCCGGAAGAATCCGCCTGTCATTCTTTCGAAAAAAATACATTCGCAATCCTAATGCGAACAAAGAAGCACTAAAAAAAATAAGGCCTGATAAAAACGTCTATGTCGTAAGCGGCCTGCAGGTAAAAGTAAAAGAGCGGGAATACCAACATAATAAAGTCAGTGTAAAAGGTGCTTTAAAAGGTGTGGGACCTGGAAAAAATTCGGTTAAGGCGAGTGAATACGATGGCCGCATGAAATTACTTTGGGCTTTCAAACATAACCCCAGCAGCCACGAGGGCGCATTGAAGTCAAGAAGGCCAACGTCATCGTTTATGAAGGGAAATGATTTTGCGAAGGGATTGAGCATGAAAAAATATGTGCACAATCCGCAGAGCAACAAAAATGCGTTGGATGTAATCGCTCCCGGCCGGGCAATGGCACGGATAAAAGATTACCAAGGTAACCTCAAGATGAGCAAACCTAACGGAAAAAACCTCCACCCTGATGCTGAATTTGCTCACAGCTACTATGGTAATGTAAAACGGGAAAGAACTTTTTTGATGAACATCAAGTTGAAGTGGGCGAAGCTTTTCAAGCGAAGTGCCAATCAGCCCAGTGCAGTTAAAGAAAAGGTGAGAAGGCCTCGTTACGATAAAAAGGAAAAGGAGCTTTGGAAAGATTTATACGATTAAGATGATGAACTGGACTGCCCTAAAAAGCCAAGAACAAATTGAAGCGTTGAGGAAGGAATCCGAAACTCAACCCGTGCTGATTTTCAAGCACAGTACCCAATGCGCTATCAGTGGTGCGGTTTTAAACCGGCTTGAAAGAAACTGGAGGCAGGATGAAATGACATCGATTAAAACGTATTATTTAGATTTGATTTCTTACCGGAACATTTCAAACGGAGTAGCGGACTTTTTTAAAGTGGAGCATCAATCGCCACAGGTCATGGTCATCCGCAAGGGCAATCCGATCTATGTCAAGTCCCACTACGATATAAGCTTTGATGCAATAAAGGAAAATATCTTTCCTAAAAATTAAAGGTGATTGTTTGCTTCACACTTTCGGAAAGGCTCAGTGCTACAGGACAAGTCATGGCTGCGTTTTTCAATTTCTGCTTTTGCCCATCGGTGGCCAGCAAGTTTGGGTGCATAAAAGAAATTTTGATTTCAGCTATTTTCCTGGGATTGGCCGACATGATCTTGACCACCTCCGTCTTTAACCCTTTCAGATCAACTCCTTCGCGGTTGGCAACCTGACCCATAATGGTCATCATACAACTACTAAGGGCCGAACTGACCAAATCAGTGGGGCTAAATGCCTCCCCTTTGCCCAAGTTGTCGGTAGGGGCATCGGTGGTGATGGTTTGCCCGGATTTCAAGTGAACAGACTGGGTTCGCAAGTCACCAACGTACTCCACGGTTGCCATAATGGTATCCATAGTAAACCAGATTTAGTTTTTTTTCGTTAGCAATTACGTCTTAAATTTGAGAATAATAATCAAGGATTGTGAAGCGAGCTATAAAAATTTTGTTAGTGGTTCTGTTTTTTGCCAGTTGGGTGAATGAAGCTTCCGCTCAAACGCAGGATAGTTATGAATACAATTCAGAGTTCACTTGGGGCATCAACAAAAATTCGTATGGCGGATTGATTGGCGGTTTTACTTTTAAAAGTGCCAGGAGGATAAACAAAAAACTTTTTGAGACGTTCGGCCTGGAGATAATGAATGTTAAAAACCCGCATGAAGTAAGAGTACAAGCCGCCAGTGGGAACTATTTTATCTATGGAAAATCAAATTATTTGTATGCCCTCCGGTTGCAGTACGGGCGCGACATTGTCCTTTTTACCAAAGGCCCCCAACAGGGTGTAGAGGTAAAGGCAGTTTTTGCAGCCGGGCCTACGATCGGTATTGTAACTCCTTATTATGTTCAGGTGAGCCCAAACGGAGGAAGCGGCTACTACACCTATAATGCACCCTACACCACAAGCCTGCCATACGGAGAAATTCAGGGCACGGGCAGTTTGTTTGAGGGCATTGGGCAATCTTCCATTCAGATGGGTGGAAATTTTAAGGCAGCTCTCAACTTTGAATTGGGCACAGTAAAAAGCCAGGTTACCGGATTTGAAGCAGGGTTTTTATTGGATGCCTATTTCCAAAAAGTTCAGCTTATGCCCACTGCTGAAAACTACAATATCTACCCCTCCGTATTCCTCACGCTTTTTTACGGGAGCCGTAAATAGGTAGAACCCCATTCGTTCAAATCCGCTGCAACACCTGGCCTCGGTGCGAGTCTAATTTTAAAAGGATAAAAAGCAAAATAGTAAATCCCCATAGGGCTGAGCCGCCATAGCTAAAAAAGGGAAGCGGGATGCCGATGACCGGAAACAACCCAACGGTCATGCCGATGTTCACTGAAAAATGGAAGAAGAAAATGCAAGCCACGCTGTAGCCATAGGCCCGAGCAAATCTGTTCTTTTGTCGGTCGGCCAAGAAAATGATCCGAAGCAGGAAAGCAGTAAATAATCCGATCACGACAAGACTGCCTACCCAGCCATGCTCCTCACCGATGGTGCAGAAAATAAAATCTGTGCTTTGCTCGGGCACAAAATCAAACTTCGTCTGTGTGCCTTTCAAAAAACCCTTACCCCAAAAACGACCGCTGCCAATGGCAATTTTTGATTGGGTCACATTCCAGCCGTATCCCAATGGATCAGAATCGGGATTCAGGAGTGCCTTCAGACGCTGCTGATGATGATGTGGCAACACATGCGTGACCACATAATCCACACTTTTGATTACCCCAATTAAAATCAAGGCAGCCAAGGTTAGAGCAGCGATGCGTTTGAATCTCTTTCTGCCAGCCAGAATAATGACAATGAGAGCGATCCCAATTCCTCCGTAAAGAAAACGTGCATCGGGCAGGAGTAAAGTCAAAATAAAAATGACCGCAGCGGAGATGCCGATTAAAATTAAAAACGGAGACATGCCTTCGCGAAAAAAAACCAGCACAAAGGATACAAAAACCAATGCCGTTCCATAATCTCGTTGAAGGCAGATCAAGGCCACAGGAATTCCAATGATGACAAACAGCACCGCTTGATTGCGTAAATTATCCATTCGAAAACCTACCGACCCGATGTATTTGGCCACGGCCAACGCGGTGACAAACTTGGCAAACTCCGAGGGCTGAACGCCAAATGAACCGATACCGATCCACGCCTTGTTGCCGCCCACTTCCCTGCCGATAATGGGCACCAGGAAGAGGGTGAACAAAAGCAAGCCGTACAAAACATAAGCAAATGTCTCGTAGAAGCGCATGTCGATAATCGTAATGGCAAAAGCAATAACCAACGATGCCGAAATAAACAACAACTGCCGACCGGAATTTAAGGAAAGATCGAAAATGGATTGCTTTACTGATTCGTCATAAACGGCAGCAAAGACATTTATCCAACCAAATATGACCAACGCGAAGTAAAGCATCACCGTGGTCCAGTCGATGTTTCCCGAAATAGTGCTGTCCTGTCTCATGTGTCAATCCAAAAATTTTCCTGCCAACACATAATCTTCAAAGTATTGCCTTTTTGTTTTTCCAAACAAATATTTTTCAATCATTAGACTGGCAATCATGGCTGCTGCCCGCGCGCCTTGCCCTGCATTTTCAACGTAAACAGAGATGGCAATTTTTGGATTGTTGCGCGGGGCAAAAGCAATGAAAACGGAATGCGAAGGGAACGGTTCGTTTTGAACGGTTCCCGTCTTTCCACACACAATAATATCGGGCAACTTCGCATTCACGCCAGTGCCCGCATCCACTACTTGCTGCATCGCATCCACAGCGATTTTAAAATAAGATGAATCCACAGTGGTGTAATGCCGCTCGGTAAATTGTGGAAGCGGAATGCCCGCTCTGCCAATGGCTTTAATTAAATGTGGAGTGAAATAGAATCCGCGGTTGGCTACTGTGGCAACAAAATTTGCCATTTGCAGCGGCACCACCAGATTCTCCCCTTCGCCAATCGCGATGGAATAAATATTAGAGAATTTCCAAGGCTTGTTTTTATAGGCGCGATCGTAATAGGCGGGGGTTGGGATAAGCCCATCTTTTTCATTAGGCAGATCAATTCCCAACCGGCTACCAAAACCAAAGCTGTTGATATGCTTGTCCCACTCAGCTAAACCTATGCGCGTATCCTTAAAGGGGTCATCGGCCTTGCCTTGGTTGAGCATTTTGCGCAGCACACTGTAAAAATACGGGTTGCAAGAGTTGGTAATGGCCCCCCGCAAGTCTTCGTTGGAATGACTGCCGTGGCAATCAATGATAGTCCGGTCGCATCGGATCCGCGTCTCCGGTGTTATCACCCCTTCCTGCAAAGCGGTCATCGCTTGCACAATTTTAAAAATTGAGCCTGGCCGGTACTGTGCCATCAACGGTCGGTTGAAGAGTGGCTTCATCGTATCCGTGCTGATGAGCTTGAAATTGGAACTGTAATTTTTTCCAGAGAGCAAGTTGGGATCGTAGGATGGACCCGACACCAACGACAGTATTTCTCCTGTTGCCGGCTCAATGGCCACAATGCTTCCAGCATTTCCTTTCATCAGTTTTTCGCCATACATCTGCAAGTCAAGATCGATGCTGGATACCAGGTCTTCGCCAGGTACAGAGAGCGTATCGTATTTTCCTCCTTTGAACGAACCCTTTTCGATTCCTTTTACATCACGAAGCTTAAACCGCAGCCCGCGCTGGCCGCGAAGCTGCGCTTCATAAAACTTTTCGATCCCGCTTTGGCCGATGTAGTCACCTTGCTTATAGATTCCTGACTCATCATTCCCCAAATCAGTTTTGCTGATCTCACTTACGTAGCCCAGTGCATTGGCCATGGCGGAGGAAGTGTACGATCGAGTTGTTCTGGCCTGAATGAAGAAACCCTGAAATTCATCCAACCGGTCTTGCACTCGGGCAAAATCTTCGTTGGAAAGGCGGTCGATGAATCGCATGGGCTTCACTGGCGAATATTCTTTTTTGTGCGCCTTCAGTTCTTTGAACTTCTTCCGAAGTTCTGCTAGCGTAAGGTTAAATACTGCGCAGAACTTTATCGAATCAAGTCGCTTCACGTCTTTTACAATTACTTCAAGGTCGTACTCGGGGGTGTTATAGACAATTAATTTCCCGTGGCGGTCTTTGATCAATCCGCGAAACGGGTATTCAATTTGCCTTAAAATGGAATTGCTGTTGGCCAAATCGGCATAGCGATCGTCCAGCACCTGCACAAAAAATAATTTCGCCAGAAAAACAATCCCGACCAGGACAAAAACAAGTTGGAATATTTCTTTTCTCCCTTCGTTCATGCACGGCTTCGTTGAGGTATCAAATATTGCAGCACAACAATAAGTGTCATCGTAAACAGCAGGCTGGCAATGGTTTTGAGCATCGAGTACCAAAACAAGGCGAAACCCGCAGACTCCACCAGAAACAAAGTTAGGTGGTGGACGAAAACTAACGGCATGGTATAAACCAAAAACCATTGCAGTCCATGCGATTTTAAGTTGGGCAAAGTTCCGGCATCGTAGCCGCCCTGAGGGGTGATGGCACCGAGCCAGTAATTTCGCAGATAGGCAATGAACACCAATGTTAGCGCATGCAGCCCAAGGCTGTTGTAAAAAATATCCACCATGAACCCCATGATAAATGCCAGCAGCATAAGGAGCAGTGCATTGGTTTCAATGGGCAACAACAAAATGAAGGCAACATACAAAAAGCAAAACCCGGTATTGAACAGCACAAGATTTTTTAAAAGCAGCGACTGTACAGTCACGTAAAGTAGAAATGAAAGAAATTGTATGATTCCGCCCCTGGTCATTTTGGTTCACCTATGGTTATTCGCTCGATCGAATCCCTTTCCGTTTTCAACCGGCTTTTAATCACCTCAACGAAGGCCAGTTTGCTAAAATCCAAACCCAACGCCACTTTGATTTCATAAAACGGAGCCTCTTCTTTCAATTTGAATTCTTTGATTTTGCCAACAAAGATACCCGATGGAAACACCGCATTGTATCCGGAAGTCACTACCGAATCGCCAACAGCAGGCATCACATGGCGTGGGATATATTTTAAGTTAACAACCAATGGGTTGGTTCCATCCCACTGAACAGTCCCAAAGTGACCCGTACGTTTGATCAAGCTGGATACTTGTTCGTCCAAATTTAACAACGAGATCAAAACCGAATAATGCGTAGAAACTGTTTTTACTTTGCCCACCACATTCCCTGCGCTGATCACCGCCATGCCCGGTTGCAGCCCGGCACCGGCCCCCTGGTTGATCGTAATAAAATTCTTATAATATTTTGTGGTATTGTTCACCACTTTGGCACTTACAAAATCGAAGCGGTGGTACTTCACAGAATCGATGGCTTTGTTTAACTGAAGATACAAGAGGATTTGGTCGCGCTGTTCAAGGTTTTTTCGCAGCAAAGCATTCTCTTTGGCTAACGTGGCATTGATGTCGGCCAATGAAAAATATTCGCGAATGCTTTGAGCGGTCTCATTCATTCGTGCCACCAGCCGGTTGGACGAATTGAAATATTTAGTGCTTTGGTATTGATTATTTTGGATGACCAACCAAACGCAAAATAGTTCCAGCAATAAAAAAGTGAAAAAAGCCCGATAGGTATAGACAAAATTAAAAAGCCGTTCCATCCATTAGGTCATGAGCACTTTACGGTAATGATCTAAATTTTTAAGCGCAGCACCAGTCCCTCGCACCACCGCCCGAAGGGGATCCTCGGCAACATGGATCGGGAGTTTGGTTTTGAGGCCAAGGCGTTTGTCCAGCCCGCGCAGCATGGCTCCGCCCCCGGTCAAATAAATCCCGCGCTCATAAATATCGGCTGAAAGTTCGGGTGGGGAAAGTTCAAGGGCTTTCAATACGGCTTCTTCCAATTTGGAAACCGATTTGTCCAACGCAAAGGCAACTTCGGAATACGATATCTTGATTACTTTAGGGATGCCCGTCATCAGGTCGCGGCCACGGATTTCATAGTCATCAGGACCGTCATCCAATTCGGTCATGGCAGAGCCTACCTCTATTTTCACCCGTTCGGCCGAACGTTCACCGATCAACAGGTTATGCTGCCTGCGCATGTAATCCAAAATGTCGCGATTGAAGGTGTCGCCTGCAATTCGGATCGATTGGTCGCACACAATTCCCGATAGGGCGATCACGGCAATGTCGGTAGTTCCGCCACCAATATCCACTACCATGTTGCCAATGGGTTGCTCAATATCGATGCCCGAGCCGATAGCCGCAGCAATGGGCTCATAAATCATATACACTTCTTTAGCATTGGCATGCTCGGCCGAGTCGCGCACGGCACGCTTCTCTACTTCGGTGATGGCCGATGGGATACAAATCACCATGCGCAAAGAAGGCGGAAAAAACCTGCGGCCCGTGTCGATCATCTTGATCAGTCCGCGGATCATCATCTCGGCCGCATGGAAGTCGGCAATCACACCCTCTTTCAAGGGCCGGATGGTTTTGATGTTGTCGTGCGTTTTCTCGTGCATCTGCATGGCCTCGCGCCCAATGGCCAGCACCTTGTTGGTGTTTTTGTCAATGGCGATGATGCTCGGCTCATCTACTACCACCTTGTCTTTGTGGATGATCAGCGTGTTGGCCGTTCCCAAGTCGATGGCGATGTCGCTGGTAAAGAAATCAAATAGTCCCATGAAATAACCCTTTCTTAGTGGTGTGTTAAATTGGCTCGAAATTACAGTATTAAGGTTGATATTCGATTGACTCGAAGTTCGGAATTTTCAAAATCTTTTTATCAGCAGTTATCAATGGAAGTTGAAGGTATTTTGCCGAAGCCGCAATAATCGCATCGGGGAGTTTCAACCCTTCATTCCTTCGAGAAAAAGTGGCGATTTTCGAGATGAAGGGGTTGCTATGAATGACATGGCTGTTCTGAAGTATGTCTTCAATCAGTTTTGCTTCACGTTCGGTAGATTTTTGAAAAGAGAGCGGTTCAATTTCAGAAATGAACGAAATAAAAATAGACTTGTGGATAAGGATTTCGGCAGCGGTACTATGGCCACGAAGTAAGTAGATGAAGCTATTCGTGTCAACGAGAACGTTCTGCCCACTCATCTCTTAATCGTTTCTGAATCTCCATGGGGTCTTCTTTTATTTTTATTTTCCCCAAGTATTTGTACGCTGGGAATCCCTTTTTTTTCTTCCAAATAGTTTCTTCATCTTCCGATCGATGGATGCCTTTGATTCCCCTCTTTTAATAGTGATGACCATGTTTCAAATCATTTACATAAAGATAAGAAAAGGCCATCAATGTTTAAAATGCCTGAACCCTGTAAACACCATGGCCATATTGTGTTGGTCGCAAAAATTGATCGAGTCTTGATCTTTGATCGACCCTCCCGGTTGAATGACGGCAACAATGCCCTGATCGTGGGCAATCTCCACACAATCCGGGAAAGGGAAGAAAGCATCCGAAGCCATCACCGAGTTTTTCAGGTCGAAGCCAAAACTTTTTGCCTTCTCAATGGCTTGTTTTAGTGCATCCACCCGACTGGTCTGCCCCACACCGCTCGAAAGCATCTGGCCATCCACCGCCAAAATGATAGTGTTGGATTTAGTGTGCTTGCAAACTTTGCTGGCGAAGAGCAACGCCTTCACCTCGGAAGGAGATGGCGCGCGCTTCGTTACCGTTTTCAAATCTTCTTTGGAGTCGGTTTTCAAATCCAAATCTTGTTCAATCACTCCGTTGAGCAAACTTTTAAATTGTTTCGTAGCGGTGAGCGGTTGTTTTTGTTTCAGCAATATCCGGTTCTTTTTGGATTTCAAAAGTTCTAATGCCGCCAAATCATAATCGGGCGCAACTAAAATTTCAAAAAAAAGCTTGTTGATCTCCTCGGCTGCGGCCAGATCAATTTTTTGGCTGGCCGCCAACACCCCTCCAAATGCAGAGATCGTGTCGGCCTGAAAGGCTTTGAGGTAAGCTTCTTTTATTGATGCTGCCGTGGCCACACCGCAAGCATTGGTATGTTTGATAATTACAAATGCCGCATTTCCCTCAAACTCTTTCACCAAATTAACAGCCGCATCAACATCTACCAGGTTATTGTAAGAAAGTGCTTTGCCGTTGAGTTGGTCAAAGAGTTTATCCAAATCTCCAAAGAATACCCCTTTTTGATGTGGGTTTTCTCCGTAGCGCAATGGCTTGCCATATTGCTGACTCGATTTGAAACTTGGAATATTTTGTTCGCGGTTGAAATAAGTAAAGATCGCCCCATCGTAGTGCGAAGTAACATCAAAAGCGAGGGCAGCAAATCTTTTTCTATCGGATAATTCAGTCGAGCAATTTTTGGCTTTCAATAAATCCACTACTTCAGCGTACTGATCGCGCGAGGAAACAATCAGCACATCATTAAAATTTTTGGCCGCTCCGCGGATCAGCGCAATCCCGCCAATGTCGATCTTTTCAATAATGGCGTCTTCGGTTCCACCTTTGGCTACCGTTTCTTCAAATGGGTAAAGGTCAACGATCACCAAATCAATGGGGGCAATTTTAAATTCCTGAGCCTGCTTCACATCGCCTTCGACTTCCCTCCGAAAAAGAATTCCGCTAAACACGGCCGGGTGCAGCGTTTTTACACGTCCTCCAAAGATGGACGGGAAGCCAGTCAGTTGCTCCACAGGCGTAACAGCATAGCCCAACTTCTTGATGAACTCTTCGGTGCCCCCGGTAGAGACGATCTCGACATTTTGTTTGGCCAGTTCATGGACGATGGTGTCCAGGCCATCTTTATAAAAAACTGAAATGAGGGCGCGGGTGATTTTTTTGTTCATCGATGGAGCGGATAGGCAGGTTAAAACTTGGCGCAAATGTAAGGGATAATAGTGGATGCTGGCCACTCGATTCTGGATATGCGATGCCCAGCTATGGTCGTGTCAAACATCGAGGGTTGAGTTCCCCTTATCATTCCAGCTTAACAGTTGTTAGCTAAAAATATTCCTAAAATCTGAGGGCTTTGTTTGTGCAATAAAATTTTTTCCTCTTTCTTTGAAAAACAATGAACATCAGTCAGCGATTTTATTTTAGTTTTTACGTCTATCAATCCCCCGGGGACTTGAGGTAAAATCGCTTTGAAGAGAAAAACAAACAAAACGAAAATATCAGAGTCCCCCGATCAACCCGGGGGACTTTTATTTTATGGCAAAGAAGAAAAAAATAAAAGTCGCCATCCAAGGCATCGCCACCAGCTTTCACGAAGTGGCCGCCTTCATGCACTTCACCGAAGAAATTGAAACAGTTGAGTGCCTCAGCTTTCACCGGCTGTGCGAGTCATTGAAAACCGGGGAGAGCAATTTTGCCGTGATGGCGATCGAGAATTCTATCGCGGGCAGCATTTTGCCGAACTATTTTTTATTGCAAGAATATCATTTCTCTATCATCGGTGAAGTTTACCTACCCATCCACATGCACTTGCTTGCTTTGCCCGGGGTGAAGCTGTGCGATATCAAATGCATTGAAAGCCATCCGATGGCCATCCGGCAATGTTCGGACTATTTGCACCATTTGAGCGGAGTCGAAATCCGCGAAAGCGATGACACAGCCTACTCGGCAAAAAAAGTGGCTGATAAAAAACTCAAAGACACAGCCGCTATCGCAAATGAACAGGCGGCCAAAAAATTTGGATTAGAAATTTTGGAAAAACGGATTGAAACCCACAAAAAGAATTTTACCCGCTTTTTGATTTTGTCGAAACGCATTCCGGCTAAAACCGATACCAACAAAGCCTCGATCTGTTTTGAAGTGGCCAACGAAGTGGGAAGCTTAGCCGATGCCTTGATGACTTTCAAAGACAATGCCATCAACCTGAGCAAAATCCAATCCATACCCATCATTGGAAAACCAAGCGAATACTCCATCCATGTCGATGTAGAGTGGAAGCGAAGGAGAAATTATGACGAGGCCATGAAGCAAGTGCTGCGGCAAGTGCGGAACTTGAATATTTTAGGAGAGTACAAGAGGGGAAAGGTGGAATACCGTTAAGAAAAACAGGCAGTAAGCAATAGGCAATAAATGATCGTTTGGTAAAATGCGATCGATAATCAGTAAAGCAATAATTTTGAATCTTGAATTAAAATGGTAGGAACAGCAGATCGAATAAAAAACGTAGAAGAATACTATTTCAGCAAGAAACTGGCAGAAGTGCGCTCGCTGGATACGGCTGAACTGCGGGTGATCAACCTCGGCATCGGCAGTCCTGATCTTGCCCCATCTGAAAATACCATTGATGCGTTGATTGTTTCAGCAAAAAATCCGGGCAACCACGGCTATCAGAATTACAAAGGCATTCCCCAGCTAAGAGAAGCAATTGGAATTTTTTATAGAAGAATTTATTCTGTTTCGCTGAACACAGAAAGTGATATCCTTCCATTGATGGGATCAAAGGAGGGCATCATGCACATTTGTATGGCGTTTGTGAATGAGGGTGATGAAGTGCTGATCCCCGATCCGGGCTACCCAACCTACGCATCGGTGGCAAAGCTGACGGGTGCAAAAATTGTTACTTATAAAATGAAAGAAGAATTGAGCTGGGGAATTGATGTGGCCGCTTTGCGGAAAAAAGATCTATCGAAAGTAAAAATTTTATGGGTGAACTTTCCGCACATGCCCACGGGCCGCATCGCTTCGCGAGAAGAACTGAAAGAGTTGGTTGATTTAGCGAGAGAGAATAATTTTCTGATCGTGAACGACAATCCCTACAGTCTGATTTTGAATGAAAGCCCGTTGAGTATTTTGTCGATTGAAGGAGCAAGCGATGTAGCGCTGGAATTAAATTCACTTAGCAAATCGCACAACATGGCCGGCTGGCGGATCGGGTGGGTAGCCGGAAAAAAAGAATACATCGATTCCCTATTGCGGGTGAAGAGCAACATGGATTCTGGCATGTTCCTCGGTTTGCAGCATGCAGCCGCGGAAGCATTGAAGAACGGGAACGACTGGTTTCAAAAACAAAATGAGATTTACAAGAAACGCCAGCAGGCCGCTTTTAAAATTTTGGAAGAACTTAATTGTTCGTTCGAAAAAAAACAATCGGGATTGTTCCTCTGGGCAAAAGCTCCCAATGCCATTGCCGATGTTGAAAAATGGATCGATGAAATCTTGCATGGAACAAAAGTATTTATCACCCCGGGATTTATTTTTGGGGAGGCAGGGAAACGATTCATTCGCATTTCGCTCTGTGCCACGGAAGAAAAATTAAAAGAAGCGCTAACCCGCATCGCATCATGGAACAAACCCTTAAATCTTAAATCTTAAATTAAAAATGAAGATTACCATCATCGGTTTGGGTTTGATTGGTGGCTCAATGGCCATTGCGCTTCGTAAGGCTGGGTTGGCAAGCGAATTGATCGGCATTGACCTCAATCCTGAAAATGTGAAGAAAGCAATAGCTCTTGGGATAGTCGATAAAACGTTGCCGGAAGATATTGCGCTTCCGCAAAGTGATGTGGTGGTCCTCGCAATCCCGGTCAACGCCACTTGCGCCTTTTTGCCTTCGGTGTTGGACGCTGTGAATAAGAATGCAACAGTCATTGATACCGGCTCCACCAAAAATTTGATTTGTAAATCGGTGGTCAGTCACCCAAAGCGCGGGCAGTTTGTGGCATCGCACCCTATCGCGGGCACAGAATATTCAGGGCCCGAGGCCGCTTTTTTCGGATTGTTCGAGAATAAAACAAATATCATTTGTGAACCGGAAAAATCGCTGGAGGCTGCATTAACATTGGCAAATAAAATTTTTGGTGCGCTACGGCTGCGCACCATTTCTATGGATCCGGTGGAGCATGACAAACACGTGGCTTATGTGTCGCACCTCTCGCATGTAAGTTCATTTTTGCTTGGCCAAACGGTATTGGATATTGAAAAAAACGAAAAAAATATTTTTGATCTGGCCGGCAGCGGATTTGCTTCCACCGTGCGTTTGGCAAAAAGTTCGCCTGATATGTGGGCTCCGATCTTTGAACAGAATGCGGAATACCTTGGCCAGGCTTTGGCCGAATACATCATGCACCTGCAGCGATTTCAATATCATTTGATGAAACGCGATGGGAAAGAGCTGCATAAAATGTTGACGAAAGCAAATGAAATTAAAAGGGTGCTTGGATAAAGTAAAAAACGTTATTAGTTATTCCTTAATCGGAGTGACGAAAACTATTCACTAATTAAGATTGACCACCACTATTATCAGATAACTAATAACTTATTAACCAATGAAAAAAGGATTAGAACTACAATCGATCTCCAAGTGGCTGAATGTAAGCAAACCGATCATCATCAGCGGGCCATGCAGCGCAGAAACAGAAGAGCAAATGGTGGCCACAGCAAAACAAATTGCCGCCACCGGAAAAGTCCACGCATTGCGCGCAGGAATTTGGAAACCCCGCACAAGGCCCGGCCAATATGAAGGGGCCGGTGATGTTGGGTTGAGTTGGTTGATGACCGCCAAAAAAGAAACGGGCTTGCCCGTAACGACAGAAGTGGCCAATGCGGCACACGTAGAAGCTTGCCTGAAAGCCGGTGTCGATATTCTTTGGGTCGGTGCGCGCACCACCGTGAATCCTTTTTCGGTGCAAGAAATTGCCGATTCCCTGAAAGGGGTTGATATCCCCGTGATGGTAAAAAACCCCGTGAACCCCGATCTCGAATTATGGATTGGCGCCTTGGAGCGGTTGAACAAAGCGGGCATCACCAAAATGGCGGCTATCCATCGCGGGTTTTCTTCTTTTGAAAAAGGCCCATTCCGCAATCTGCCGATGTGGGACATTGCCATTGAACTAAAAACCCGTTTCCCTGAGTTGGATATCATTTGCGACCCAAGCCACATTTCGGGCAATCGCGATTTGATCTCTTTTGTTTCGCAGAAAGCGCTCGATCTCGATATGGCCGGGCTGATGATCGAAAGCCACATTAACCCTGACGCTGCATGGAGCGATGCCAAACAGCAGGTAACACCGGCTGCGCTCGGAAAAATTATCAGCGAGCTCGTGGTGCGGAAAACTTCGAGCGAGAATAAAACCTTTAAAGACACCCTTAGTGTATTGCGCGAACAGATTGACCACCTCGATGATGAGATCATGCAGAAGATGTCTTCGCGCATGAAGATTTCTGAGAAGATCGGTCAATACAAGAAAGACAATAACGTCACCATCTTGCAAGTGAACCGATGGGAAGAGATTATCAAAACCCGTGTGACCTTGGGCAAGGCAATGGGTTTAGACGAAGGTTTTACCCGTGATCTATTGCGGCTTATCCACCACGAATCCATTCAAGTGCAAACCAAAGTGATGAACAAGGTGGAAGCGAGGGTATAGCTAAAAATCAATCATGGACTGTCCTCAAAAAAGCACGTTTTTTAATACGTGCTTTTTTATTTCGTCAATTTCACCCGCACGGCACTGAAACCCTTCGGGCCGCGCTCCACTTCAAAGGTTACTTTGTCGTTTTCTTTCACCGCCTCAGTTAATTGATTGATGTGAACAAAAATACTTTCCTGCGATTGTAGGTCTTTGATAAAACCGTAACCCTTTGCTTCATTGAAAAAGGTGATTTTTCCTTTGCGGAAAGCATCGGCCGGGTTGGCCTCCACATTGTTGCGCGCCCCGATGACGATGTCATCTACATTGATTGTCCTTTTTTTGTTGGGATCGGGAGGCGTGGACGTGATGTTGCCGTATTCATCTACGTAGGCCATCATGTCCTCCAAGCTGCTACCCGTTTTCGCGTTATTGGCCTTGCGCTCTTCCCTGCGCAGTTCTTTCTCTTTTCTTTTTTGAGCTTTCTTCTTTTCTGCTTCTTTTTTGCTAAACGTCTCTTGTGATTTGGCCATAGTTTGTTTTAAGGTTCCTAATGATTTAAAAATCCCTTCGCCAATCGGCTGATAGGTTTCAGCCAAGTAGAAGGAACTGCAAAGTTACCATATCCTTAACGAGTTAAGAAAATTGATTTTATGCTATACTCAATATGTTGAGATGTGCAGCCGATTGCTGCTGAATAGGGATGAGGGTGTGCCCCTATTGTAGCGATTGCTATTCAATATTTGGCTTAAAGGAGTACTACCAATTCGCTGATAACCTTACATGCTATTTGAAACGTCAATGATTCTTTTTCAATTTGACATAAAATCAAATAAAATGAAAAAGATCATTTTCTTCCTTGCTCTTTTTGGGCACGTTGCTTTTGCACAAAAATATGTGGGCGACAGTTGGGCTACCATCAACAGCAAAGGCAGCGGAACGTTGGGTGTGGTGTATTATCCACAGGCGGGTTTGATTTATGAAGAAGGAGGAAAACTGAAAGGGGTCTGTGCGGAACTTTTGAACGAGTTCACCGCCTTTGTTCAAATGAAGTACGGCAAAAAAGTGACCGTGCAATATCTTGGGGCTGAGAAAGTATTCAACGATTTTCTTAAAGTCTGTCAAACAACCCCCAATATTTTAGGAGTTACCAACGTGACCGTTACCGAAGAGCGGAAAAGCCTTATGAAATTCACACCTGCGTTTCTATCCAACCAGGAAACGCTGATCACGCACAAAGATGCGCCTGCTCTTGATAACCTGAAAAATATTTCCTCCGCCTTGAATGGCTATACAGCCAAAGTCATCTCGGGCAGCGTTCATGTAAAATACATGGAGCAGGTGAAGCGTGAGAATTTTCCATCGCTCACCATTGCGTTCGGTCCATCCGGGCCAGACATTTTAAAAGAGTTTGTGGCCAATCCCAAATTATTTACGATTTTGGATTTTACCGAATACGTGGACGCTACACGCAAGCAACTTCCCATCAAAAGACAAAATGTGGCCATCGGTGCTCCTCAGGAGTTGGCTTTTGCCATGTCCAAACAAACAGATTGGGATAAAATCTGGGAAGAATTTCTTACCCCCGAATTTCGCAAAAGCGAAAAATACCGCAAGATCATTGCCGCTAACCTGGGCGGTGCTTACCTCAGCGTGTTGAAATAGTTTAGTGCCTGAGGCGGTGCACCAGAAATCATTATTTGTCATTAAATATTCGTTGTTCTGGATAAGAGCGCTACCGTTAAAATAAACACCTAAGTACACCTGTTGAATCAGCCCATTTGCTAATTTGCACATCGACAAATCAGCAAATCACTATGCAATACAATGTAACGGTTATCGGATCGGGTCCAGGTGGTTACGTGGCAGCTATTCGCTGTGCGCAACTCGGTTTCAAAACGGCCATTGTCGAAAAATACGACACGCTGGGCGGCACTTGCCTGAACGTGGGCTGCATTCCTTCCAAGGCACTCCTCGATTCATCCGAACATTTTCACAATGCCGCCCACACATTTCAAGAACACGGCATCGATATCCCTGAGCCGAAAATAAACCTCACGCAGATGATCGCGCGCAAAGCCGATGTGGTAAAGCAAAATGTGGACGGCATTGCTTTCCTGATGAAAAAAAACAAAATTGATGTGCTAAAAGGAGTAGGTTCTTTCGTTGATAAAAATACCATTAAAATTACCGCAAAGGACGGAAAGGAATCGACCATCAGTTCGGATAACGTGATCATCGCTACCGGCTCAAAACCCACAGCACTTCCATTTGCGCCCTTCGATAAAAAAAGGATCATCTCCAGCACAGAAGCGCTCGAACTGAAAGAAGTGCCAAAGCATCTGATCATCGTTGGTGGGGGCGTGATCGGGATGGAATTGGGTTCTGTGTATGCACGCATCGGCTCCAAAGTTTCCGTTGTCGAATTTTTGGACAGCCTCATCCCAACGATGGACGGAACGATGGGCAAAGAATTACTGAAGTCAACCAAGAAATTAGGGATGGATTTTTACCTTGGCCATAAAGTGACAGCACTAGAAAACAAAGGCAAAGAAGTGGCGCTAAAAGCTGAACCAAAAAATGGAGGAGCGGCAATTGAATTAAAAGGTGATTATTGTTTGGTGAGTGTGGGTCGCAGGCCATTTACCGAAGGACTGGGTTTGGAAAAAGTTGGGATTGAATTGGATAAGGGGAAAGTTCCTGTCGATGATCATTTGAAAACCAAAGTCGATACGATTTTTGCAATCGGTGACGTGATCCGCGGAGCTATGCTTGCCCATAAAGCCGAGGAGGAAGGGATTTATGTGGCAGAAAGATTGGCCGGTCAAAAACCGCACATGAATTATTTATTGATACCTGGGGTGGTTTACACTTGGCCCGAGGTGGCAAGTGTTGGTTACACCGAAGAACAATTGAAAGAAAAAAGCCACGCTTATAAAATTGGAAACTTTCCTTATAAAGCATTGGGCCGCGCCCGGGCATCGATGGATTTGGATGGGCTCGTAAAAATCCTTGCCGATAAAACTACTGATGAAATTCTGGGGGTTCACATCATTGGTGCCCGTGCTGCCGATATGATTGCTGCCGGTGTAGTGGCGATGGAATACCGCGCCTCAGCCGAAGATGTTTCGCGTATGAGCCACGCCCACCCCACTTATATGGAAGCAGTGAAAGAAGCATGTTTGGCAGCTACAGCAAATAGGCCGATACACATGTAATTCTTTGTTGCCACAAGTTTCACATTGACTCGAAGGGCTTTGGTGTATTTTCGGAGTATAATAATTTTATCCGTATTCATCCGTGTAATCTGTATTCTAAATTCCCCAACGCCCTCAATAAAACCACTCCCACAACTGGCATTAAAAAAACATTCAACGATTGAGGAAAGAGATACCATCCGGCTAAGAGTAATGCAGTCAAAATGGTAGTCGCTATAAAATAAATTCTTACCCATTTTGGCTTTTGTTTGAACATCAAGGCAATCGCAACAACAGCATGAGTTGGCACTGCCCACAATAAATTAAAATTATTCGCTGCAGCTTTGTGGTCGGTCATCGTCCACAATAGGAGCAATAATATGCCGAGTAAGCCTAAAACAAGGAGCAGAGCTACATCAAACCAGGTTGATAATTTTTTTATCCGCCAATCGCGCCAAGTGAGGCAAGAGGCGAACGCGAGGAAAATACCAAACACAATCCAAGGATGGAACCAGTGAAAAGATTCCTTTTCCGGTTCGGGTTCGTAAGCAATAATTTTTTCTTTCACCAACGGCTGACCGATGGCTTCATTTGTGGCATGATCGAATGACGCCTCAATATAATCGGGCAAGAACATATACTCATAAGGGCTCGCTTTTTTGTCCATCGGCAACCCAAGGCAAATATCAATGCCCAAATCCCCCCAAGGTTGGTGGTGCAAATAAATATCGGTCAAGTTGCGGACGGTATAATTTGTTCTGATGAACGAACTGTCGAAGGTCACATCCTTTTTCAAAACAGTTATAACCGCATCTCGGATTTTGGTCGCGCAATTGTTATAAAAATAATCGTAGGGATAGTATTGATTTTGAGGCTGGATATTCCACCAAAGAAAATTGAATACGTCCTGCTTTTGTTCTTGGCTCAAATTAAGGATTTGCTCGTGCACAAAACGGTGGTGTTCGATATAATAATTGAGGTAGTCAGAATAGTTGTAGGCATCCACCATGTAGTTGAGATTGCCCCTAGTGAAATTAAGATAAAAATTTGGTTGACTAAAATCAAAAACCCCATAATTAAAAAAACCATCAACATGCCTGATGGAATCATAAACGCGGATACCACTATGACCGAAGGCAGAATAAAGCTCCTCCTGCGATGGCCCCATGGTGATCACCGAAATTTGCGCCCTGCTGGAAAGAACAGGAACTTGCGAAAAAATTGCTTGGTAGCAATGGAGTAAGACTATGGTCAATATTTTTTTCATGTTTGGCGGATGCGATTAACAAAATAATCTGCTCGAAGATAAAACAAATCGTTTTTGAAAAAGTAATTTTGAATGGATGAATAGAAAAATCTATGATGGCTTTAATTTTTTGAGCAAACAAACGCCTGCTCGCTTATTCAATATGGCACGTGTGCTTTCCAGTTTTCAAATCTCAAAATCATTCGGAAAGACATATCATAGGGGGATGCCGATCAGCATTTCGATTGAACCCACCACATCGTGTAATTTGAGATGTCCCGAATGCCCTAGCGGCCTGCGTTCATTTACGCGGCCAACAGGAATGATGAAAATGGAATTGTTTGAATCGGTTATCGATCAGCTGGCACCTACTCTTTCATACTTGATTTTTTATTTTCAAGGCGAACCGTATTTGCATCCGTACTTACTGGAGATGGTGCGCATTGCATCGCAAAAAAAAATCTACACAGCCACATCCACCAATGCTCATTACCTCACTGATGAAGTGGCGAAAGAGACAATTAGGTCTGGCCTCGACCGATTAATTATTTCACTGGATGGAACTACCCAAGAGACTTATCAATCGTACCGGGTTGGCGGAAAACTGGATAAGGTAATAGAGGGCACGAAAAATATTTTGCGGTGGAAGAAAGAATTAAAATCAAAAACACCGCATGTTATTTTTCAGTTCTTGGTGGTGAAACATAATGAACATCAAATTGAAGACGTAAAAAAATTAGCGGAAGAGCTTGGTGCGGACGAAGTGAAATTGAAGACGGCTCAGATTTATGATTTTAAAAATGGATCACCATTGATTCCCGTCAGTGACAAATATTCACGCTATAAAAAAAATCCAGATGGAAAATATTCGATTAAAAGCGGGCTGCTTGACGAATGCTGGAAAATGTGGCACAGTTGTGTCTTCACGTGGGATGGCAAAGTACTGCCTTGCTGCTTCGACAAAGACGCACACTTTGTGCAGGGCGATTTGAATAAAACTTCTTTCAAAGAAATCTGGGAAGGAGAAAAATACCAATCGTTTAGAAATTCACTTTTCAATTCTCGTTCTGAAATCGAAATGTGCCGTAATTGCACGGAAGGGGCTGATCCGTAAACCTTGTGGTGGCGCAAAAAAAAGCGCCCCGTGCCAAGCGGCAGGGGCGCTGTGAAAAGGTCAGGCAACGACCTACTCTCCCGGGTTT
>JAYVMP010000033.1:0-19292 GCA_043758895.1 Bacteroidota bacterium
ATCCCCGCAAAAAATTGTAGCGGGTTTTCCATCTGTTTTTTTGAACAGTAAGTTAGAACAGACCTCCTTCCTATCAAAATCTAGATGCGTCAGCCCTGCTTATCTTATTTATATATTTTGGTGTTCAATCTCATTTCCTTACTTTTGCGCCTCAAATTTAAACGTCCTATCCGGACAAAGCCCGTAAGCTTATGAAATTATCCGAATTTAAGTTCGACCTGCCTAACAGCCTAATTGCCACCCACCCAGCCGAAAACAGAGACGATGCCCGCATGATGGTGTTACACCGCAGTAGTGGGAAAATAGAACATAAAATATTCAAAGACATTGTCAATTACTTTGATGAAGGCGATGTAATGGTGGCCAATAACACGCTGGTGTTTCCTGCGCGCCTCTATGGCCGCAAGGAAAAAACGGGGGCTAAAATCGAAGTATTCTTGCTGCGCGAGCTCAATGCAGAAATGCACTTGTGGGATGTATTGGTGGATCCGGCCCGTAAGATCAGGGTTGGCAATAAACTTTACTTTGGCGATGGCGACTTGGTGGCCGAAGTGATCGACAATACTACCTCAAGAGGCCGTACCATTCGCTTTTTATTCGATGGTGACTCAGTTGCTTTTGATAAGGTGGTAGAAACGTTGGGCGAAACGCCACTTCCCAAGTACATCAAAAGAAAAGTTGAACTGGCCGACAAAGAAAGATTCCAAACCATTTTTGCTAAAAACAAAGGCGCTGTTTCGGCACCCACTGCTGGCATGCACTTCACCAAGCAGTTGGTAAAACGCCTTCAGTTAAAAGGTGTTGATATGGCGTTTATCACCCTCCATATTGGACTAGGCACCTTCAGGGCTGTGGATGTGGAAGACCTTACCAAGCACAAGATGGATTCTGAAAATTACCTTGTTGGCACCGAAGTCGTCAACCGGGTAAATGCTGCTCTGGATAACAAGAATAGGGTATGTGCAATAGGCACAACGGCCATGCGCTCGTTGGAATCAGCCGTGTCTGCGAACAACCGCTTGAAAGAACGCGAAGGATGGACTGACCGGTTTATTTTTCCGCCCTACGAATTTAAAATTTGCAGTGCCATGGTCACCAATTTCCAACAACCCGAGTCAACCTTGCTGATGATGGCTGCCGCCTTTGGTGGGTTTGATCAAGTAATGAAAGCCTACGAAGTTGCGAAGAAAGAGAAGTACAAGTTCCTTGCCTACGGAGACGCGCTGCTGATCGTTTAAATCTTGTCTATGATGATATATCGAAGCTGAAATTGTCATCAAAAATATTATTTATTACAAGGTGAACTTCCATCTACTTTTTAATAAAGTATCGGTGAGAAAAACGCTGGCGCTCATTTTTTTTTCGATGGGCATTCAGGTTTTTATGCAGGCTCAAAGCTATTCTTTCAACAGCCGAAATGCCTCCGATCAGTTTGAAATAAAGACGGACGACAACGAGTTATACTGCCTTTTTAAAATCAGTGAAAGAAAGGCACCCGTTACCGTTTTTCGGAAAGTATTTTTAAATGCTGATCTAACCCCGATTGATTCTGCAGACTTCTCCATTGAAGGGCAGGCCAACCTTATCGCCTCTGGGGCTGACGAGAAATATTCTTTTCATGCTTTTTATGCCAAGGCAGCATCCATCGAAAAAATTATTTTCATCGTCACAGATAAGGTTGGCAAAAATCAATCCACGTATTTCAAAACGATTGTTGATTTTGCCCCCTATTTCCCCATCCCCGTAAAAAAATTAAAAAATATCGAGCTTATTTTTTTACCAAATAAAGGAAGCCCAGGAATGATCTTGGTACAGCCCTATTTGGTACAACATTCATCTACTTATCCTGGAAAAATTTATTCCTTAAGTGCCAAAGAGGGGAAGCAACTTTGGGCTCTCAGTTCACCACCACTGTCAACCATTCAGACTACTGACAGTTTATTAATTGGCATGACCACTTCCTTTTTGAATGGAAGGGACCAAATGCCATTTTATCAAATTGATTTTGTTGATAAGATTTCCGGACGATTGCTGCGCACGATACCCTTTACTGCAAAGGTTAATGGATACCGAACGGTTTCTGTATTTACTACGAATGGACACCAATTGATGATTGCGGGAAGTGAGTTTGAATCGGGCAACACGAAGAATGGCAAATTTTACATGTCGATGTTTAATTTTTCAGGTGAACAGCTATTTGATCGGGTTGATTCTGCTTCCCGGTTATCCACCAGAAGATTACATTTAATGGGCCATGTTTTTGACAAGGATGGAAATCTGGTTTTGGTGGGCGAAGGGTGGAAGGCAGATGCCACCCGGGCAATTGCTTCTACGGCCGCAAGTGTTTTGCTGGCTGTAACAGTTGGCGGATACATGGGTTTGAATACGCAAGCTGATCATAAAATTGATAATGTTGTCTTTGCTACCCTTTCACCGGGGGATGGTAAGTTGATTAATTTTAAAACCTTTCCTGTTGGGCCATGGTACGATTATGGAAACCTGATGACCGAGGGTAGTTATGTATTGATTACAATTTCAAATCAGGTAATTATTTATGATACCAACGAGCCCAACACCCCACCCAAGCCTTTTACCTCACTGAATTCAAACGAAAACCTTATACTGACCCCAACAGGTCCAGTTGTTGGTAAGTGGAAAAAGAGCCAATATGTACTTGGCAGGCTCCGTTGAACCAAATTAAAAAGTGGCACCGTGCTTGGTTGATGTGCTCAAGTAATTTATCATAGGCTTTGCTATTTTTGTTTCCATCAATGAATACTTTAAAAGAATACGCGCTCATCGTTGCGGGGGGAAAGGGCACCCGCATCAAAAGCGTATTGCCCAAACAATTTATTGAGTTGAATGGCAAGCCGATTTTGCTTCATACCATCGAAGCATTTTTGAAATACTCCTCAACGGTTTCAATTGTTTTGGTTTTGCCAAAGGAAGATTTTAAAACGTGGGAGGCAATTTGCAAAAAATTTGATTTTAACAAGTCGATCATTTTGGAGAAAGGTGGCGAAACACGTTTTCAATCGGTGAAAAATGGATTGGAGAAAATTCAAGGCGAAGGTTTGGTGGCTATCCACGATGGCGTGCGCCCGCTGGTGAGCGCAGATTTAATTGGAGCCTCATTTCGCCTAGCTGCAGTTCATGGTTCGGCCGTAGCTACTGTTCGATTAAAAGAATCCATTCGGATGACGGATCAAGACAGCACAAAGGCCGTGGATCGCTCGCGCTTTAGAACAATCCAAACCCCGCAGACTTTTGATCTGAAGCTGATAAAAAATGCTTATCAACTGAAAGAAGATCCTAGTTTGACAGACGATGCCAGTATTGCTGAAAAATTGGGCCACGTGATTTCCCTTTTTGAAGGGAGTTATGAAAACATAAAAATTACTACCGCAGAAGATCTTGTTGTGGCAGAGGCACTGATGAAGTGGAAAGATTTAGCAACGGACTTTTGAATGATTCACGGGTGCACCAAAAAGGATACCGATCACCCCTGCCCCAAGGGCTTCATCTTTAATTTGTTTAACGTCAACTCGCGATTGGTGTACATGGTTTGAAAAACTTGTTGATCCTTTTGCAGCAGCGGATCACGCCTGAGGAATTGCAATATCTGTTGGGTGATGTCAAACACCTCGTCTTTGATTTGATAAAACATCCATTGATTGAACTTGCGGGACGTAAGAATACCTGAATTTTTCAGGTAAATGAGATGCCGCGAGGTTTTCGTTTGAGTAAATTCCAAAATGTTCTCCAAGTCGGTTATGCACATTTCGCCATTCGTAAAGATCAGGTGCAAGATGCGCAGGCGCGAAGTATCACTGCAAGCCAAAAAGATCTGCGCCCCTAAGTCAATATTAAAATGCTTTAGCCGCATAAAGGCAAATTACAAAACTTCAAAAACCTATAATAATTTGCGGAGCTAAAACTAATTTTAATTGACCTACATCCTAACCCAAACCAGCCTTAAAAGTGATGGTTAAAATTTAGGCTCGTATCAATCCAATCCTTACCTTTGACGGCTACTTGAGATTCCAGTGAAAAAGCACTCTATATTCCTTGCTATTTATTCCGTTTGCTTATTCGCTGTTTTACAGGAGGCGGCCGCACAAGCCAACAGACGGGTAATACAGCTTTCGGGCATTGTTACAGACACTACGGGAGCATTTTTGCCAGGGGTAAATTTTTATGTGCCCAAGGCAGGCCGTGGCACCACTTCGCTTAACAACGGTTTTTTTTCATTGCCATTACTGATTGGCGATACCGTGTTGATCAGTTCGGTTGGCTATAAACGACAAACCTACGTGGTGGCTCCCGATGCCAAAGAGTTCACTTCTGTGATTTTTGAAATGAACCCCGATATTACCTACTTAAAGGAAGTGGTGGTAACCATGCCGACCGAAGAGTTATTTAAAGAGGCTGTTTTAGCATTGAATGTTCCGTTGGATGATACCGGCATCGACCCCAAAAACATGAATGCCGAGTTGCTTGCGCTGATGGTGCGCACCACGCCCATGGATGGCAATGCCAACTACAGGTATTACATCAATCAATACTCCAACTCATTTGGGGATAAATTCCATCCCTTGTACAATCCCTTCCTCAATCCCCTCAACTGGGTCAAGTTCATCAAAGACTTGAAGAAGAAGAAAAAAGAACAAGATCGGGCTATTCAGAGTAAGTATTAAAGTTGAAGGTTTAAGTTAACGTCATTAACTTAACCTTCACCTCATGGCATCCTCTACAAAACAGAGGCGCAGCAGAGCTTTTAAGTTAATGACATTGCTTTATAAGCCGAAAGTTTAAGGTTTACAGATTTCGGTCAGCGTGTTGAGAACTGCAAATCTGTAAACCTTAAACTTCCACCTTAAATTTGCGCTACTGCTTCGCACCCAGCATTACCAGATCATTCACGTTGATCTCGGTGATGTAGCGTTTCTCGCCTTTGTCCGTTTCGTAAACCCGGTGGATGAGTTTGCCCTCCACGGCCACCTCGCTACCCTTCTTCAGGTACTTACCCGCCACATCGGCCAGCTTGCCCCAGATCACCAGGTTGTGCCATTGCGTGTCTTCCACTTTCTCTCCTTTCTGGTTTTTGTACGAGTCCGTGGTGGCGATGGAGAAGGCCGCTTTCTGTTTGTCGCCAAAAGTTTTCACTTCCGGGTCTTTGCCAAGGCGGCCAATGAGCTGTACACTGTTCCTTAAACTTTTCATAGTAGTAAAATTTAAATTGTTAAAAATTGATTTACAATGTTGTGCCAACCAGTTTCGATTGACGAGGCAAAAGTGGGGGGAGCAAAAGAGTCGATCCGTATTTTAATCGACTACTTACGATTATATGTGTTTGTAAACGTTTGTAAACAATAAAACCAATGCCGTGCGAGTCCCAATGCGAAGCCTGTTGCGAGTTTAAGAGGTTTCTTGTAAAGGAGCGCGAAAGGCACACGCGGGATGTTAATCTCGTTCCAATTAATCCGCTCGCTCCGGTGATCAGTATTTTTTTTTGTCATAATTTATAGCTTTGAACCAAATTAATACCTCTATGAGAAAATAAGTTTTATAGAACGTACGCATTGTTAGTAATCTGTACTATTGCCTGGTCGCAAACGGTGACTGTGAAAAAGGAAAAGGTAAAAGGAGAAAGCGTGGAGGATTTTGCTGCGGAGTTGGATGGAAAATTAAGTGAGGTCAATCGCAATGAACAAAGTTTTTGAAAGAACTGGGGCGGGTAAAATTATTTTCATCTGAGCTGGTCATTGTGACGGAACCAAACTTTAATGGAACGGTTTACCCAAAGGGAATTTTGTATGCCCATATTTTTGAAAGCGGAACTCAATCGAGAGTGTGGTTGGGGATTTTGCCGAAAGAGTGGGAAAAGAAAGATATTGAGTTTTGCCAATCATCAAATGGAGAAACTGGTCTATCAGTTTGAATCAATTGAAGCACGCTCGTTTCCGGAAACCATTTTGGAAATGGCCACCGTGTGATTATAATATGTAACGTAACCTCATTGATCGTAATATTACCATCAATGAGGTTGATTGCACGTAAATTACCTTGCGTAGACTCTTGAATTATTCGGAACATTTCTTGATCATCTCCTCGTTTTGCTTTTTGCCCCAAAACGGTTTTCTAATGTCATCCGTTTTTTCAACGTCAAAGTATTCCTTTGCTTTTTCAAAGTAGGGGAGTGCAGCTTGTTTTCCGCCACCGTACGCTTCGGGCGTGTAAAATTTGCTCATCCCTTCGATGTAATAGAGTCGAGGATTTTTTTTGCGCATATCCTTCGCCTTCTTCAAATTAATACTAAAAATCTCCATGTACTTTTGCCATTGATCCGGTTCAATATCTATGCGCATGCTTGCAATCATGGCCTTGAGAGCATACACGTCATCGCTGTTGGAGCCACCAAGGGTAGCGGCCTGCGATAAACTTTTTTCAGCTTCATCGAACAACGAAGCCTTGCGTTTGTTGTCTTGTTCAATGGCTCCGATGATTGATTGGGCATAAGCCGCATAATAATGTGCGATCCATTCCTTGCTCCACTTATTGGCAATCAAAACAAAACGATTGCTTGCCGCGATCATTGCGATTTGATCATGGGCATCTGAAAATTGATCGTACGTTGCTTTCAATGCTTCATTCAACGTTTGTGAAAAGCTGGCGATGTAAATCATTGTGCAGCTCAGAGTGAGAATTGTTTTTTTCATAATCGATTGAGTTTAAGTTGTAATAAATTGTTTCATTATTAAAGAGAGGCCCTGTTTAAGAGACGGCCTACTGATTTTCAAAGTTTATCCCGATTAAATGCCGACATCGAAATATTCATTCCAATGAACACAGATCTATAGAGCGCAGGTTGAATGGCGAACCGCTGGCTTCCATCCACTGAGTAACGATAGCCAAAGATATTTTTGCGGTTGGCCACGTTGTCAACCCCCGCATAGATAACCGTAAATGCTTTCTTGATATGAGTGAGATAGCTCATGCTGAGTGAGATATTTTCATACGGTGGTGTGTGGCTGCCCAAAAAATTGCTTTCGGTGGGATCGAAGTAAGGACGGCCACTGGCGTAGGAATAAGTTCCTGAAATACTCACTTTCCATTTTTCAATGAAATACTTGGCAACCAAATTCAGGTTGTGCTGAGAGGCAAACGTGGGCGTTGCTTCTTTCAGGAAATTTTCAAACAACCTCCTCGTATCCAAAAAACTGTACGATACCCAATAGTCCAGATTCTTCACCAAATGTTTGTCTCGCCAAAACACATCAACGCCCCGTGCATACCCATTTCCTGAATTATTGATCGTGGTATTGAAAGCTACGAAACGATAGGGATTGGGGTTGTACGGCACGTTCAACTCGCGCACTAATTGGTTGTACGATTTAAAATATCCCTCCACGCGAAAAGTTTGTTTCTCCGTGATCCATTGATAGTTTGCGATGTAATGGATGGCTTCCTGAAATTTCGGTTTGAACCCCGACATCAAATACCGGTTGTTCGGATTTTGATAGAACATTCCACCGGCTACTGAAACTTGACTGTGCGCTCCTACTTTTAGGGCTGAAGAAATTCGCGGAGCTGCGGCCGTTTGTTCAAGCAACCGGCTGTGATCAGCCCGCACGCCAGCTTTCAGCCCAAACCATCTTTGCGGCTTCCACTCAAACTCAGAATAATATGCCAACTGCATTTCATCAAACGTTGAACGGAGTGTATCAAAATTTTGATGGACATTGAAACGTTGCCATTCTGCACCAGTCAGCCAATGAGATTTCTCACCGATATCGTAACCAATTTCTGTTCGGGCCTGCACTCGCCATTGAGTTGTTGCCGATGGAATATTTCCAAAACTCACATTGTCAGTATTGTCGCCAAACGAAGCAGCGCTGTAAGAATAAAGTTTAGGCGAAAGATTGACGAGGTAAGAAGCGTTAGAGTAGGTGTTATTATTCCTCAATCCAAAACGGGTCAGTTCACCAGCCGAAAACACATTGGGTATTTGAGTTGCGCTCGAATAATGAGCGTGGTTTATCAATAGTTTGAAAATACTTTTATCTCCATTTTTTGAAACCCATCGGGCAGAGCCTGAAACGCCAGTAGGTGGTGCATAGAACTTGAAATTAGTATTGGACAACCCATAAAACGGGTTGAGGTTGGTGTAATTTCCGGTAAGCTCAAGCGAATTGTTTTTGAAAACTTTAGTGGCATCGGCCGATAGGCCTGCCAGGGTCAAGCTCATGTTCATTGTACTTTTACTGGGCATGTCATTGGTTTTCAATTCAAGAATCGATGAAAGTGCCTGGCCATACCGTGCGCTATACCCACCGCTGCTGAACGATGTGCCTTTAAATTGAAACGGAGAGAAGCGGCTGCGCTGCACAATGCCGGGCACATCGCTCGTAAAAAAATTCTGCACGGTCATGCCATCGATGATGGCCGATGTTTCACTGGCATCGCCTCCCCGAACGAACAGCCCGGTTTGGTCCCCCACTTTGGCAGTACCGGGCAAAGTTTGTATCGCCCCAACAATATCGCCCTGCGCTCCTGCCGTTGTAACAATATCCAATGGACGAAGTATGGCCACTTTGCGATCGTTGGTAGCTTCCATTGTTCCGGCCGAGATCACTACTTCATCCAATTGTTGCGAGGCCTCCTTCAATTTGAAGTCAAACGTGTAAGCATTATTTTCAATGGATACGGATTGGTTGATTGTTTCGTAACCAACACTTGACACAACAATTGTTTGATTCCCTTTTTCAGACGTGTTGATCGAATAACTTCCATCCGAATTGGCTGAGGTGCCATCCAATGTGTTGAGAAGATAAATGCTTGATCCCTCCAATGTATTTCCTTTGGAGTCTGTGACTTTTCCTTTGATGGTGGTTTGTGCGGAGGCCATTGAGCAGACTATAGAACCTGCGAACCACAAAAACAGCCATTTGGATTTGCTTTTCATACTCATTACTTTTTCGAACTCGCTTTCTCCAACAATTTTTTCGCGTAATCAAATTCAGGCTCAAAGGATAGTGCTTTTTCATAAGCTGACTTTGCTTTAGCCACCTCATTTTCTTTTTTATAAGCTTGCCCCAGCAAAAGGATTGTGTTTAAATACAGCCAATTTTTTTTTAGTGAAGAAGGATCGACCTCAAACGATTGGATTGACTTTTCGAGTGCTTTGATGGCTTCTTTCACATCGCCTCCAAATGCCGATGGTGTGTAGAATTTGCTGTTGCCGTAAATTTTCCATACCAACGCTGCGTTCGGTTCAAGTTTAATGGCTTCATTGATCAGCGAATGACTTTTTGCACCAAGCAACATTCCTTTCATCGGGCTGAAACCCATTTCCAATCCGTAAACCCCTGAGAGCATCGCTTTCACTTCCCCTGATTGGGGATTTTTCTCCATGATCTCTTTCAATAGTTTTTTTGCATCTGCTGCATATTGATCAAAAAAGTTTTCGTCTTGGGTCGCTGCACTTCCGCACAGTAAAGAATAGTACGAATAGCCAAGGATTAGCTGGTTGGTTTCGTCCTGAGGAGATTTTTTTGATTCATTGATTTGAAGGCTCAACGCTTTTTTCCAAAGCTCTGGCGATTGGAGGAGGTAAGCTTGATACTGCGTTTCCTTTAAATTTTGTGCAGCAACAATAGACAACACCAACGACAGTGGCAGGGACAGTAAAATAGTTTTTATTTTCATAAACTGGTTTATTTTATAAACTAAATGGATCAAAAAAAAATTATTGGATGTAGCCTTGAAGCGAATGGACATATTCTTCAAACGCTTTAATTCCCTTTTTTGTGATCTTACAAACGGTTAAGGGTTTCTTGCCTCTAAAGGATTTTTCAATGTTGATGTAGCCGGCTTCCGACAGTTTATTCAATTGCACGCTCAAGTTGCCGGCTGTAGAATTCGTTTTCTCTTTTAGAAAAGTAAATTCGGCTGAATCGATGCTGAGCAATAATGACATAACGGCCAAACGGAGTTGAGAGTGAAGCAGAGGGTCTAACTCTTTAAACATAAAATCAACGCTTGGCACGTAGTAAGTAACCGGGCATCAAATAGCCTAAAGCAATGGTTACTGCCCCTACAAAATTCTGAGTAATAGGATCTAAAAAAAAACAGGTGCAGCCCCCGATAAACAACGCCAAACTGCCGAGCATGATCGGGTTGAAGCGGATGATGAACCCGGTAGTAAGCATGCAGATGCCTCCGGCCATCAGCAATACTGCATCGATTTGGTAATTGATATAACGACCAAAGGCAAAGCTGATGCAAGCCGCAAAGATTCCGTAGCCAATCCACAGGCTGCTGTATATTTTATCCAGGTGTGTTACTACCCGTGCCTGTTTCGATTGCCTGTAAACTCTTGCTAGGGTGATTACCCAAGTCAAGGGCACGATCACAAACCAAACAATATAAGGATATTGATACTTAACATTGGCCAATATAAACACGGCAAGATGTGCCAGTGCAATGGCCCACCCCCACAATAAAAAGTAAAACGAATTGTCTCGCACATTTCCCTTTGCCTGGTTGATCATCTCTGAGATCAGATCAAGGCTTTGCTGCGGGCTCAGCTTGTCGGTTTCAGCATTCATATTGTCTTGTAGACCACAAACATAAAATAGTTTATAATATAAACCAAAATTATTTTACTATATTTTCATGCCTTCAATGCTCAGTTTATGATTAGGTTAATTACTAAAGTAAATGGAAAAATGAATCCCTGAGAAATACACTGCCTACGAACTCAATGACAACATCGTAGCGTTGTATGAGTTAATCAAGAAGGTTTCTGATGAGCGGGGCAGGTCTCCGCGTAATGTGAAAACAAAAAGTGAACGGTAATGAAATGATGGAGAAAGGAAACGTGGAGTCCCGGGGCGGAGACTCTGCTAGCAAAAAGAAGAAAACCTTGAACCGGTCATTAAAAGCATTAATTTTATAGTATGCAACCCGTTAACCAAGATTTTTTTCTCAAATAACCATCAAAATCCATGAACAACCCGCCATCAAAAATCAAACTCATCGTCACAGGAGCCAGTGGCATGGTAGGCGAAGGTGTGCTGCACGTATGCCTGCAACGGGAGGATGTTGAAGCGGTGCTGGTGGTAGGTCGGAAGCCGTGCGGTACTGTACATCCCCAACTCAAAGAAATCATTCATGCGGATTTTTTTGACCTTTCGGCTATTGAAAACCAATTGGCCAATTACGATGCGTGTTTATTTTGCCTCGGGGTTTCTTCCGTGGGAATGAAAGAAGAAGAATACTACAAATTAACTTACACCTTAACGACCCATTTTGCCAAAAGGCTGGTGAACCAAAATCCCGACATGACGTTTGGCTATATCTCGGGTGCCGCTACCGACAGTACCGAAAAAGGAAAATTGATGTGGGCACGCGTGAAAGGCAAAACAGAAAATGAGTTGATGAAAATTTTCAAGTCCACTTATAATTTTCGGCCAGGCGCGCTGGAGCCGATCAAGGGATTGAAAAACACATTGAGTTATTACTGGTACTTGGGTTGGCTGATTCCGGTTATCCGTTTGCTGGCACCCAACTCCATCTGTAAACTCGAAGAACTCGGAACGGCAATGGTCAACTCCGTAACCATAGGCTATGAAAAGCAAATCCTGGAGGTGAAAGATATTCGTTCGCTTGCAAAAAGACAATTCAGAGCTTGATCGGGAATAGCGCCCTACATCGCCAAATACAATTTTTCTTGTACATTTAGCTCGATTTTTTTGCGACTCTACAATTTTTCAAAACATTGAAGTAATGAGTGCTGAGAAAAAGTGCCTCGAATGCGACAGTAAGATTTCCGGACGGATCGATAAAAAATTTTGCAGCGACCAGTGCCGCATTTCGTACAATAATCGGTTGAACAGCGACAACACCAACTTAGTCCGCAACATCAACAATGCCTTGCGCAAAAACAGGCGCATCCTCATCGAGCTGAACGCCACCGGCAAAACCAAGACAACGCGCGAAAAATTATTGGAGAAGGGTTTTGACTTTCACTATTTCACCAGCATCTACACGACCAAAGAAGGTGGTGTATATCATTATTGCTATGAACAAGGTTATTTGCAAATGGATAAAGATTGGTATTTGCTGGTGGTGTGGCAAGAGAAAAAATAGTCGTTGGATTTTAATCTTCCTCCAACTGTCCATGTTACCTAGGTCAGGAATCTTGTCGTTATCGGCATCACCCCCACCACCGCGCTTCGATCACTTTCAACATTTCGGGATGAATGGCACCGGCCGCGCATAGTTCTCCACCAAACAAAAAATTATCTCCACCCTTGAAATCAGTCACTTTGCCACCGGCTTGTTGCAAGATGAACGCCCCTCCGGCCACATCCCATGGCTTCAGGTCATATTCAAAAAATCCTTCGAGGCGGCCTGCCGCCACGTAAGCTAAATCGATCGCTGCGCTGCCGAGCCTGCGGATGCCATGGGTTTTCTCTAAGAATAGTTTAATGATGTCGAGGTAAACATCTTTCTTTTCACTGTGGTGGTACGGAAAGCCTGTGGCCAGCAAACTTTCATGGAGGTGGGTGATGGGCGAAACATGAATTTCCTTTTCATTGCAATAGGCTTTGCCTCTTTCGATCGCGTGAAAGCATTCGCTATGTGTCACTTCGTGCACTACACCAAGCACCACTTTTTCATTTCGCCTCAACGCGATACTAATGGCGAAAATCGGGAGACCATGCAGAAAATTGGTGGTGCCATCGAGCGGGTCGATGATCCACTGGTATTCATTCTCGCCCTTTGAATCGGTTCCTTCCTCAGCAAGAAAGCCTGAACCCGGAATTATTTTTTTTAGTGCAGCAACCAATTGTTTCTCCGATTCTTTGTCCACATAAGAAACTAAGTTGGTGAACATTCCTTTTTGTTCAATCCGGGTGCGGTCAAAATGCGAGCTTTCATGTCGGATATAGTCCGCTACTTCACCGCACAATTCAATCACTTGCTTTTCAATTTTGGGTAAGTCCATCATTGCATTTGTAAGAAGGTGGTCAAGTTATACTTTTTTGATTTTGAAAAGACATTATTTTTTGTGGGTGGTGCTGCCCCTACCCGAAGCCATCAGGCAATCGTGAACAACGAAATACTACTCCTCTTTCTCCTTGCCCTTATCTTTTCCACTCACTACCATCACTATCTCACCGCGCACTTCTTGCTGCCGAAAGTGAAGCAGGTTTTCAGCTATTGTTCCGGTAAAGGTTTCTTCGTGCAGTTTGGTAAGCTCCCTTGAGACCGAGACAAGTCGATGGCTGCCAAAAAACGCTTCCATCTGTTCAAGTGTTTTCAACAACCGGTGAGGGGATTCATACAAGATGATGGTTCGCTCTTCATCAGCCAGTTGCTTCAGCATCGTTTGTCTTCCCTTTTTATGGGGTAAAAATCCTTCAAACACAAAGCGATCAATGGCAAAACCAGATTTCACGAGTGCGGGCACAAAAGCTGTAGCACCCGGGAGGCATTCGATGGCCAGGTCATTTTTTAGGCATTCGCGCACCAGCAAAAAACCGGGGTCAGAAATCCCGGGGGTTCCGGCATCACTTACCAGCGCCATCGTTGCACCATTCTTTAGTTTTTGAATAACCGATTGAAGTGCTTTGTGCTCATTAAAAATATGAAAGCTTTGAAGAGGTTTAAAAATTTGATAATGCTTTAACAGAAAACCGGAAGTGCGTGTATCTTCCGCAAGGATGGAATCCACCGATTTTAAAATCTCCAATGCACGCAAGGTGATATCGCCCAAATTGCCAATCGGTGTTGGCACAACATAAAGCGACACTTTCTCCTTTTCCATCAAACCAATTTATCAATTGCCTTGGCCAGTTGATGGTCCTTGTCGGTAACCACATCGCCCGCATCGTGGGTGGAGAGTTCAATGTTCACGGTATTGTAAACATTTGTCCAAAATGGGTGATGATCCATTGTCTCGGCAAGCAACGCCACGCGCGTCATAAAAGCAAAGGCTTCAGAGAAATCGTTGAACACAAATGATTTTTTCAGTCGGTTGTTTTGTTCGGTCCATTCCATAATACAATTTTCATCATGTTAAAGATAGCGGAATGGCGGTGGAAATGGAAACAGGAATTGAGTTATGGAATCCCTAACTAAAGTTTAATTTTCTTTTACTTAATGGCCAGACAGAGGCTGTGGCATTAACTCAAAGCGCAATGATCCCTTCAATACCAGAAACAGCGTCATACATTTCGATCACCACTTCACTGCTGGGTGCCATCATTTGTACAGTGACACTGGTGTACTTTGCGTTCGTTGAATTTTTCAACGAAGATTCATGCTTGGGAAAAAGTTTTATTACTTCCCCCACTTTTTCTTTCGGCACAATAAACTTGAAGATGTACAACGAAGGCCAGCTATAATACTGATCCAGTTTTGTGCGCAACGATTCGCCCCAGTTAGCTTCCATGTTTTTTAAAAATAAAAAAAGCCCGCTCATAGTCGGGACGACCTTATTGAAATCTTTTATCAATAAAACTTGTACCGTTTATCTTTGATATTTGCTCCTTCTTTGATGGCATCCGCAATGTTCAATCCAGATTTATTGTTGATGCTTTTCAAGAGTTCATTCTTAAACATGGCATAGTCGCCCACTTCGGGAGCGATGGTCTTATTTTGAAGCTCCAAAACGATTACCCCATTTTCTCCAGCAAAAGGAACTGATCGCTTTCCATTTTCCAAAGAAAACACACGGCCAACGGCAGTGGGGTCTAATCCTGCACTGGGCAAGGTGTTGGAATTTAATTTTAGGTCGCTGGAAGAATTAACCAACGCATCTGCACCAAAACCCTTGGCTATTTCATCCAATGTCCCTTTTTCACTGGCCAATTTTTCAATAATCTTTTTTCCCTTCAGTATATTACGAACGGTCGGGGTAATTTCTTCTTTTACCTGATCCAACGTGCGATAACCCTCTTCCGTTTCTCCCGTCATCATGGCCACCACATATTCGTTATCAAGGTCAAACACTTCCGAAACTTTTCCCTCCGCCCCATCGCGGAAGAGCCACGTTACAATTTTGCGGGCTTCGCCCAGGTTGCCAATCCGTTGATCGTTTGTTGTGAGGTCTTTTGCTTCGAGTACGTTCTGGTTTTCCTTGCCTGCCTTTTCTTTGAAAGCAGTTATTCCGGAAAGGCCCGCGGCAAAATTTTGGGCTTTCAAGAACGCGGCATTATGAGTATCATCGCTTGGCACTACCTTCAACTCGATGCAGGCAATGGTATAAGCCGAATTGTCTTTGAGGGCGGTCACGTCAATGATGTGGTAGCCAAATTGGGTTTCAACAAGCTCCGGAAGCAGTCCCGTTTTTTTGGCATTGAATACGGCCTTTTGAAAGGGCTTCACCATTTGTCCGGAAGAAAAATAACCTAGGTCGCCACCGCGAGAAGCGGTACCATCGGTGCCAAATTCTTTAGCTTTTGCCGCAAAGCTTGCACCGGCTTTAATTTCATTCAAAATTTTCCGGGCCTTTTCTTTGGCTATTTTTTTCTTCGCATCCGTTTCATCATCCCAACGGATCAGGATGTGCGATGCTTTTGCGGTGTAAGTGGTATCTGTTGCTGCCTTTACCACTTTCATGATTTTGAAATTGCCTTCGCTAAGAAAGGGGCCAATCACATTTCCTGTTACAAGTTTGTCTTTAGTTAAAACTGAAGCCAATGTGGCCACGGTATATTTTTTGAAGGGGTCTTTGCCTTCGGTGTTGGTCGCAGCAAACAATGAATCATCGGACATGGTTTTAAAGTCAGAAGCGATCTTCTCTGCATCGGTTTTTATTTTAGCTGAATCCTCGGCAGAGGGTATTACCGAAAAGGATACGTAACTGAGGCTTCGTGTAAACTTGGCTTTGTATTTTTCTCTGAACTTATTGTAGTAGTTGCTCAAGTCGCTCTCCGAAATTTTTACCGCGGAGTCGCTTACGGCAAAGTAAGGAACAAACAACAGCTTTACTTCGGCCACATCGTTTTGATTGTGGTAATCGCGTTCTGCTTCGGCAGCGGTTACATAATTGGTTTTGATCAGTAGGTTTTCATATTTGATCCGCTCGCGGCCCAAGCCCAAATCTTTTTTGAACAAATCCCAACGGTATTTGCTTTCGGCCCATTGGGCGTACATCTGTTGGTTAGTGGGCGGTGGAGAATTAAAATTATTGATGAACCGAATCACCCGGTTGCGATCGAAGTTGCCGGCCGAATCAGCGAATGATTGCTTCACGTTGGGGTCCACATTTTTTCCTTGCACCATGTCCCAGATTTCATCGGTAGTCACCTTAACCCCGGTTTTTTCAAATTGACTGCGGATGGCGTATTTCAGTATGAGCAACTCCCAGGCCTGTCCTTGCAAGGTAGGCCTCTCTTTTTCGCCTGGCTGGCGATTGAACGACAGCGCGTAATTATTTTCCCTTTCCTGAACCACATTCTGGTATTCATCACGCGAAATGCTGGTGCCTGCAATCTCTCCAATGCTATTTTGGTTTCCACCAAAAACAGACCGCGGGCCGCTGCCGAATAAATCGCTGCCTACAATAAACGCTCCCATTGCCAGGGCTACAAAGCCTACCACAAACTTCGTCATCTTCGTTCTGAGTGTGCCAATCAATGCCATAATTCAATATCTGTTTAAAAATGTCGGTCGGATTTTTTTAGTTCAATAAAACCTGAAAAATGCCTTGTCCGGTTTATCCAAAAAGGAGTGCAAATTTAAGCGGATATTGCTATTTGCCAAAGGGAACTGTGATTTATACAGGGCTAAAAGTAGGCCGTAAGCTGGTACCAATCGGCAGGGCAGATTTCTGTCAGCGGGTGCGTGCACACTTTTAGGGTTTACCTGGTCTTGTCCCAAGTTACTTTTACGATGTCGATCCGTTTCTTATCCGTTTTTTGGATGACGAAGGTGAAAGGCAAAATAGTGATGGTGTCGCCTTGTTTGGGAAAATCCTCTGTATAAGCTAAAATCAACCCAGCCAACGTCTCGTATTCGCCAGGGGGCAAATTCAAACCAAAGTGTTCGTTGAGGTAATCCACTTCGAGGCGGGCACTAAACAAGAAATTTCTATCATCAATTTTTTGTTCCACCAAATCATCGTTGTCATGCTCGTCTTCGATCTCGCCAAAAATCTCTTCAATCAAGTCCTCCATGCTCACCATGCCCGAAGTGCCTCCAAATTCATCGACCACTACCGCCACGCTTTTGCGTGCCTTGATCAACTGCACCATCAGGTCGTTGGCCATAGTGGTTTCCTGGGTTACGATAATCGGTGTAAGAATTTCCTCGATCTGTGTTGGCCTTTTGAACAAGGCCGCTGAATGGCAGTAGCCCACCATTTCGTCAATCGTTTCGCGGTACACCAAAATTTTGGAGTGGCCACTTTCCACAAAGGCTTGCCTTACTCGCTCTATGCCCTCGTCAATGCCCACAGCCGCAATCTCCATGCGTGGGATCATGCAATCGCGAACTTTAACCGTTTTAAATTCAAGGGCATTGTGGAATATTTTTTTGTCAAGTTCAATCTCTTCGTCCTCGTGCCTCACCTTCAGCATATTCTTCAGGTAATTATTCAGGTCAATTAAACCAAATACCGGCTTCTCTTCCGAATACGGGATGCCGAGAACCTTGGTGATCACAAATTTGGATAGCCCAACAATTGAAAAAGTCAATGGGTACAATAAATAGTAAAAAAAATTGAATGGCACCGTTAACGCAGCCAATACCAAATTCGGGTTTATCAGAAATAAACTTTTGGGTAGAAACTCCGCTGTGAACAGGATGAATAGGGTGGATATCAACGTTTCGATGGACAACCGAACAACCTCGTCATTCAAATTCTCCGGCAAAAAATCCAATAACGGGTCGATCAACTGCGCCATAAAAATGCTGAAGAGAACAAGTGCCCCTGTATTGCCAATAAGGGTTGTGCCAATGAAGGCGGAGGGGTTCTTCATAAACTTGGACATGATCACACCCCAAGGCTTTCCCTGTTTGCTCTGCAACTCGATCTGCAGCTTGTTGGCCGATAAAAAAGCGATTTCTATTCCGGAGAAGAAAAAGGAAAAAACCAGGGAGGTAAAAATGTAAGGAAATAGGCCGGTATCCATCTTACTTTCTTTTGCGATAGAGGTACAAAAAAAAGAATACCATGGAGAGCATCACAGCCCAATAACCATTTCCTACTCCGCGCGTCATTATTTCAGCAATGCCAATGATGATGAAAGCTGCCGCAAGGGAGAGCAACAGAACGTTACTTAGATTCATAAACAGCAAAGATAATAGGATTCTGCATTAGGCACTGGAGATTAGGCATTGGGTAATATCCAATAACTCAAGTGCCTAACGCCTGATTTATTCCTTCACCTCTACCAGTCCGTTGGGATTTTTAATGGTGTAGTGCGCCAAGTCCTGATCGGCTACCAAGCCGGTGCCGTAGATCACATCTTTTTGATCGGTGATGGTCACAAACTTATCGGTGAATATTTTTCTCGTGGCCGGTAGCCAGAACAACTCCTCGGAATTCAACTGTTGTCCTTTTTCAATATTTATCACCTCCACTTTGCCTCGCCCGCGCCATTTATTTTCCAGTTTAAATTTATAGGCAGTATTAGCACGAAGGGTGGAGGTCATTTTTCCAGTCGCATCATAAAATTCCAAATAAATCCCTTCGGGAAATTCCTGATCTCCATTTTTCAATTCATTTACTTTTTTTGCTTGCATGACCACTTTTACCCTTTCCTTTTCGGTATAGTGCATGGTGATGTTTTCAGCTTGCTGCAAGGGGCCTTCGTAAACGACTGGCTTGGGCTTTTCCTTTAGGTTACAGGAAAGCAGAAAAATGAGGCCAACTAAACAAGGTGTGGAGCGACCAATTGGGCTTATCATTTTGAAAATTATCATTTCTAAAAATGCAAAAGGCTGACTCATTCGCCAGCCTTCCACAATATTCATGCTATCTTATTATTCCTTCTTGGCCTTGATGGTTACGCTCTCATCAATCCAGCAGGCGATTTTTTTTACTTCACCGGTTTTCCAGTTTGCTTTTTGGAGATCGGAAGCAGTGGGATAATTCGCTAACGTCTGCTCCATTTTTTCGCGGTTACCGGACTTCAAATACATTTGAAAGGCAGCAATGAAAACCAATTTTTCTTCCGCTGAGCCGGTCACTTTTGAGCAATCCCCCGTAGAGGCAACATACAGATCGCCAATTTTTTCGTATGCATCTTTACTTGTTGGGTCAGTTGCCAAAG
>JAYVMP010000034.1:0-1982 GCA_043758895.1 Bacteroidota bacterium
CAAACTGGTTGAGCCATTGATTAGAAAAATACCAGGCCAACGGAGCGGCAACCGCAAAACCAATAATGATCAGGAACACAAATTCTTTAGTAAACAAAACGATGATGCTTTGCACACTCGCCCCCATCACTTTGCGCACTCCAATTTCTTTGGTTTTTTGATTTGCCATGAAGGAGGCGAGTCCAAATAACCCAAGGCATCCTATAAAAATCGCCAACGAAGTGAAAACGGTCAGCAGGGTAGAAGTGCGCTGCTCGTCCTCATAAAATTTGCGTATGGATTCATCTAAAAACTGGTATGAAAAAATGAAATCAGGATAAAGCATTTCCCACTTCTTTTGAATCTCGTTGATGGTTTCTTGCCGATTGATCGGAGCTATTTTTATGGCCAGCGAACCATAGTTGCGGATGCGGTTCATCATGATCGTAGCTTCGATCGGTGACCGGAGTGATACGGTATGAAAGTCTTTCACCACACCCACCACCGGAAGTTTTTTACCCCACACACGAATAGTTTTACCGAGAATAGCTGATGGATTTTTATACCCGACAGTGCTTGCCAATTTTTCATTCACTAAAAAGCCCTGGGCCGTGTCGGCATCGGCAACATTTTTTCCGGCCACCAATAATAACCCAAATAAATTAACGTAGCTGCTGTCAATGGCTTTCACCTGAGTCTCATAAAATTTTTCATTGCCTTCAATAGTCAACCCTGAGCCCATCACCATACCTGAGGAGGGGGCAGAATTGTTGAGGCTTGCCATCTCCACACCTTTCAACCTCAATACTTCCGATCGCAAGGTTCGCATCTTACTTGATTTTGCGCTATCGGCTGGTGAAGGTTCTTCCTTTACAGGAACGGGCACAGTGATGATGGCAGCTTTGCGAAAACCCAAATCCTTGTTGCGGAAGTAATCCATCTGCGCAATAAGTACAATCGTGCCGATGATCAAAAACTGGGAAATGAAAAATTGAGTGACCACCAACCCTCTTCGCAGCATATACCCAGAAGAATTTTTGTTGCCGATTTTATTTTTTAGTGCCAATGCCGGATCATAACCTGAAACAACAAGGGAGGGATAAATGCCTGAAAGCAGGGAAACTAAAACCGTTACCCCCACTATGAAGATAACGACCATTGGATCAGTGAACGATAGAGAAAGTTTTAGTTTCAGAAAGGTGTTGAGGAATCCCAACGATACCTTCGTTAGCAAAAGAGCAAGCACAACCGAAAAAAATGTAATGAGGGTGGTTTCTGCCAAAAATTGAAAAATCAATTGTTGGCGTGTGCTGCCCAGCGATTTTCGGATGCCTACTTCTTTTGACCGCTTAATGGCATCGGCCGTGGAGAGATTGATGAAGTTGATGCAGGCGGTAAGAATTAAAAAGAACGCAATTACACGTAATGCCAACAACATGGATTGGCTCACCGTGTTGTAATTGTAATTACCAAAGCGCTCATCAAAATGAATGGTGCTCAAGGGCTGAAGCGCGAAAGTTTGGTTGTCGCGATTTTCTTCCCCGAGATATTTTTTTACAAATGCGGGCATCCGGCCTTCTACATCACCAGGTTTTGTATTTTCTTTTAACGTAATGTAACAGTGTTCATCGCTCCAGATGCTGTGCCAGCCTTGTTTTTCAAAATCACTTTTTTTTGTTGCATACGAAAGCATTAAATCAAAAGGGAAATCAGTATTGGTAGGAGCGTCCTCCATTACCGCGGTGACTTTATATTGGATCTTATCGTACTCCAGCACTTCTCCAAGCACTTCTTCCTTTCCGAAATATTTCAGGGCTAATTTTTTTGATAGGATGGCTTGGTTGGGATCAGCCAATCCTTTGGAGGGGTCGCCTGAAATTATTGGCCTGTCAAAAATTTTAAAATAATTGGGTTGTGCAAAAGTTACCCCACGTGCTTCTTCAAACTTTTTGGGCTCGCTCCCGGGTTGGGGGATTATAATTAAAGCTCCAGCCCGATAGGAA
>JAYVMP010000035.1:0-5447 GCA_043758895.1 Bacteroidota bacterium
TGGCCTTGGCTTTTGGGTCGGTCTTTACCGTGTTCTTATAAGCCGTCAAAGTCTCCAGTGCTTTATCAAGTTGCTCATTTTTTAAATAAAGCTGGCCGAGATCATAGGGAAGGGTAGAAGGCAGCCCTTTCCTTTCTTTCAATGCTTGCTCAAAATAAGGTATTGCTTTTACCTGATCGTCAATATTTTGTGCCTTTTGATAACAAGTTCCAGTTTGATAATAAACGAGAGGATCTTTTTCTCCCGACTGGATCGCTCCAAGGAATAGCGGAAGTGCTTTGTCAAAGTTTTTGATGGCGTAAAGCTTTTGGGCCTCGACCAATTTCTTACTGTCTTGGGCCATAGCAGTGGACCCAATCATAACCATAGCAAGAAAGAATAAGGACTGGCAGGTTTTTATTTTCACATTCATAATTTTTTGCAAGTGTAATGGTTTTAGCGGCAAATTTTTGTACATATAAAATCAATCCTTACGGTGAAAGGTTTTTTCGATGGTTGACATAATAACGAGTATCTCAATACTTACACAAAAGTATCAACTAATGATTAAATCTTCGTTAAGATTGGAATTTGGGTATTTTCCATAATCACATGATCATGTTATTAAACGCGATAGTTATTGCTTTTTTCGACAAATAGTGTAAGATTTAAGGGTTAAAACCGAAAAACCATGCTTAACCGCCTATGGAAATTGCTCGATGTAGAGCCGCACGAAACCGGTCCTGTGGGCTTGCTGTTGATCATGAGTTTTTTGATGGGGCTATTCCTTGCCACGGTGGCAGTGGCCTCGCAGTCGCTCTTCCTCCAATTTTTTAACGAAAAGATTGATCTTCCGATAGTGCTCGTATTTTCAGGTGTATTTGGTATTGTGATCACCGTGATCTACAATTTTCTGCAGGGTCGGATACCTTTCTCGGCATTGGCCATTATCAACTTGCTCGTTATCATTGCCCTTACTGGTTTTATTGAGTTCGGGAGTGGTTACGTAAAAGATGTAAAGACACTTTACCAGTTCGGCTTTACATTGATATTGCCCTTTACATTTGTGGTGCAGTTGGTTTTTTGGGGGGCATTTGGGCGCATGTTCAACGTGCGCGATGGCAAACGGCTCATCGGCAGCGTGGATGTGGGTACGGACATCGCTTCGATGATAGCCTTTTTTAGCATACCCATCATGCTTACTTACGGGGTAAAGGTGGAATCGCTCTACACCATTGCCTTGGTGAGTATTATCGCTTATGCCATTGTGTTTTTTATCCTTAGCCGCAGGTATTTGGGAAAAGGGTTATCGGCTGTTGCCGAATCGGACATAAAAAAGCTTTCGATCGGTCAGTTCGTTAGCAACAAATACATCATGCTGATGGCAGGTTTTATCGTTGTTTCGCTTACTGCCTTACGTTTTGTGGATTATTCTTTCTTTAACGTATCCACCGTTCAGTTCAACAACGATTCCCTGCCTATTTTCCTTAGCTTGTTCGAGGCAACTGTTGTGATCTTTAGCTTCTTGTTTACCACTTTCGTTACCGATCGCATTGCTCAAGATTATGGGTTGCGTGTAGCGATGATCATCAACCCAATTATCTTGGTGATTTTCACCGTCTCCGCATTAGCACTGGGGTCATTTTTTGGTTTTGACCCGACCATTTCCGGGAAGAATTCAGTGATTTACTTTTTTATTGCAATTGCGATGAGCAAGCTGTTCATCAACTCTTTGCGCGATGCCCTCGATACCCCGATTTTCAAATTCTACTACGTGCCCATCGAAAAATCAATCAAGATTGATGTTCAAACCAAAATTGAAGGTTTTGTATTCGCGTTGGCCAGCACGGTTGCCGGTGGTTTGATTGTGCTGATCAACCAATTTCATATTTTCAGTTTGCTTTCGATCACAGCGTTCACCATTGTGTTCTTAGTGATTTGGTATCTCATCGCCAACCGCATGTACCATGGCTACCGGGTAACCCTGCAGTCTTCGTTGATAAAAAATAAAGAGGCGGTTGAAAAGGATGTGGTGAAAGAATACACCATGGACAGTGTACTGGACAAAGAAGTGAAAAGTGATGCGGAGAGCAAAGTGATCTACGGATTGAGATTAATGGAGAAGCTGGAGCCCGCTCTTTTTGAATCGTCCATCGTTCAATTGGCCGAAAGCAAAATCAAACGGGTGCGCCAATTTGCGTTGGATAAAATACAGGAATTGGGTATAGTGCCTGAAAGTAATAATGAGATTAAGGGACTGGCCTCTCAAGCGGCCGGAGCAGCCGAAGACAGCGACCTGCTTTCCATATCGCCCGATAAGTTGATGAAGTTGAGCAAATCGGTAAAGCAGAGTGATCGCATGTTGGCCGCTAAATTCATGCGCAAGCTGACCAACAACAAAACCATCTTCATTTTGCTTGAGCTCATGCGCGACCCGGATCCGCGCGTTCGTGGCGAAGCCATTCTCACCGCCCGCAAAGTAAAGCGACAGGAAACCTGGAACGTGCTCATCGAAATGCTGTCCTCCCCGCTCTATGCACACCAGGCGGCTTCGGCCCTTAAAGAGGCTGGCCCACAGGCATTGGTTCATCTTGAAACGGCTTTTCATAAATCAGGACAGGGTGAACTGGTCATGGTGAAGCTGATCCAGATCATGGGGCACATTGGCGGCAATGAAGGATTGCAATTGCTGTGGAAAAAAATTGATTATCCAGATAAGCGGATTGTGAAACAAATACTCTACGCGTTGCGGTTTATTAACTATCAGGCAAAAGGACGTGAGGCCATGGCGGTGAAAGACTTGCTCGATACAGAAATGAGCAAGACCCTGTGGAATATTGCCGCGTTGGATGAAATACCGGATGAACCAATTTATAGTTTCCTGCGCGATGCACTCCGCGAAGAGATTAGGGATAATTATGAACATGTTACGTTACTGCTCTCCTTGCTTTATGATCCTGAATCCGTTCAGTTGGTGAAGGAAAATGTAGAGGCGGGAACTCCCGATAGTATTCAGTATGCGCTTGAGTTGTTGGACCTGTTTGTGGATAATGATTTGAAACCGAAACTGATCCCATTATTGGATGACTCATCAACGGAGGATAAATTGGAAAAACTTCAGATTTATTTTCCGCGCGAAAGTTATAACCCCATCCAAACAATCAACTATATTTTGAATCGCGACTTTAATTTCAACAACCGCTGGACGAAAGCCTGTGCCATTCACACCACCGCCTACATTGATACCTTCCGTGTAAGCCGTGGGTTGATCAGCCAAATGTTTAACCAAGACAAGCTGTTGCAAGAAACGACCGCCTGGGTGGTTTACAATAAGGACAAACAAGCTTATCACACCATTTCCGAACGGCTTCCTTATCGCGATAAAAAATTCCTCGACTCTTCTATTGAAAACAACCAGTTGTTGGATGGGTTGGATGATGGTTTTTTCTTGTTTATCGAAATGGTCATGCTCATCAAGAAGTTGCCTGCCTTCAACCGTATCAATGGAAAGGTATTGAGCGACCTATCTGATAAAATCATGCCGGTGACGCTCAACACCCACGGCAAACTGATGATCAATTCGGCAGAAACTCCCATTTTGATCGTTGCGTCCGGGGAAGTCAAACTTAAAAAGGATCTGGAGGAAATTGCCATTCTTAAAAAGGATGCAGTGTTTGGTGACCTTTTCCAGGAAGGCCCCGTGCCAAAGATTACTGAAGTGGAAGCAACCGAGCGGTCAGTTCTTTTTAAAATAGAATTGGTTGATTTTTATTTTGTCCTCGCCAGCCACCACGATTTGGCCCAAGGACTAATTTACAACGTGACGGAAAGTAAAAAGCAATTAGCATAACGATTAGTTTCGAAAAGAGTAGACATAAACATAAGGCTATGGCAGACATTGACGTATTGATCACGTTCGCAGAAAAGGACAACGAAACGGAAAAGAAGAGTGAGCAAGGCTGGGTCACCCAGTTCAAAAAATTTTTGGAACTGATGCTCTTTCAGGTTTTGGGAACGAAGCCTGTGATCGTAATCAAATCAGAATTTGATACCGCTACTGCCCCTGCCATGGACAATGCCTCCATTTTAGTGGCTGTCCTTACGAAAGATTTTGTGCAATCCGGCCGGTGCCTTGACTTGGTCGAGACTTTTTACAAGAACACTTCAGGCTCGCCAATCAATCGCGTCTTCAAAGTGTTGAAATCGCCCTTGACGTTGCAAGAGCAGCCGCCCAGGCTCCGCGATTCCATCGGCTATGACATGTACCAATTAGATGCAGAAACGGGGAACATGAAAGAGTATTCCGATTTTTTTAGTCAGGAGGCGGAGAAACAATACTGGATGAAATTAGTGGACTTGGCCTATGACATCCATGAATCGTTGCTTGCCTTAAAAGAAGGAGATGGAAAAAGTGCAGGAGTCAAAAACATGTATAAACGAAAGACGATTTACCTCGCTGAAACGGGGCATGATCTATCCGTGCAGCGCAATATCATCAAGCGCGAATTGCAGCGTCATGGGTTTATTGTACTGCCCAACCATACGTTGCCCACCCGGGTTGAAGAAGTAGAAAGGGAAGTAAAAAAAGACCTGGAGAATTGTTCGCTCTCGGTCCACTTAGTCGGTAGCGCGTATGGGGAGATTCCGGAAGGAGCGGACCGGTCTATCGTTGACATTCAAAATAAGATTGCTGCCGAAATAGCCGTTGCCAAGCGGCAGACCAAAGAGGAATTCTCACGCCTGATCTGGATCGCCCAAAACCTTAAAAACGCGAGCGACCGGCAGAAGGCATTTATTGAAACCATCAGGCGCGATACGGAAGCCCAAGAGGGTGCGGAGATATTGCAAAACCCCTTGGAAGATTTTAAAAATATTATGCGCGAAGAGTTGATGGAATCGCAGGAGCGCACCAGTGCAGAATCTACCGACAGCAAAACGATTTACCTGGTGCACGACCGCATTGACCATGCCGCGGTTGAACCGATCCGCGATGTGCTGGAGAGGTCGGGCTTTAAAGTGTTAACACCGGCATTTGAAGGTGAACTGTTAGAAGTCCGCAAAAAGCACATTGACAACCTGCGCAATTTTGATGGGGCTATTATTTATAAAGGAAAGGTGAATGACCAGTGGGTGCGGATGAAGATCTTAGATTTGCTCAAAGCCCCAGGCTTCGGACGCAACAAACCCATCCAGGGAAAGGCACTGGTAGGCGCTGGTAATATTGATAGCTACAAGAACCAAAATATCACACTGATCAACAGCGACTCTAACCGGTCGATGGAGACGTTGAAAGATTTTTTGAATGATTTTAAAGGATAGTATTTCAAAAGTAGGCAGTAGGCAATAAAAAAGAATAAACAAGCATGCATTAAAATAACGATATGTGCACATGTTTAAAACATCAACACATCAACAAATAAAATTATGAGCCAGATCATTGACGACTTGCCGGGCACCCCTGCTACCAT
>JAYVMP010000036.1:0-25813 GCA_043758895.1 Bacteroidota bacterium
AATTCGATTGGCCAACGATTATAATTCCAAGAAAAAATTGGAATTTTTATTTGGAACAATCTCTAAAAAGCCAAAGCAAGAAACAGTACTGTTGAAATATTTGCAGCTTGTTCCAGTTTTTTCGGATTCCGGTTTAAATGAAAAGGGGCTTTCCAAATCCGCGTTGATGGATGATGAAATTTCTGATTCCGTCATCCGTACGTTGGTTAAGAATAAGATTCTCGAGGAATTCGAAATCACAGTGCCGCGTTTTGGGTTTGAGGATCCCCATCAGGAACATGCTGTTTTGTTGAGCGAGACGCAGGAGCAAAGCCGCAATTCTATCCTTAAAATTTTCGAAGAAAGAAATACTGTCCTTTTGCATGGTGTTACGGGCAGTGGCAAAACGGAAATTTACATCGACCTGATTAAGCGCGCCCTGGAAGGCGGTAGCCAGGTGCTGTATTTATTGCCAGAAATTGCGCTCACCACGCAAATTGTTTTGCGTTTGAAGAAAATATTTGGAAGTGCATTGGGTGTCTATCATTCCAAATTTTCGGACAATGAGCGCGTGGAGGTTTGGAATGGGGTGCTCATCGGCAAATTCAAATTTGTGGTGGGCGTTCGCTCATCTGTTTTTTTGCCGTTTGACAACCTGGGGTTGATTATCGTAGATGAAGAGCATGACCCTTCCTATAAGCAGCACGATCCGGCTCCGCGCTACCATGCGCGCGATGTGGCACTTGTAATGGCCCAATTGCATACCGCTAAAGTGATTTTGGGAAGTGCCACACCTTCAGTGGAATCCTACTACCAGGCCTCCGCGGGAAAATTTGGGCTGGTGACCTTGACGGAGCGGTTTGGTCCAGCTACGCTGCCTCAGATTTCTTTTGCCGACATGGCGCAGGAGAAAAAAAGAAAGACCAACAAAGGCGAATTTTCTTCTTTGCTTTTAAAGGAAATCAAAGAAACCACCGATAAAAAGGAACAAGTCATCCTGTTTCAAAATCGTAGGGGCTACTCGCCCATGGTGCAGTGCGAAGATTGTGGTTGGGTGCCCAAGTGTATCAATTGCGCGGTGAGCCTTACCTATCACCAGTTTCGGCTTGCCTTGGTTTGTCATTATTGCGGCTATCGCGAAGCACTGCCCAATCAATGCCCGCAATGTTCATCGAAAAGGATTTTGACACTTGGCTATGGCACGGAAAAATTGGAGGAAGAACTGAAACTGCATTTTCCTGAAATTAAAACACAACGCATGGACCTGGACACGACACGCACAAAATCAGGATATGAAGACATCATTACTGCTTTTGAAAGGGGCGAGACCAATGTGTTGGTGGGCACACAAATGGTAACCAAAGGCCTTGACTTCGACAACGTAAGCTTGGTTGGTGTTTTTGATGCAGATCGCCTTATGCACTTCCCTGATTTCCGCTCGTATGAACGTGCCTTTCAACTCATCACCCAGGTGAGCGGGCGCTCGGGCAGGAGAGAGAAGCGAGGCAACGTAGTGATCCAAACTTCTGACCCGAAACATTTGCTTTTTTCCTATGTAATTGAAAACAGGACAACCGATTTCCTGAATGATCAATTGGCCGATCGCCAGCAGCATTTTTATCCGCCCTTTGCCCGGTTGATCGATATCACCTTTAAGCACGCTGATAAAAACGTAACCAGCGAGGCTTCTGAGAAATACACCCAACTCATCAAATCAAAAATAAAAGGAGTGAAAATTCTTGGGCCAGGGGAGCCTATGGTATCCAAAATAAGAAATGAATTTCTAAAGCATGTATTGGTAAAAATCCCACGCAACCAGGGCGGGCTTTCTGAAATCAAGAATATCCTTTTGGCAGAATCCAATTCCCTTCAGCAGGCAAAGCAATACCGAAATGTAAAAGTTGTTTTTGATGTTGATCCGGTTTAACAATTCAAATTCTATTTCTCAGTGATTTCGCTGTGCTAATTTTACAGTAACTTTCGTGCCTCTTGCTTATGAAATGCCCATCAGCAAGTAGCCCCAAGGAATGATAATCCGGTATGGGCATTCCATGTGGCAACTAAAAAACAAATTACTAACACATGAAACTTAACGCCAACGACCCTAAACTAAAATCTTGGGTAGAAGTTCCTAAAGGCTCAGATTTTCCAATCCAGAATTTGCCTTTCGGGATTTTCACGACAGGTTATTTGAAGCCTCGGGCTGGTGTGGCCATTGGCAACCAAGTGCTTGATCTCGTTCACCTTCATGAGAATGGCTTTTTTGAAAAATTAAATTTGCCCCAAGGCCTCTTCAATCAAAAGCACCTTAATGATTTCCTAACTCTCGGAAGGAGGAAGGGAGGGGAAGTGCGTGAGCGTATCTCCGAATTGCTTCGTCACGATAATGATGAACTGAAGTTGCACAAAGCCGCACGCGAAATTGCACTCCTTCCGATGGGTGAGGTGCAAATGTGCCTGCCTGTCCGCATTCCAAACTACACCGATTTTTATAGCAGCGAAGAACATGCCACCAATGTAGGCTCCATGTTTCGCGACCCAAAAAATGCGCTGCTCCCCAACTGGAAACATTTACCCGTGGGGTATCACGGTCGTGCTTCATCCATCGTTGTATCCGGCACACCCATCCATCGCCCGAAAGGCCAAGTAAAACCAGCCGAATCGGATATGCCCATTTTTTGTCCATCGCAAAAATTGGATTTTGAATTAGAAATGGCTTTCATCACCTGTGCCGAAACAGCACTCGGATCACACATCCGTGCGAAAGAGGCCGAAGAAAATATTTTTGGCTTGGTCCTGTTCAACGATTGGAGTGCCCGCGATATTCAGCAGTGGGAATACCTGCCGCTCGGTCCGTTTCTCGGAAAGAATTTTGGCTCCACCATTTCGCCCTGGATTGTACCACTCGATGCGCTTGAACCTTTTCGCACCAAAGGCCCCGAACAGTTTCCGCAGGTTCTTCCCTATTTGGCTTTTGAGGGCGACCGGAATTTTGATATTGCCTTGGAAGTATTCATCCAGCCTGAGAAATCAGAACCAACCACGGTTTGCCGTACCAACTTTAAATACATGTATTGGAACATCGCGCAACAATTGGCACACCATACGGTGAATGGTTGTAACATTCAGATCGGAGATTTATATGCGAGCGGTACCATCAGCGGGCCGTCCCCGAGTTCGTATGGGTCGATGCTTGAGCTATCTTGGAATGGGCAACGGCCCTTGCACCTCGCTGACGGAAGCGAACGTAGATTTCTTCTCGACACCGACACCGTAATCATCAAAGGTCATGGTGAAAAGGACGGAGTGAGGATTGGGTTTGGTGAGTGTAAAGGTAAGGTGCTTCAGGCAAATTGAGAGAAGATCAGTTTGCCATTCTTTCATTTTTCTTTGTAAATTTACCCTCGAATGAGTAATCGCATGGAAATGAAATTGGCTGTCTTTCTGATGCTTGCTACACTAGCGATTGGGTTAAACGCTCAACAAACCAGCCCTGCTAACCGTATCGCTCTTGTAATCGGTGTCCAGAATTATTCTGGCGTTACGCCTTTGCGCCATTCCCTCCGCGATGCCAATGATATGACTGCTGCATTGAAGTCGAAGGGCTTTAAAGTGGAAACCCTGATTGATCCGAAAACCAAGAAAGACATAAAGGATGCCATCACCCGGTATTACAATATTATGCGGGAAAAATCCAGTGCGGTAGGCATCATCTACTATGCGGGCCATGGCACTCAATTGGAAGGCGAAAATTATTTGATTCCCGCCTCCGCGGCTTTGCAAGTGCCCGGTGACCTTGACGATCAGTGTGTAAAAATGAACCTGGTGATGTCAGTACTCAATTCTTCCAACAACAACTTGAACATCTTTTTGCTGGATGCGTGCCGCACCAATAATTTCACCAGCTTTAGCCGAGATATCAACAAGGGACTGGCAAGTGTGGAGGCACCCAAAGGATCGATTGTCGTTTTCGCAACCCAGCCGGGCACGGTGGCCAGCGATGGCACGGGGAAGAACGGGCTCTTCACCTCTAAACTGCTCAAGTATATCAACGAACCGAATTTGAATATTAGTGACGTTTTGCGAAAAGTAAAGCAGGATGTCAACGAGGAGTCGGAAGGCAAGCAACTACCTTCGGTAGTGGACAATTCCATTGGTGGAGAATTTTTCTTTACAAAGGAATCAAGTAGTACTCAGCCAATTCCGGTAAATACGGTGAAACCTCCGACTACGCAGCCAGTAAAAAAAGAAGCCGTTGTTCAGCAGAAAAGCCCTCCGCCCACGAAGAAGGAACCTGTTGTTGAGAAAAATGCTGTGGAGGCAATAGACTACGGATATGGCCTATCAGATGCGGCCACCGTTGCGGTAGGATCACAGCAGTGGATTTCAAAAAATTTAAACGTGAGCACATTCGCCAATGGCGAGCCGATCGCTGAGGCAAGAACCTCGGATGAATGGAAAGTAGCATCCGACCAACACCGACCTGCCTGGTGTTACTATAATAACGATCCCTCCAGCATTTACGGCAAACTCTATAATTGGTATGCCGTACATGATCCACGCGGGCTTGCGCCAAAAGGTTGGCATATTCCAAGTGATGAAGAATGGACCTTGATGATAAATTCCCTCGGTGGTGAAACGATAGCTGGTTCGGGGCTGAAAAGCACCGATGGCTGGAACAGCAAAGGAAATGGGAGCAACAGCAGTGGCATAGCAAGTCTTCCCGGAGGCTTCCGTTATAGTATTGGAAAATTCAGCGATATGGGTAAATCCGGATATTGGTGGAGCGATACGGAGTTTAATGCCGGTGGTGCCTGGTGCCGTAACCTGTTCAATTACAACGACCGTGTTTTCAGAGGTCATGATTATAAGGGCTGTGGTTTCTCGATCCGATGTATTAAAGATTGATTTCACCTGACAGTTTCTTGTATTTCTTTTGGTTTCTTGGTTTCCTCTTGGTCTTGGCAATTTCATTTTTGTGAACTTCACAACATTGTTTTCTAAGCAGTAAAATACCTCCAAAAACCTTCTATTTTTAGAATCGGGTTCCCTCCTTTTTCACTATCTTGCCGATCAAAATTTTTATCTCTTTTTAACTGAATTTTATTGTGGCAGAAGACACCGGAGCACCCCTCGAACGACAGAGTATAATCCCCATCAATATTGAAGACGAAATGCGTGGCGCATACATCGACTATTCGATGTCTGTCATCATTTCCCGTGCTTTGCCCGATGTGCGTGATGGCCTCAAGCCCGTGCACAGGCGTGTTCTTTATGGTATGTTGGAACTGGGCGTGAACCACAACCGTCCCTACAAAAAGTCAGCACGTATTGTGGGTGATGTGATGGGTAAGTACCACCCGCACGGAGACGCCTCTATTTATGACACGATGGTGCGCATGGCACAGGATTGGAGCATGCGCTACATGCTCGTAGATGGCCAGGGAAACTTTGGATCCGTAGATGGAGATCCGCCAGCCGCGATGCGCTACACCGAAGCTCGTCTCCGCAGGATAGCCGAAGAGTTGTTGTCCGACATCAATAAAAACACGGTTGACTTTCAGCCTACCTATGATGACCAGAACTCGGAACCAACCGTTCTTCCGGCAAAAGTACCCAACCTGCTGATCAATGGATCATCTGGGATTGCCGTGGGCATGGCCACCAATATGCCTCCTCACAATCTCGGGGAAGTAATCGATGGAATAAATGCTTACATCGATAACCGCGAGATAACGATTCCGGAGTTGATGAAGATTGTGCTTGCCCCCGATTTCCCTACCGGTGGAATCATTTATGGGATACAAGGGATACAAGAAGCTTTCCTTACGGGAAGGGGAAAAATTGTGGTTCGTGCCAAAGCTGAAATCGTGACTAATGCCAATGGCAAAGAGCAGATCATCGCCACCGAAATACCGTACCAGGTAAATAAGGCCAGCATGATCGAGCGAACGGCCGCCCTCATCAACGATAAAAAAATTGAAGGCATCAGCGACATGCGCGATGAATCAGACCGGGATGGTTTTCGGGTGGTGTATGATCTGAAGAAAGATGCCATACCGAATATCGTACTCAACAATCTTTTTAAATACACCCAGCTCCAGTCGTCCTTCGGGGTGAACAATGTGGCCCTGGTGAAAGGCCGGCCGCAAACCCTCAACCTCAAAGATTTGATTGTTCACTTTGTGGAACATCGCCATGAAGTGGTAGTGAGGAGAACAAAATTTGAATTGGACGAAGCTGAAAAACGCGCCCATATCCTGGAAGGCTATCTGATTGCGCTTGATCATTTGGACGAAGTGATCACCTTGATCCGCAATTCCAAAGATCCGGAGGTAGCAAAATTCGGGCTGATGGAAAGCTTCAAACTTTCCGAAATCCAGGCCAAAGCTATTTTGGAAATGCGTTTGCAACGCCTCACCGGACTGGAACGTGAAAAAATCCAAAACGAATACAAAGAAGTAAAAGCACTGATCGACCGGCTCAACGAAATTTTGTCGAGCGAGCCCGTGCGCATGGGCATCATCAAGGAGGAGCTGGCCGAGATGAAAGATCGCTATGCCGATGCACGAAGAACGCAAATTGTGCACAGCGAAGATGACATCACGATGGAAGACATGATCCCCAACGAAGAGATGGTGATCACGATTTCCAACCAAGGGTATGTGAAGCGCACTTCGCTCTCTGAGTACCGTACTCAGGGAAGGGGAGGGGTTGGCTCAAAGGCCGCTGGCTCAAAAGATGATGACTTTACAGAGCATCTATTTGTGGCGCAAGCGCACAACTATATGCTGATCTTTACAGAATTCGGAAAAGTGTATTGGAAGAAAGTCTATGAAATACCCGAAGGCAATAAAACGGCCAAAGGCCGGGCAATCCAAAACTTGTTGAACATAGAGCCGGGCGATAGTGTTCGTGCCGTGCTCAACCTCAAAAGCATTGAAGATCCGGAATACATCAACAATACGTTTGTAATTCTTTGCACGGAAAAAGGGGTTATCAAAAAGACTTCACTGGAAGCTTACTCACGCCCACGAGCAAATGGAATCACCGCGATAACCGTTCACGATGGCGACCGGCTACTTGATGCTGCTTTGACCAATGGAAAAAACCACATTATTATTGCAAAGAGCGAAGGCAAAGCAGTGCACTTCAAAGAGACCGATGTGCGGCCTATGGGGCGAACTGCTGCCGGGGTGAAGGGCGCTACGCTGGAGAATGAGCAGGACAAGGTGATTGGCATGGTTTGCATATCACGCGAAGACGCCAACCTGTTGGTCGTTTCGGAAAAAGGCTATGGCAAGCGATCGGACATCACCGATTACAGGATTACCCGCAGGGGAGGCAAAGGCGTGAAGACGATCAACGTGACCGAGAAAACAGGCAAACTGGTTGCCATCAAGGAAGTGGTGGATAATGACGACCTGATGATTATCAACAAATCCGGCATTAGCATTAGGATCAGTGTAGAACAACTCCGCGTAATGGGCCGTGCTACCCAGGGTGTGCGGTTGATCAAACTCAATGACGATGATGCCATTTCATCCGTAGAAAAAATCCAAAAGATCGAAGGAGAAAATAGCACCGAAGGAGAAGTAGCAAATTAGATTTTTTAATTAATTTTATCCGATCAGATCATTTTAAAAAAGACCCCATGAAAAAGTTAATCCTGTTTTTCCTTTTGTTGCCAATTGTCGTCCTGGCGCAGAAGGCCATCAAGCCCAGCGTAAGTAAAGCTGAAACCGCTTTGCAAAAAGGAATCCTCGATGAAGCGAAGTCCATCATTGATGCTTCGGTGGACAACCAAGAATACATGGTAGATAAAAAAGGAAATCCTTCAAAAAATGCGGCAAAAGCTTGGTACTTGAAAGGCATGATTTATGCCGCCATAGACACCACCAAAAATGAAAAATTCAAATCCCTCGATGCCGAGCCCTTCACTGTTGCGAAGGATGCCTTCATTAAGTCCGAAGAGATAGACAAAGGGAAAAACGAGAGTCTGGCGAATAGACTGTATCAGGGATTTCCACTGCCGATGAAGAAAGACGAAGTTGCCAGGTCGCTGGCACAGGCTTATCTTGATCGAGGATATAAAACGTATCAATCCAAGGATTACAAAAAAGCTTTTGTGGATATTGAAAAGGTCGTTTATTTCTTACCTAACGACACAACCCAATTGATGAATGCCGGAGTTTATTTTGCCCCTTCGGCCAGTGAGGATGATAAAGCCATTGGCTACATCCGCAGGTACCATGCAGCAGGAGGAAAAAATCCGGACGCCCTTTTGCAACTCTATTCGATTTATGTGAAAAGAGCAGACAATGCGAAAAAGGCAGGGAAAAGCAAAGAAAAGGAGAAGGCAAAAGGTAAAGATCAATATGACCCGCTGCTCGACTCGGTCTATATGAAAAATATTAATTCCGCATTGAAAGTTGCCAAAGAACTAACTGAGAAATACCCCAGCAACCTAGACTACCTTAATTATGAGTATAACATTTATACCCAGACCAACCGATTGCCTGAGGCGAAAGTGCTCATGGAGAAACGGGCAACGGCAGACCCCAAAGACCGGGAGTCTCGTTACTTCTTGGGCCTGATATCCAATGAGTTGAAGGACTTAGATGGTGCAAAGCATTGGATGTTGGAAGCATTAAAAGTTGATCCTGATTATTTTGAAGCTAATCTGGTTTTGGCGAAGCTCACCTATGCAGATGCACAAAAAGTACGGAATGATCGCAATGCTATCAATGGATCAAAACCTGCTGATCTTAAAAGACGCCAGGAATTGTATCTCGAAATCCCGGTAAAACTGAAAGAATCGTTGCCGTATTGGGAAAAGTGTGTGGCCATTAATTCGGCAGATCAAGATGGACTCTATGGCCTCCTTTCAACTTATAGTGACCTTTCATTGCACGAGGATTCGTACAATGCAAAAATTACGGACTTGAAAAAGAAAATGAAAGCATTGGGTCTAGACGTGGATTAACAAAACGGAAAAAATGATGAAACAAGGCTGGATAATTTCCAGCCTTTGTTATTTGCCTTCTTTATTGTCAAGTCCGGTTACTATGATTAAAATTATTTTTCTATTTACCCTATCGCTTTTCGGAAAGGTTGCCAATGGTCAATCCTTTGACAGGCAAAAGGAATTTTCGTCCATCACTTATCAACAGACCAAATCGCAAGCCCTCGAAAAATTAAAGAACAATAAGCCCGGCAAGTTTGGTGAATTTATCCCAGGGGTAATGGAAACAGTTGCTACTGATGAAAAAAACCTTGCCTTAACCTTTGACGCCTGCGGAGGCTTGCACGGTAATGGGTTTGATCGCGACCTGATTGACTTTTTAAAGCAAGAAAACCTTCCGGCCACATTATTTATTACCGGAGGCTGGATAGAAAAAAACCTTGTCTCTTTCCAGCAACTTTGCAGCGAGCCGTTGTTTGAAATTGAAAACCATGGGTTGACGCACCACCCCTGCACATTAGGCAACGAGAGCAAATACGGCATCAAAGGCACGGGCAGTGCTAGTGAAGGATTTGATGAAATTGAATTGAATGCGTTGCAAATCGAATTTTACACACACCGAAAACCAGAATTTTACCGTCCGGCAACTGCCGCTACCGATGAAGGGTGTGTGGCGATGGCGAAAGCATTGAACGAAACCATCGTTAGCTACTCCGTTCTTTCGGGCGATGCAGTTGCGGGCCTCGCGGCCGAAACCATAAAAGAAAATATTATAAAGCGAGCCAAACCGGGGGGTATTATAATAATGCACATGAATCATCCTGAATGGAACAGTTTTGAGGCCCTGCGTGCCGCCATCCCTATTTTACGGCAGCGCGGCTATCGATTTGTAAAACTGAATGAGGCTGGCCTACAACCGATGAAATAATCCAAAAGAAGATCACTTTGCGCAATGAAGGTTTTGCAGTTATCTTTCGTGAATGAAGCGTTTTGTAAAATGGGTGCTTATCGGCTTGGCCTTCCTGCTCGGTATGGTGGTGGTTGCCGCAATTCTTCTGCCTAAAATATATAAAGATAAAATACGGGTTGACCTCGAGGGCGAGATCGATCGCCAGGTTGAGGCAAAAGTTACCTTCAGTGAAATTAACCTTCGGCTGCTCGCCCACTTCCCCAACCTTACCCTGTCCGTTACGGATTTGTTGGTGATGGGTAAAGATGAATTTAAACACGATACGTTGACTTCCGTGAAAGAGGCTCAACTGGAGGTGAAACTGTGGAGGTTGCTCACTAAACATGAGGTCGAAATCAAAAGTATTTACCTTATCGAACCTCGGATTAATATCTATGTACTTAAAGATGGTAAAGCAAATTTCAACATAACCAAACCGAAAAAGGATTCCGTTTCGACTTCCGAGAGTCAGCCCGCCTCCATCAACATTGCCATTGACAAACTGCGCATTCACCGTGGTGAAATTTGCTACTCGGATTGGCAGCGGAATATTTTTGTGAATGCCATGGGTATCGAACACGATGGAGGTGGTAATTTTCTCCAAGATATTTTTGATTACGAGACGAAAACGATCATTCACCAATTTTCACTTCAATATGAACAGGTTCAATATTTCCTAAAGAAAACAGTGGGGATTGATTTGGTTATGGAAATGAACCTACCGGAGACTAAGTTTACTTTCAAGGAAAACCGGATTCAGGTCAATCATTTTATCTTTAGCATTGAAGGCTTTTTTCAGCAGGTCGTCAATGAATATGCGATGAAACTAAAGTTTCAAGCCCAGGAAACTTCGTTCAAAAATATTTTATCGCTTGTTCCCGGCTTGTACATGAAGAACTTCGATGACATGGAAACGCATGGCGACCTTGGGTTCAGCGGATTTTTGGATGGTGTCTATTCGGAGGTGACCAAGGAAATGCCGGCTTTCCGTTTTGACATAAATGTAAAAAATGCCATGGTGAAGATCGATAGCTTGCCCGAAGCATTTAACAACATCGGGTTTGAACTGGTGATCGAAAATCGCGAACGGATACTCGACAGCACCGTTATTGACTTAAAGAATTTTCATGTGGAGCTGGGCAAACACCCGGTTCATGGCAACATAAAAATGCAAGGTCTTCATGCACCGCGAATTGCCGCTGATGTTTTTGCTGATTTGGAAATTGCCTCCTTGGAGCGACTGTTTCCAATTAAAAACCTTGGACTAAAAGGGAAACTTAATTTTGAACTGAAGGCCAACGGGACATACAACCAGAAAAAATCAATCCTGCCCACCTTCTATTTGAATTTGCAACTCGCAGATGGGTATCTTAAATACGACACCCTGCCGCGCGCGGTTTCCAATATTCATTTTCACCTGAATGCCGAGAGCAAAGATGGCAAGATTGAAAATGTAGTACTCGACTTTAAAAAAATCCATGCAGAAGTAGATGATAACACACTTCATGGTTTCCTGAAATTGCAAGGCTACCCCGATACACAAATAGATGCTGACCTTAATGCGGATTTGGATTTGGGTGACATTGAAAAAATATACCCGATGAAGGATTACACCTTTAAAGGAAAATTTAGCCTGGATGTCTTGGCGAAAGGATTGTACAGCAAGGCAAACAAAAAATTCCCTTTTGTTGACACGAAGATGAAACTCACGGACGGTGCGTTGCAATATAAAAAGTACCCTTACCCCATTAGGGATATTCAATTTTTTGCAGAGGCCACAAGTAAAACAGACAACCTTACTGACGCTAAACTTAGCGTAAGCAAACTTACCTACACCTTGGAAGATCAACCTTTCGATATCACCGGCAGTTTATCTAACCTGAACAATTATGAGTACAGCTTGACCGTCAACGGAAAGGCCGACTTATCAAAATTGGCACAAGTGTATCCATTGAGCGGCATTCAATTGACTGGCCTTATCGATGCGCAGGTAAAAACCAGTGGCCTAATCAGTGATCTTGAAAATGGAAATTATTCTAAAGTATCGTCAGTTGGAAAAATGAGTTTTAGCAATATCTGCGTGAGTGGCCCGAGGATTAAGAATCCAATTAAAATCAACACGGCCTTACTTACGTTCACTCCAGCCAAAGTGATCCTTGAAAACTTGGAAGGAAAATTTGGTAAGAGCTTGGTGAAATTAAATGGCGACATTTCCAACTACATGGCGTTTGCCACACAAAGCAAAGACTTGATTAGAGGCGATCTTCACCTGGTATGCGATACACTGGATATTAATGAATGGATGCCTCCGCCACTAACGGCTGCGGGCAAACCAATTGCTGCCACAGACACCACCCACGCTAAACTTACTGTAATCGAAGTGCCAAAGAATATTGATTTTGTTTTTGATTCCGAAATCAAGGCACTAAAATACGAGGATTTAGAGATTACGGATATGAATGGGGAGATTACCATTAGAGATGGTGTGCTTAGCCTGCGCGAAACGGGTTTCAATTCCCTCAATGCGAAGTTCAGCTTTAGCGGCAACTACAATACCCGCGATATAGCTCATCCCATTTTTGATTTTGACTTGGATGTGAAGGAACTGGATATCCACCGGGCTTATAAAGAAATAGGTTTGCTGCAGAAGCTTGCTCCCTCTGCGGCAAATACCTTCGGAAAATTTTCGGTAACCTATAAATTGAAAGGAGAACTGGCCAAGGACATGCAGCCCAAATTGGAGACACTGAAGGGTGGTGGCATTATGCGCATCGCGGATGCTAAAATCAACGGTATGAAAATGTTTGACGAGATCAGTAAGAGTGCCAGGAAAAAGGAGATCAACGACCCTCACCTCAAGGATTTTGAAATGGAAACTGAAATCCGTGATAACAAAATAATTGTCAAGCCTTTTTCCATCAAGGTATCTGGCTTCGATGCCGATATCGAAGGGGTGAACACCATGAGTGGGATGATCAATTACTTAGTGAAAATTGAATTGATCCCGTTTACAGATATAAAAATACCCTTTCATGTTACTGGCCGCTACGACAATCCAAAAGTAGTGTTGGGCAAAGGGCATACGTTGCCATATTGAAAAATTACCTTATGATCAACGTAGCCTTGGAAGAAAAAGTGAAATTGGTAGAAGCCGTTTTTGAAAAACTCGATGCCGAGATTTTTAAATTCCAATCGGCCACCTCTTTGCATTGTAAATTGGGCTGTGGCAAGTGTTGCTTCAAGCCTGATATTGAAGCGACCCCATTGGAGTTTCTTCCTTTTGCCCTTCATCTCTATAAAAACAACCAAGCCGAGGAATGGCTTTTGCGCGTTAAAGAAAATGATTTTTCCGTTTGTTTAATTCTCAACCCCACACAATCGGGCACCGGGCTTTGTTCACAATATCCTCATCGGGGATTGATCTGCAGGTTGTTTGGCTATTCGGCCAGGACTAATAAATATGGAAAGCGGGAATTGATCACGTGCCCGATAATAAAAGGCGAACAAGCCGTGGCATTTGGCATTGCAGAGGAAAAAATAAGCAAGGGAATGGATGTGGCAGTGATGAACGAGTTCTATATGCAACTGGCTTCCATTGATTTTGAGATGGCACGCGCGTTTCATCCGATCAATTCGGCAATTGGCAAAGCAATTGAAGAAGTGCTTCACTATTATGCCTACCGATAAAATCAGTGTTGGACTTTGGGTGAGATATTTTCTATGATTTACTGATCACTACCGCGGGCTCAATTTTCTTTGGAGGGATTGGATTGCCCGAAGTGTTTTCGTTCAACAAGGCAGGGTCTTTAAGATAGATTGAAACGACAAGAATGAGTAGGGCAACCAGCACACCCAGCGCAATAATCAAATCTTTTTGTGAGAGTCTTTTCATTTTTAATAAATCCTTTCGAAAGCTACTAACCGTGTGCCAATTTTGAAATCGACCAAAGTGGGGTAATTTTGAAACTCAATCTACCTACATTGTCCACTTGCGAACAGTATTGCGTCCATTTTTTGTAATGTTTAAATAGTGGTAACTACTGCAAGGGGTTACAGACTTTCGATCAGAAAGATTATGATTTGTTAGATTTGCCACTTGAATCTTATGAAAAAATCCACCGCCCTTTTTAGTTTTATTGCAGTAATCTCTTCTTCGGTAGGGCTAACGGCTCAATCCAAAAATCATTTCGCTGGCCCGGTGAAATGGATCACGTTTGAGGAGGCCATTGAAAAGTCAAAAACTGAAAAACGAAAAATTTTCATTGACGTGTTTACGGAATGGTGCGGATGGTGCAAGGTGATGGATAAGAATACCTTTCCCGACCCAGAGGTAGCCAAATTGCTTAACGAAAAATTTTATCCTGTAAAATTTGATGCCGAGCAGACCGATGATGTGGTTTTTAAGGGAACAACTTTTAAGTTTATCCCTTCCGGTAGCAATGGTTATCACCAATTGGCCGCGGCCCTTCTTAACAATCAGATGAGCTACCCCAACTTTGTTTTTTTGGACGAGGAGTTTCGGATTATACCACTCATTCAGGGATCAAATTCATTGCCAGGCTATCGCAAACCACAAGAGTTTCATCTTTACCTGAGTTATGTGGGTGGTGATTTTTACCAGAAAGTGAGCTTGCAGGACTATCAGAAGGAATACAGGTCGCCCTATTCTGCACCCCCAACGGGCACAAGCAACAATTGATCGGAAACAAAAAAATAGCCCACGTATAAATGTAGGCTTGACTTATAACTTTGAAAGGCAGGTATCAATGCTGTTTCCCTTCTTCTTTTTTTGTCTTTACAAAATCGGTATAACCCATGCCGGCACCAAACCCAATGATGATGGCCACAATGATCATAAACAGGTTGGCACCATCGCCTACAATTTGATTGAAGATAAAGTCCATAGCTTCATTGTTTTAGAGATCCAAAGATAAGGGCTTCTCCTTAATCTGGAAAGGTTGTGAATTAAAAATTTAAGCCGTTAAACGCTGAGTTCTTCTTTGTTTTTACGGAGGATATCAATAATAAAGCTGATGTGGTCGGGCAATCCAACCCCAAATAATTCAGCTCCCTTGCTGACTTCATACCGGTCCACTTTGGCTGCAAAGCCTTTGTCCTTCAGCTTTTTGAGAACCGACTCGGTCTCCAAGCTTGCAATTCCATCGGGGCGCACTTGGCAGCAGGCTACAATAAAGCCGGTGATTTCATCGCAGGCGATGAGGGCTTTGTCCAATAGGTTTTCGTAGGGCACATTCCACCGGGTATAATGAGCGGAGATGGCGTGGGCAATTTCTTTCTCCCCCAGTTCGTTCAATTTCTCAACGATTACAAACGGGTGCTTTTTTGGAAATGCTTCGTAATCGGCATCGTGCAGCAGACCTGCAATGGCCCACCGTTCAGGGTCTTCGCCCAATTTGGTGGCGTAGGCTTCCATCACCAATTCTACGGTGCGCATGTGGCGCAGCAATCTTTCGCTTTTGGTCATGGAGGTCAAAAGCGCATGGGCCTCGTGCCGGTTCATTGGATCAGTTTTTCTTGCGGTGCCAAAATAAGTTGAAAAGTGCCAGCGCTACGATCACCGCCATGACGATAAGGGTGATCACCATTCTGGTGTTGCGAAGTTCAAGCGCTTGGATGGTGCTGTCTTTTTTTAAAGCCTCCACTTCCTTTTCCTTTTCCTGCAGGTCAAGGGCGATCTCCATCTGAGCAATTTTGCGACTGCTTTCTTCGCCATAAATTTTTTCCTTGGCTTTGTCGTAGCTCACCATCATTTCATAGGCCTCCTTTGTTTTCCCTTGCCGGGCATAATTGCCTGCCATGTTCTTGAAGAGTTGCGGCTCATACACATAGGCCTGCATTTCTTTGCATAACCTTGTAGCACTGTCAAAATAAAATTGAGCCTTAGCGCCCTGGCTTGCTTTGGAATAGACTTCACCAAGGTTTGCCAAAATGTTTAACACCAAGGTCTGGTCGTTTTCTTTTTTTGCCAACCGCAGGGCGCGGGTGTAATATTCTACGGCACGTTGGTAGTTGCCTTGCCGAAAATACAGGTTGCCAATATTGTTGAGTGGGTCCGAATTGATTTTATGGATTTGCTCGCTCATCTGCCAAGCTTGCGAATAATATTTCAAGGCTTGCTCATACAACTGTAAGTCGCTGTGGAGGTTTCCAAGGTTGTTCAGTGAGCCAATTATTTTTTGTTTGTCGTTTATCTCGCTGAACTGTTGGTAAGAATCTTCAAAATATTTCATAGCCTGGCCATAATCCTTTTTTAAAGAATAGATCGTGCCTATATTATTTTTGGTCGTGGCAATCCCTTCCGTGTTCTTTAGGTTTTCATAGATCCGCAGAGAGACAAGATAGTATTCGAGCCCTTTGTCGAGTGCGCCTTGGTTGCGGTAGGCAATCCCCAAATTGTTGTACGATGCGGCCATCCCTTTCAGGTCGTTAATTTCAGAAGCGATAGTGAGTCCCTCACGGGTATAGCCGATCGCCCTTACGGGATCAGAATTAATGTAAAGACGAAAGAGTTCATTGAGCGTCTTAACTTTAAATTCGCCCTTGGCCGTTTTAAGTGCATTTTCCAAACTATCCGTGGGATTGGCGTGGGAATGGAGAGAGACAAGCACTAAGACTGTAAAAAAAAAGGGTTTTAGCATAACTTTTTTCCGATCAATCTTCAAAATTAAAGATTTTCTATCGGAAATCAGAACTCGTTTCTTTTCTTAAAAAAGGGGAAACTGAAAACCAAGCAGGGCTACTTATTCAACTAGAAATAATGATTACTTTGCACCAAACGGTGTAGCCATGAATCTCAATTTATTCTTGTGGATTTTGTTGGGCCTGTTGTGCCAAAATGGAGTGGCACAATCAGCCGAGGAAAGGGAGGCCGTGATGTCGCCAATAAAAAAATTGTTTGAGGGGATGCAAAAGGGCGATAGCGCAATAGCCCGCAGTGCTTTTGCCAAACAGGTAACCCTGGCCATTATTGGTCTTGATAAAAATGGAAAGCTGTCTATGCGCAACGAAACTTCCGTTGATGGGTTTATCAAATCGGTAGGCGCGCCCCACCCAGAATCGTGGAACGAAGTGATCTGGGACGAAAAAATTTTGATCGATGGCAATTTTGCGCAAGTGGGAGCCAACTATGCTTTCTATTTGGCAAAAAGATTCAGCCATTGCGGAGTTGATGCGTTTCATTTAGTGAAAGGAGACGATGGCACTTGGAAAATTTTTCACCTCGCCTATTCCAGACGAAAAATGGGGTGTGCCATTCCCCGAAAAATCAGTGAGCAATTTCAATAGCATGAAGATAAAATTTATTGTCCTATTCCTTTTGGCGAGTGGTGCAACTTCGGCACAACATACGCTCACTACCTTTATTCTTCTTCGGCACGCAGAAAAAACCAATGACGGATCAAAGAATCCGGAACTGACGGAACAAAAAAAAACGAACTGAAACGTTGGTTTGGATTTTTAAGAATACTCCGATCGTGGCCATTTATTCCACCGGCTTTGTACGCACCCAAAACACGGTTACCCCTCTCGCGGAGCACAAATCACTGCCCATCATAGAGTATCAAGCCTTCAAGGCAGAGGCGATCGATAAAATCTTAAAAGATCATGCAGGGGAAACCGTTTTAGTTTGTGGCCACTCCAACAATATTCCTTGGATCGCCAATTACCTAACGGGAACGGAGAATTATAAAGACTTTGACGATAAGGATTACAGCAATATTTTAATTGTTACCGTTCCTGAGAAAGGAAAAGCGGCAAGCGTCACTTGGTTGAATTATTGATTGATCCCTTATTTTGTCAGATGAGCAAAAAAAATGATGTATTTAGCCTTAACATTACTTGGCTCCTGTCAATAGCACTCAAATTTTAAAGGTCTCCGCGCTAGCGTAATTACCCTTATGGTGCTACGAATTGGTTATCAGATTACTTTTCGTCCATCAACCTAAATGACTTTAAATCAGTTGATGAATAAAAGATCATTTTTCTTGGTGTGCTTCATTAATGGGTTTTGAAAAGTGAACATTATTTGAAATCGAAATGAAGGGAGGGGTTAAGAAGCAAATCTTTGCCAAAACCTTACACCTTAATTTTTTGATCACAATAGCAAAATTTTTTGACACCATGATTGGTTAATTTTATAACAAATAGTTGGCGCTATGAAAACCTTTGCAAAAAACCTTATCCCTGAAATTCACCTGCACATCAACCCTATCAATCGCGATATTTTGTTGATCGCAATGTTTGGGTTGATGGTGGCCACGGCTGTCCTCACCATGCTGGTGATGGCGGTGAGCCGATTGTAAATAAATAAGGGCCTGCTTCTTTTTCTGAGATAGACTCCTATGAACACTAAGTCTTTTAATTGGAGTGGATACTCATGGTAGGGCTGGCGGAAACCCATTCTTCACCACCATCAAAGACTTCTTTCTTCCAGATGGGCACCTTTGCTTTAATGGCGTCAATGATAAATTCACAAGCTTCGAATGAAGCTTTTCGGTGCGGGGTTGAAACGGCCACTACTACCGCCACTTCCCCCGGTTTCAAGGTGCCTATTCGGTGGCTCACTGCCCAGCCTGTCAGTTTCCAACGGTGAGACGCTTCTTCAATGATCATCCTGATTTCGGCCACGGCCATCGCTTCAAATGCTTCATATTCCAACCACCGCACATTTTTCTGGTGCGCATTGTCGCGCACGGTGCCTATAAAAACATTGACAGCCCCTGCTCCGAGGCAGGAGGCCGTGTCGATGACTTTCTGTACATCGATCGGCTTGGCAGTGATTTTTATCATGATTGAAAAGGGTTGAATGGGTGAAATCTTGAATGAAAATAACTTTTTTTGATCAACGATGCAAGAGGTTTTTTAAAATGCCTATGCCCCAATGTCCAACGCCTAAACCCGCTCAATCATCGCTCCCAGTTTCTTCAACCTCCCTTCAATGTTTTCGTAGCCACGGTCAATCTGGTCGATGTTGGAAATTTCACTTTCGCCTTGCGCGGAGAGCGCGGCTATTAACAAAGCAACGCCAGCACGAATGTCTGGCGAAGCCATCTTCACACCGCGCAACATTTGCTTGCGGTCCAGGCCAATAACCGTGGCGCGGTGCGGATCGCACAAAATGATTTGAGCACCCATATCAATAAGTTTATCCACAAAGAACAGTCGGCTCTCAAACATTTTTTGATGAACGAGCACAGTTCCTTTTGCTTGCGTGGCAACCACCAGCACAATACTCAACAAGTCTGGTGTGAAACCGGGCCAGGGTGCATCGGCCACCGTCATGATCGAGCCGTCAATGAATGTTTCGATCTGGTAATGCGCTTGCGCGGGGATATGAATATCATCTCCACGAAATTCCATTTTGATGCCCAGCCTTCTGAAAATTTCCGGGATGATGCCGAGCTTATCAATACGGCAATCCTTGATCGTAATTTCTGATTGGGTCATGGCAGCCAGGCCAATGAAACTACCGATCTCAATCATGTCGGGCAACAAGGTGTGTTCTGTGCCGTGAAGTTTTTCTACGCCCTCAATTATCAAAAGATTAGAGCCAATGCCGGATATTTTTGCACCCATGCGGTTGAGCATCGAGCAGAGTTGTTGCAAGTAAGGTTCGCAGGCTGCATTGTAAATCGTTGTAGTTCCCTTGGCAAGTACTGCCGCCATCACGATATTGGCAGTGCCGGTTACGGAAGCCTCATCCAACAGCATGTAGCAACCCTTCAATTCACGCGCATCGATGTGAAACAGGTTTTCATTTCCATCAAAATTGAATTTAGCGCCCAGGTTTTGGAAGCCGATAAAGTGAGTATCTAATCTTCGCCTTCCAATTTTATCTCCTCCCGGTTTTGGAATGTTAGCTTCACCAAAACGTGCAAGGATTGGGCCAAGCAACATGACTGAGCCCCGAAGTGAGGATGCCTTTTTTCGGTAGGCTTCTGATTTTAAATAATCGGTATTGATAGTGGCAGCGGTGAACCGGTACGAACCCTTGTGCAATTTTTCGACTTTGCAGCCGAGGTCTCCCATCAATTCAATTAATTTGTTGACATCAACAATGTCGGGGATGTTGTGGATGGTGACTGGTGCCGAAGTGAGAAGGGGTGCGCAAATTACTTGCAAGGCTTCATTCTTGGCCCCTTGGGGAGCAATCTCACCCTTGAGCTTTTGTCCGCCTTTGATTTTAAACAAACTCATTGATCCCTTCTGCGATGCTGTTGATGACGGTTTTTGTTGAACGGCCGGTTGCCGCGGTTTCGGTTGTCGCGGCTGTCGCGCGGATTGCCTTCGGGGCGCAGCTTCTTTTTCTCGCGGTATAATTTTTCAAATAAATTGTCTTCGCGCACTTTGTCGAGGTTCAGTGTCAATTTCCCTTTCGACAAAAGGGCGATGTCTTTCACAATTACCGAATCATCCAGGGTTTCCTTATTCCAATTGCTGTAAAATGTCTTCATTAATTTGCCCAAATAGATGGTGGCTTCTTCACGCTCTTGCGGGTCTTCTTTCTTAATCGCCTCCGCTACCAATCGTTCAATATTTTTTCCGTAATGTTTGAACCGCACTTCGTTTTGCGGGTATTCCATTTTACGCGGCTTCTTAAAAAGGATGGTGCGGTCAGGTGTGGTGAAAGGATTGTCGATGTCGAGATTAAAATCGGCAATGATGTACAAATCGTCCCACATGCGCTGCGGGTTTTCATGCGCTTCTTTCACTACAGGCGCGAGTTGTTTGATCAACTCGATCAACGTGGTGGCCATCTTGGTACGCTTTTCCTTTTCAGGAATAGTGCGGATGTAGTTTACCAGTTTTTGAACATTGCGGCCATATTCTTTTAAAATAATGGCCTCGCGATGGGTGTTGTATTCTCCTATCATATTTTATGTTTGAATGATTGACCTCAGGATATTAGGTCAAAGGGATTTAATTCTCATGAATCTTCAACTTGGCAAAGCTAAGCAATAAGGTCTTCTCGCCAAAATCGGCAAAGTTGATCCTGGCCTTCCGCTCCGCACCGAGTTCTTCCATTTTCACCACTGTGCCAAAGCCAAACTTGGGATGCTCCACTTTCATTCCTTCTTTTAACCCACGGGTGTCACTTGGGGCAAAATTGGGTGAAGGTTTATAGGCCACTGCTTTTTGGGGCGGTGGCTGCGAACTGAGGGTGCGCTTCATGCCACTCACAAAACTTTTGGCGTAGGTGGGATTGGGCGTAAACGAATCGCGACCGCCAAACTTCGAACTCATTTTTACATAACGCTGGTCCACATCATCGAGAAAGCGGCTGGGTTCGCAATTCTTTAACCGACCAAACCGGTAGCGCGAGAGCGCATACGAAAAAAATAATTTTTTTTGAGCCCGTGTGATCGCTACATAAAATAACCTTCGCTCTTCCTCCAACTCGGCCCGACTGCTCAACATCATCTGCGATGGAAACAAATCTTCTTCCATCCCTACGATGTACACGTTTTTGAACTCCAGCCCTTTGGCCATGTGGATAGTCATCAACGTAACCTTGTCGGGATCGCTGTCTTTGTTTTCATCCTGGCCGGTAACGAGCGAAACCTCTTGAAGAAATGCGCCCAGCCCTTTGTCCTCTTTTTCCGGATCATCCACATATTCTTTAATGGCGTTGAGCAATTCTTGCACGTTTTCGAATCGACTCAGGCCTTCGGCAGTTTTGTCTTCGTATAATTCTTTCAATAAACCCGATGACTTGGCAATTTCGGCCGCGGCCTCGTACGCATCTTTGTTTTGTATTTCAACACCAAAGCGTTTGATCTTCGCTACAAAATCTTCGATCGCCCCAGTAGAGCGCCCGCCCAAAAAGGAGGGAGCATTTTCTACCACTTCCCAGATCGGGATAGCATGGTCATTGGCAGCGACTATGATTTTGTCGATGGTACTATCGCCAATGCCTCGCTTTGGCAAATTGATGATCCTGCGAAAGGAAGCTTCGTCCTGTTGGTTCAATGAAAAGCGCATGTAGGCGAGAAGGTCTTTGATTTCTTTGCGCTGATAAAACGAAAGTCCGCCCACCACTTTGTATTTGATGTTCATCCTGCGCAGCGCCTCTTCGATGGACCGGCTCTGGCTGTTGGTGCGAAATAACACCACAAAGTCGCTGAACGAGTACTGATGCTGCATTTTTTCTTCGAAGATGGAAGAAGCAACCAGCCTTCCTTCTTCGTTGTCGGATACGGCTTTGATCAATTCGATCAGCGTCCCCTCTTCATTATCCGTCCAAACATTTTTTGGCAGCTGCGCTTTGTTTTTTGCGATCACCGAATTGGCGGCATCAACTATTGTTTTGGTGGACCGGTAATTCTGTTCGAGTTTGATAATGCGCAGGTCGGGATAATCCTTTTCAAAGTTGAGGATGTTGGAAATATCTGCACCCCGAAACCCATAAATACTCTGTGCGTCATCGCCCACAACGCACACATTTTGCTGAACTGCCGCTAATTTTCGAACAATAAAATATTGACAAAGATTGGTATCCTGAAACTCATCCACCAACACATAATGAATGCGGTGCTGGTATTTGTTCAACACTTCGAGGTGCTCTCGAAAAAGCTTGTCGGTATTGAAGAGCAGGTCGTCAAAATCCATCGCCCCGCTTTTGAAGCAGCGCAGCGCATAGGCTTTGTAGATGTTGCCAATCGCTGGCCGCATGTTGCCGGCATCATCGCTCATCAGCATCGGGTTGGACAGGTAATCCTGCCACGAAATCAATTTATTTTTAGCGTTCGATATTCGGTTATAAACAGTGTTGGCTTTGTATTGGGTGTCGTCCAGCCCCATCTCTTTTACCACGCTTTTGATGAGCGATTTAGAATCATCGGTATCGTAAATGGTGAAATTGTTCGGGTAACCTAGGTGATGCGCCTCAGCTCGAAGTATTCGGGCAAAGACCGAGTGGAACGTTCCCATCCATAGATTGCGGGCATCTGTGCCCACTACTTTTTCTATACGGTCGCGCATTTCTTTAGCGGCCTTGTTGGTAAATGTCAGCGCCATGATGTTGAACGGGTCAACATTTTTTTCTTGGATCAAATGCGCAATCCGGTACGTGAGCACGCGCGTCTTGCCCGAACCCGCCCCCGCGATGAGCATGCACGGCCCCTCGGTGTTGAGGACGGCCTCGAGTTGCGGCTCATTCAGCGTTTGTAAGTAGTTGTCCATAAATCAATCCGCAAGTTAAAAGGCATTCCGCTAAGGCGGATGACAAATTCAGTTTAATTTTGTTTTTAATTCTTAACTCTAACCCCAATGTCGTTTCCTTAAAGCCATTTTTGATGACCTCACCTCGTTCCTCTACCAATGACCTCGATTTTAAAACCTCACCCCCCGGCCCCCTCTCCACAGGTGAGGGGGTGACTGTTCCTATTGAATTTCCTTCATCTATAGAGTTCATATAGTTTCTTTTTAAACCCGTTTATAGTTTCCTCTACAAGAGAGGATGTCAGAGGAGCTTAAGGAAACGACATTGACTCTAACCTTATTTTATCAGTTCAGGATGATGGTTCATTTTACTGGTTAGTTGGACGTTATCTTATTTTGGCACATGCGACCTGATTTTTTTAAAACTGAAAAAAAAGAATCTTTCTCCTCCTGGAGGTTTCGCCTGTTGATGAATTGGTAACTCGTTATCATTTATTAGCACTTGAGCAGTTAATGCGTAAATCGGCCCATGAATCACATACACAGTAATTCAACAATGGCACATACAGACAGAAGTTTTAGTGCAAGCCTACTAACCGACCATGTACTTCTGGCCCCGAAATGGGATTGCGTGTATGAGCAAGAACCCGAAGACATCTAAGTTGAAATACAATTCTTTAAAAGTTTTTGAAAAAAAAACATTTAAAAGTTGATCGTGCCAAGCAATACCTCAAACAAGGTAGTGGCGGGCTGAAGCCCAACCGAATATCGGAAACCAATATCCAATTGCGGCAGCAATCGCATCACATTCACATCAAATTTTACTTCCACACCAGTGGACGTATAGGTTTGACTGATAACTCTATTTGTAAGGGGCGTGCTTCCAAAACCATAATCCAAAAACCCGCTGGCCCGAACCCGCTGAATATTCAAGAACGGCCCCAAAGCAATATCCGGGTACCAGACAGGCAAGGTATAGTTGGCCGACATCGAATAAAAATTTTTATACCGCGATACCCCCAGTGCACCGCGCGGCAGGGGAATCTGGTTTTGAAATTGATAGTTATAATTGTCCAAGACTTTTGTGCCCGCTTTGTTGGCATAATAAAACTGATTGTCCATTTGGGTGTTTTGGTAACCCCAGTATCCCCAGAGTGAATGATGCTTAAACAACCCCGGAAAAAAGGCTACACCATAAAATGAAAACTGCGTGCCTGTGAAAGTGCCGCCATAAGATGTGTTGTAGGCATTCAGGAAAAACTCTTGTCCCCACTTGCTGTTGATGTCGCGCCTGCTTTGCTTCAGCAAGCGATATCCTGACATGGCAAAATGATTATAAATAACTTTGCCATTGCCCACATAGCTTGGATAAAAATAAAAATTCTGAACGGTGTCGTTAACCACTTTAGCGGGAATTATCCTTGCGTTGGCAAGGATACTCCTAAAGTTATCCACTAGGGTTACGCCAACGGCATTTCCAAAAGTTAAATTCCCGTAATATTTTGAAGTGGTTGTGACCAACGGAATCCTTAGTCCACCTTCAACATTTCTTTCCGTCCAGCGAAAGGTAAGGTCGCGGTTTTGCACGGTGGTGGTGTAGGCTGGCTTCACGCCAGTTTGGGTAACGGTCGTTATATTTCCCTCATCCACCTTACGGTCACTTTGCCGCACTGAAAAATCAATGATCGGAAACCAACCTTGGTAGCTTACGGTGGCTTGCCGCGACCAGGCCATTTCAGTTTTATCGAAAACAAAGCCCGCACTAATCGTAGTGGTGCTCAAAAGGTCTTGCGATGCAACTCCAATGAATGCATTGGTTAACGTAGTGCTTACCGTGCCGCCCCAACTGTAGGGATTGATGAGGCCCTTTCCCCGATGGTAGCGCTTGGTCGAATAGTGTAGCTGAGGCAAGTTGAGCAACACGGTGGGCGTTCCCTCTTGCTCCACCAAGTGCTTGAATGAATTGCTTGGCTGAATAAACATTGTCCAGGGTTTCCACGAAGCAGGCAAGAACGGAATTTTCACCACATCCATTCCATTCCTTCCTTGTTCATTATAATAAATGGATTGGCCATCGCGCGAAACAGTGGGGTTGTAAGCACCGTATTTGCTGCACGTGATCTGAAAACGGTTTCCGGATTTAACATCAAGAGCATACATATTATCGATGCCGCTGATGGGTGAATTGTATAAAATAAAATCCCCATGAGGAACCGGGTACCCCACATTTTCATTGGAGAAATCGGTAAGCTTTGTCAAAGAACCTGTTTCGTAATCAAATTTTACAATGGCTTTTCCTTTCGCATTGGTGACCAAGGCAACGATCTGTTTTCCATCGGATGTCCACCTTGGCATGGAGATAAAATCGTTGTCGGGATTATCGAATGTTTTTGCAATCCGCCCGCTGAAATAATCCAATACCAAAAGTTTGGTTTGATAGTCTGTATTCGTTTCCACGGTGGCCACGTTGTAGCCATCAGGCGAAATGGCGGCCGAAGCATAGCGCGATTTTGAGCCCAACACAGTTTTCTTTGCAATGTTGAGATCATACCCTACCACTACCGAATAATTCCTAACCAACCACCGCGGGTCGAAACGATATTCGTTCCACACGATCCTATTGTTGGCGGCCGTCTGCATGCCTGATTCATTGAGGATGCCTAGCGTGTAAATTATTTTTTCTTCTCCATTCTTGATCAAAACCAATTTCTCTATATCGCCAATCCCGACTTTGCGCGCAA
>JAYVMP010000037.1:0-16371 GCA_043758895.1 Bacteroidota bacterium
AGCCTTTATCTGTATTTAGCCGAATCGTCCGCCCGTCCTCCCGGAAGAGCTTTTGATCAATCTGTTGTAAGGTTTCCGTTGGCAGGTTACCCAGGCGGCTGGACTTGCAAACAAACAGATCGGTGGGCGGCCGCCTTTTCCGCCTTGTGTTTTGTCAAGACCCTTCACTAGGCCGACCAGTGCCTGCCAGTTAACGAGTTTATCAATCTCCGAAAGTGTGGCCACCGCCTTGCTTGTTTTTTTCCTGCGGCTGTAACTGAGCACCGCGTCCATCAAGCTGAGTTGTCTGTCCTTTTTTTTCATGACCAAATTTAACAACAAGCTACCTATTAACTATTTTTACATAGGGTTTTTCAAAGCTCTCTTAAAATAGGTAGTTTTGAACTAATCCGATGAAAATTTTAAGAGCTGCTCACACCTATTATGGCTTCTTCGTTTTCATCTTCTGGTTTCTTATACTTTTTCCACTGCTGTTAATCCCAATTGCTTTTCCATCTCAATTTAGACTCATTGGCATCCTCAATCGGTGGTGGGCAAAGTTGATGTTCATTTTTGTTCCGCTTCGTTATGAAGTGGAGTGCCAATCTAAGCTGGATTCGAAACGCTCGTATATCTTTTGCCCCAATCATTTCTCCTACCTCGACATTCCAACAATGGGGCTCAACCCCATCAACACCGTTTTTGTTGGCAAGAATTCGATGGAAAAATTGCCCGTTTTTGGATTTATGTACCGCAAGCTGCACCTCACGGTGGACCGCAAGAGTTTGCGCAGCAGGGGCAACTCGGTGCTGGCTTCTATGCACGCCATTGATCAGGGCAAAAGCCTTGTGATCTATCCGGAAGGTGGAATGATTTCGGAAAACCCTCCGGCTATGGCAGCTTTTAAGGATGGTGCTTTTCGCACGGCCATCGAAAAACAAATTCCCATTGTGCCGGTAACCATTCCTTTCAATTGGATAATTTTGCCCGACAAAAATCCCATTCGGTTGTACCCAGGAAAAGTGAGAGTAATTTTTCACGAACCGATCGAAACGAAAGGATTAACACTGGCCGATACGAAAAAACTTAAGGAAGAGGTGTATTCAATTATTGAAAACAAATTAAAAGTGACCAATGCAAGTTGATAAAGAAACATTGAATAAGATTGCGCATCTCGCACGGCTTGAGTTTGACGAAAAGGACACCGAAAAAATGGTCAACGAGTTGGGCAACATCATTTCGTTCGTAGAAAAATTGAACGAAGTGAACACCGATGGCGTGGCCCCACTCACTACCATGAGCCACGAAATAAATTCGCTGCGTGAAGACGAAGTAAAATCTCACCTAAGTCATGAAAATGCCTTGAGGAATGCACCAAAAAGGGATAAAGACTATTTCCGTGTGCCGAAGGTTTTAGAATAAGCCCGTTTCATTTTTAAGATTTTCTCCTCGTAAGTCAATTTTATACCGCGCATGCCTTCATTCAAATTCTGGAAATGGTGGAGCAAAACCGACCAACTCATTTTTTGGGTTTGCTCCCTTGTTATTTTTTTTGCCCTCATTTTCTTTTGGCAAAGCTGGCTGGCTTCACCTGCTCCGGTCATCACGTACGAACATTTTCAGCAAGTGCAGGAGGTAGAGACGACCGCACGCACATTTCAGGTTGGCTTAATCAACCTGCCTATCCCAGTTGATAATTATGTCATCGTTGAAAATATTTTTGGAAGCCACCTGCAACCCAATGTTCTTGCTTCCTTTATTTTTTTGATCGCACTTTCCATTTCATTTCTGTTTTTCATTACGATCGTTTCATTCCTTACCCGTTTTTGGTTTTTGATCAGTATGGGTCTGGTGATCGCTTTTCTCTCCAGTTTGCGGTTGCCGGCACTCGAAATTTTTGGTTTGCCCAACAATACATTTACGGTTGCAGCGGTTTTGCTTATCGGAGGACTTGCTTATTTTTTCCATTCCATAAAATCGGCATCAACCTTTGTTGTACGATTTATAAGCTTTCTGATTTTAATTATAGCCTTAGGCATCCTGATCAAATTTTTTAGCAAGGCCAACGCCCCCCTTCTCCATCTTTCCGTCAACGGATTAATGGGAGGAATAATTTTAACCGTGATTTTTATTTTGATGGTGGCGCATGAGGTGGTGGCCTTGTTTGTAACCCTCACTACTCAAAGTACTAAGTCGTCCAGGAGCTTGCCCCATTTCCTCACGCTCACGGTGGCGTACCTCATCAACCTGTCATTACTGTTTGCTTCCAAGATGGGGTTCATTGATTGGAATTTTTTTGCGATCAATTCATTTTTCGTTCTAACAATATCTGCAATCCTTGGTTTGTGGGGATTTCGTCAACGCAGTTCTGTTTATGAACATATTCTTCCTTCCGAGTCCTTGGGCTTGTTCTTTTATTGCGCTATGATGCTCACGGCATTTGCCACCATTGGTTATTTGGCAGCTTCGGCCAGCGACATGATGATGGATGCGTTGGATGACTTGATCTTGGCGGCACACCTCGGAGCGGGAGTCATTTTTGCGCTGTACGTGATCGCCAATTTTGGCCCCATGCTTTTAAAAAATTTGCCTGTGTACAAAGTACTGTACAAACCGGAAACCATGCCCCATTTCACTTTCCGCTTGATGTCGGTGATTGCCACGTTTGCCGTTCTTTCGTTGGGCGTGTCATGGAAAACGTATGTTAATCAGGCAACGGCCTCCTACTATCATGCCTATGGCGATTTGTATTTGTCGGTAAGCGATAAGGCCACCGCGGAATTCTACTACACCAAATCCGTTCAGTTTAGAAACCAAAATTTACATGCCCACTATGGACTGGCGGGTATTTACGCATCGCGTTATGACTCCTATAAAGAAAAAAAAGAATATCAAAAAGCTATTGAATGGACGCCAAGCGTACCTGCCTTTCTCAATTTAAGTCAGGCGTATGCTGGCCAAGACGATTTGCTGGAAGCCGCATTAACGATAGATGAAGGAAAGAAAAAATTTCCAAAAAATGGGGAGCTTTCAAACGCTGCCGGGTTGGCGTTTATGAAATTAAAATCACCTGACTCTGCCGTGTATTTTTTTAAACAAGCAAGAAAAGCTAAGGGCACAAGCGAAATTGGTGAAACAAATTTACTGGCTGCAGCTGTCCTATTTCGTCTCGATCAACCGATCGATTCAATAATTTCATTTAAGGGCATTGAGCACGCTGGAATAAAGGTTAATACGGTGGCACTCGCTAATCAAAACCAAGTGCCGATAATTTTTCAAGGTAAATTGGAATTGGATACGTCACTTTCAGTTTATCAGGCAACACTGCTGTGCAATTATTTGATCCATCAAAAAGAGAAAACAGATTCAGCCTTGCTTTCGCAAGCAATTAAACTTGCCACCAAGCCATCAAATGTTGACTTCAGAGAACAGTTGCTCGTGGCTTCCGCTCACGTTCTTTACGCACAAGGCGAAGTGAAGCTGGCCTTGCAAACCTTGCGCGAAGCGGCCTATCGTTCCGGTCATGCGCAATACTTTTCGTTGATGGGATTGTGGCTGCTGGAACAAACCAATCCCCTGGCGGCTTCCGGCTATTTTAAAATGGCAAATGAAAAGGGACAACTGTCCGCTCCCTACTACCAAGCGATTGCCGAAACGGAGGCCGATAGTTTGAACTTGGCTTATTTAAGTTGGGAAAGCCTGAGCCACGCATCCGATAAAGGGATAAAGACCTTTGCGGAAGTGATGAAAAACGTTTTGTTGGGGAAGGCTTCACAAATCAACAAATTGACTGATGAGGAAAAATATTATTTCTGTCGGTATAAAATTGCATTGACAGACTCTGCACTGTTTGAAAAAACCATGAATCAAATCACCGATGAAAAACTAAAGACGCGTGCAACGATTGACCGCAGCAAAAAGTGGTTTGCTTTGGATGAAACAGAAAAATCATTACGAATGCTTAGTCAAGTTTCTGGAAACGTTGATAAAAATTTGAAGGCGGAAATTGATCAGCTCCGTTTGATGCTGGCTGCTGAAAATGGGGATTGGAATTTTGTTGGTAAGAAATTGAATGACAGCGGGGAGATTCCCTTTACCCTGCGAATTTATCTTGAAGCATTGCAGGCCGAACAACGTGCAAACAGGAAAGAAGCTGCGGTACGCTACCATTATCTGTTGAATGCCAACAATCAGTTTGAAGAGGGGATTGTGGCCGCCTCCCGGTTCTTTGCCAATGACACCACCGATCGGATGAATAATTTTTCATTGCTGGTAGATGGATTACTGGCTAAGCCCAACTCAGTAAAAATTTTAAAGCAGCATGTTCTGCAGTGCATTGGATCAGGCTTGCAGCAGGAAGCGCAAGACTCGCTGGACAAACTTCGTTTGTTAATGTTGCCTTCTTCCTTTAAAAAATTTATAACCGATCATTCGGATTATTTTGGGGTGGAGGGGAAATAATATTACTCTTTTAACTTACAATAGGGGACAGTAAAAAGTAATTTGTAATCATTGGAATGAGACTTCAACGTTGACAATAAATCTTCTAAACTTTACTCCGGCAAGGGATAGTAGCGAAAAGCCCGAAGTGCATTGGTCTTTAGCGTGGCCGGACTTGTAGCGGATAGCCCGCCCTCCTTTGCCCGAAGCTTCGAGGGCGAAGGAGATGCCGCTTGAAAATATTTCTGCAGGCTTAAACTCAACATTGCTGAGGCCAAATTATTGAAGCATCTTTGTTGCCTGAAATTCTTTTTGAAATCAATTTTAAATCTTTGTCAATGGAATTGAAATTTGTTCTCCTCAACGCGGTTCATGAAAAACTTGGTGCCAAGATGGTGCCGTTTGCCGGATACAACATGCCGGTGCGCTACAGCTCCGATATTGAAGAGCACATGACCGTGCGCAATGGCGTGGGTGTGTTTGACGTGAGCCACATGGGCGAGTTTACGGTGCAAGGCGCGCAGGCGCTGGACCTGATACAGCGCGTAACGAGCAACGATGCTTCGAAACTGATTGACGGACAGGCGCAATATTCTTGTTTGCCTAACGAAACGGGTGGAGTTGTGGATGACCTGATCGTTTATAAAATCAGGGACAATGATTACCTACTGGTGGTAAATGCCTCGAACATTGAGAAAGACTGGAATTGGATCTCGAAGTTCAACACAAAAGGGGCAGCGATGAAAAACATCTCGGACGATATTTGTTTGTTTGCCGTGCAAGGGCCAAAGGCAGTAGGAGTTTTGCAAAAATTGACGGAGACGAATTTGTCAGCTATTAAGTATTATCACTTTGCTGTTGGAGAATTTGCAGGCGTGAACGATGTGATTATGAGCAACACGGGCTACACAGGGGCTGGTGGTTTTGAAATTTATGTAAATAAAGCTTCTGCAGAGAAAGTATGGAACGCCATTTTCGAAGCGGGCAAAGAGGTGAACATCAAACCGATTGGGTTGGGTGCGCGTGACACCCTTCGCCTTGAGATGGGCTTCTGTTTGTATGGCAACGATATTGACGACACTACTTCACCGCTGGAAGGCGGCTTAGGTTGGATAACAAAATTCACCAAAGAGTTTACCAACTCGGTCAACCTTAAAAAACAAAAGGAGGCTGGCGTTGCAAAAAAATTGGTTGGCTTCAAAATGATTGACAAAGGAATCCCGCGTCATGACTATCCGATCAAAGATGCAGCCGGGAATGTAATTGGCAAAGTGACGTCCGGAACGCAATCACCAATGTTAAGTATTGGTATTGGTTTAGGGTATGTCACAACTCCGCATTCAACAATCGGGTCAGAAATTTTTATTGAAGTGAGAGGGAAGGCATTGAAAGCAATCTTATCTAAATTCCCTGTAATCAACTAACCAACAATTTTAAAATTTGAAAATAGCAATGTCACAACGCGATTTTAAAATTTTTAAAATTTCAAATTAAAATGAAGAGTATTGACGTCTGTCTCAGCCCTGAGTTAATGCATTTGTACGAAATCGAAGATCGCACCGTGGTGGTGGTGGATATTCTTCGCGCAACTTCGTGCATGGTTACTGCTTTTGCTCATGGTGTGGAGAGCATTACCTCGGTGGCAAACCTGGAGGAGTGCTTGAAAATGAAAACCAGAGGCTATGTGACTTCTGGTGAACGCGATGGAAAAAAGGTAGATGGCTTCGACAAAGGGAACTCTCCGTTTGAATACATGGGTGAGCAGGTGCGTGGATTCAAATTGGCGTTTACTACCACCAACGGAACACAAGCCATAGAAAAAGCTAAAGGAGCTAAAGAAGTGATCATCGGTTCGTTTTTGAATTTGACTTCGGTGGTGAGGTATTTACTATTGGGGGAGAACAATGTGCTCATCGTGTGTGCGGGGTGGAAGGGAAGGGTGAATTTGGAAGACACCATGTTTGCCGGAGCAGTGGTAGAAAAACTGAAAGATTATCTCGGCCCCGACTGTGATGCACCGTTGGCCGCGCAGCATTTATACAATATTGCCAAAGATGACATGGTAAAATTTTTAGCCGCTTCATCGCACGTGAAACGGCTGAACCGACTCAACATCCAAAAAGACATCGAGTTTTGTCTCACACCTGATCAATACAAAGTTTTGCCAAGATTAAAAAATGGGATTCTTATTATTCGTTGATCACTTCTTTTCAAATACCATCTTTCCTCCAACAATAGTTTTTAAAATTTCCACTTCGCGGATTTTTTCTGGCGCGATCGTAAAAATATTTTGATTAAGCACGACAAAATCCGCCAGTTTTCCTTTTTCCAAAGAACCTTTTATTTTTTCCTCAAAGGAAGAATAGGCCGCATCGATCGTGTAAGCATTTAATGCTTCCGCTACTGTGATTTTTTGTTCGGGAACCCAACCGTTGGGTTTTTTGCCGTCCAATGTTCTGCGGGTAACAGCCGCATAAATTCCCTCCAAAGGAATGGCAGGGGCGACCGGCCAATCACTTCCAAAAACAACTTTTGCTTTAGCGTCAAGCAACGAGCGGAAAGCATACGTTGTTTTGCTCCGTTCATGCCCGATAATTTTTTCTGCCCATCGACCATCATCAATAGCATGATAGGGTTGCATACTGGCAATGACATTTAACTGAGCAAGCCTCGGGATATCGGAAAGCTGAATGTGCTGCAGATGCTCAATTCTAAAACGCCTGTCCTTCGCTCCGTTTTCCCTTTCCACTTTTTCAAAAACATTTAACAGCGTATTAATGGCTTTGTCGCCAATCGCATGAATCATCACGTGCAGCCCGGCAGAGTCTGCCAACTTCGTCCATTGGTACAATTTTTCTTCGGGGGTGATAAAAAAGCCTGAATCTTTTGGTGAGTCGCTAAATGGTTTAAAAAATGCCGCAGTATGTGAGCCAAGTGCACCGTCCACAAATGCTTTGAGGCAACCGATCTTCAACCACTTGTCACCACGGCCTTGTGTGTCAATTTTCTTCTTTAATTCTTTCCATTGGTCGAGCGGCATACCCGCATAAACCCGCGTGATCATTTTGTTGGCAGCGTTGGCTCGTTCAAAAGCAGCGTTAAATCCATACATGCTGTGCGCACTGGTCACACCCTGTTCAGCTAAGTAATTCATGGCTGCGTGCAGTGCCTGATCTTCGGCATCCACCGAAGGTGCTGGCGTAACTTTGTCCACTAATTCTTTGGCATTGTCTTTCAGCACGCCTGTTACCCTCCCCTTCTTATCGCGCACGATAGTTCCTCCTGACACCTCTATTGTATTATTGGTGACGTGGGCAGCTAGCAGTGCGGCAGTGTTTGCCAGCGACATGTGCCCATCGAGGCGCGTGATCCAAACCGGATTGTTGGGCGTCACCGCATCAATCCAATTTCGGTCGGGCAATTCTCCTCCCCAATTTTCGTGGTCCCACTCACCCCCGAAGATCCATGTGCCAGACTTAATGGTTTTAGCAAAATCACCGATGCGCTGGATAAATTCTTTTTTCGTTTTGGCATCTCGCAGTTGTACGGACGACAAGGCAAATCCAGCTTCCACAAAATGCGTGTGTGTGTCGATGAAACCCGGGACGATCAATTGGTTGCTGTCGTACTGCGTAACTTTTGTTTTGCTGCCTTTCCATTTTAGAACTTCGTTTTTATTTCCAACGGCAACGAGGGAGTCTCCATATATTGCGAGTGCTTGAGCCCAAGGTTGTTGCGCGTTGGCGGTCCAGATTTTACCGATAATGATTTCATCAGCGGGCGTGTGTTCCGCTGAACAGGTGACAAGAAAAAAGGATACCGTCAGGATAGCAAAATAGTGGTTCATTTTAATTTTGGATTTTGATGATGCCGATCTTTGTCGCGAAGGGTTTTCTTTTCCAGATTTTTCTTTAATGCTGTTGTGAGATCAACTCCGGTTTGGTTGGCCAAACAAATCAAGATCCACAGCACATCGGCCATTTCATCGCCAAGGTCTTTATTTTTGTCGGATTCTTTTTCAGACTGCTCGCCATAGCGTCTCGCCATGATGCGGGCGAGTTCACCAACTTCCTCGGTGAGAATGGTCATGTTGGTAAGCTCATTAAAATAGCGGACGCCATGCGTTTTGATCCATTGATCGACTTGGGATTGGGCTTCTTGGATTGACATAAGGATTTATATTTTTAATTTCCCGATTCTAATCTCACTTCCTCAAAATCAATATCCATCACCTCAAATTTTTCCCAGCCGATAAAATCAAAATGCCACCATTCGGTAACATAGACTTTAAAGCCATTCTCCTCCATCACGGAAATTAATGTGTCAAGGTTTTTTCGGATAACGCCATCCGCCACAGGAGTAGATGGCCATGATTCTTTTTGGGGGGCATCGTACAAGCTCGGCATTGTTAATTCCTGTTTTGTATGGAGGTCAACGAGGGTTATATCCATGGCGCAGCCGCGATTGTGGCGTGAACCCTTGTACGGGTTGGCCACATACGTAGTGTCACCTTTCATAATCTCATAAAATTTTATGGTAGCGGAATAAGGGCGATAGCCATCGTAGATTTTGATGCCATAGCCAAGTTGTTTAAAATCGGCTTGTGCTTTCTTCAGCGCCTCGGCTACCGGCTTCCGGGCATAGGCTTTGGCAAGGCGGTACACTTTTTCGCTCGTGAAATTATTTTTAGTGGCGTAGCGAATATCCAACACGATGCCTGGAATTAATTTTTCTAAATCAACCAGCTCCTTGTTGGGATTGGTCTTCAAGGAAACTTTGTACTGGGCCCAAGTAAGTGGGGTGAGACCATATTTGTTTTGGCTGTTTACACCATACGCGATCAAGCTGAAGAGCAGAAAGATTGCTACTTTCATAAAGTATCCTTTTGATTTGACAATTTAACCAAATCCTTTCAAGTTATCCATCTGGCAATTGTTTAAAAAGGAACGGCACTTGTGCTCATAAAAAGTTAGCTCACCTCTTTCTTTTTTCATTTTGGTTTTATTAGCTTTAGGCTATCGAAGGAATGACGCGAAGAAACGTTTACACTTGCCGGGTTTTTTTAAATCACAGTAAGGGACGTGTCTTCGCGATTTTTTTTAACCCCTTTTCTAACCTATGTCCAAATCCATAAAAGAAAAAAACCTGCTGGCAGGCAAAAAAATTTTCGTCCTCGACACTTCGGTCATCATCTTCGAACACAACAGCATCCTCAACTTTGCCGAACACGACATCGGCATACCCATTACCGTGCTGGAAGAACTTGATAACTTCAAGAAAGGCAACGACACCAAAAATTTTGAGGCGCGTGAGTTTATCCGGTTGATCGACAAACTGGCCAAAAGCCAGATGCTGCACCAATGGAACCCGATCAATGGAAAGGGCAAAGGAAATTTTAAGGTGGTGATGGACACAGGCGGCACGGAGCAGACGGATGCCAATAAAATTTTTAACGAAGACAAAGCCGATCACCGGATATTGAATGCCGCGCTCCATTTGCAAAAAGAGGAGAAGGGAAGAAAAGTAATCTTGGTGAGCAAGGACATTAACCTGCGCCTCAAAGCAAAAGCACTGGGCCTCAATGCGGAAGATTACACTACGGGAAAAATTCAAAATATCAGTTCGCTGCACACTGGCCGCACCATTGTTGACAATGCCGACTCCGATGCCATCGATTTGATTTACGAAAAAGGATATTGCCCACCCGAAGAGGTGTTGGGTAAAAATAAACCGATGAAGAACCACTACTTCATTTTAAAAAATGGGAAGAAATCGGTGCTGGCATTTTACAACTCTGCCAATGGCATGGTAGAGCAGGTAGAGAAAAGAAATGCTTACGGCATCAAGCCGAGAAATGCCGAACAGGCTTTTGCCATTCATGCGGTGCTGAAACCAGAAATCAAATTGGTATCCATGCAAGGGGTAGCTGGAACTGGAAAGACATTGATTGCTTTGGCGGCCGCACTTGAACAAAAGCGGGAGTACAAACAAATTTATTTGGCCCGACCAATCGTGCCGTTGAGCAATAAAGACATTGGTTACTTGCCCGGTGATATCAAATCAAAATTAAATCCCTACATGGAACCCCTGTGGGACAATCTGAAATTCATCCAAAACCAGTACAGCGAGAGTGACAAAGAATATTCGAAGATTACAGAAATGGTGACCAATGAAAAATTGGTGATCACACCATTGGCCTACATCAGGGGAAGAAGTTTATCCAACATTTGTTTCATCGTGGATGAAGCCCAGAACCTTACTCCACACGAAGTGAAAACCATCATCACGCGCGCGGGGGAAAACACAAAGATTATCTTCACGGGCGATATTTACCAGATTGATACACCTTACCTGGATTCACAGAGCAACGGACTCTCCTACCTGATCGACCGGTTGAAAGATCATGAACTCTACGCGCACATAACCCTTGAAAAAGGTGAACGGAGCGAACTCGCCAATTTGGCAAACGAACTCCTGTAACAGCAAACCATCTAACCTAAAGGCTGCAAGGTTTAAATGGATATTGCAATAAAAATTATGATTTTGACCATTTGTAGGCAGTTGGTAATGGTAGCGTGTAAAACTTGCCTGTAAGGTTTGAACAAATTGGGTTGAATTGTTCCTTCATCCGACACATCAGAGAGATTTCTTGTCCTTCAAATTTGTAGGGCCTTTTCAAAGTCCACTTACTTCGCGTTCCTTTGCTGTATCAAATTTTTAAATAAAGGAATATGTTGTTCAAATGGGGATTTAAATATTTTTCGGTAACCAAGCAACTGGACTATTTGCGTGAGCACGGGATCATGTTAGGATCAAGGATGCGCAACGACCGCAAAGTTTTTCTCTATATGGTAAAAAGTATTTTTGTCGAGGTAATGTACAAAAACGACAGCATCGAAAAGGAACCGGAGCATCTTGAAATTTTTAGCAACTTAACGCACCTTAACCAATATTTGGAGAAGGAATTCAAAGCCTCCTTTTAGCCCTGCTATTTTCCTAAAGCCTTTAACATGGTTTCGCCAATCAGTGCTGGCGACTCCACCACGTGGATGCCACACTCGCGCATCACTTTCATTTTAGCTGCTGCCGTGTCTTCCGCACCACCAATGATGGCTCCCGCGTGACCCATCCTTCTTCCGGCAGGTGCTGTTTGGCCGGCAATGAAACCCACTACGGGCTTTTTGTTTCCATTTTCCTTGATCCAGCGCGCTGCTACTGGCTCATAACTTCCTCCAATTTCCCCAATCATCACAATGCCTTCGGTTTCAGGGTCATTCATCAGTAATTCAATGGCATCTTTTGTAGGGGTTCCGATGATAGGGTCTCCACCAATTCCAATGGCCGTAGTAATTCCCAAGCCTGCTTTTACAATTTGGTCGGCTGCTTCGTAAGTAAGAGTTCCTGATTTTGACACAATTCCAATTTTCCCTTTCTTGAAAACAAACCCCGGCATGATGCCCACTTTAGCTTCGCCCGGTGTGATCACCCCCGGGCAGTTCGGGCCGATAAGCGTTGCCTGCCGATCTTTTACGTACTGCTTGGCAATCATCATATCTTTTACAGGAATACCCTCGGTAATGGCCACGATGACTTTGATCCCGGCTTCGGCAGCTTCCATGATGGAGTCGGCAGCAAACGCAGGCGGAACAAAAATAATGGAGACATCGGCTCCTGTTTTTTCCACGGCTTCATTTACCGTATTGAAAACCGGACGGCCCAAATGAATCTGGCCTCCTTTGCCGGGCGTTACTCCACCCACTACGTTCGTTCCGTACTCAATCATTTGGCCGGCATGGAAAGTGCCTTCTGATCCGGTGAATCCCTGCACGATGACACGAGAATTTTTGCTGACTAATACGCTCATAATTCAAACTGTTAAGTCAACAAAATTAGAATAATTCTTGGGGCGGCCAAGAAATAAAAAAGCCCCGTTTTTGGCAGGGCTTTAATCGAACTTATAACCTTTACTTTGTTGACTTCAACTTATTCCTTAACAGAAACTCATCGTACCCCTCTTTATAGGTAGGGTTTCCCGGGTCTAGCTTGATGGCTTGCTCGTAACAAGTAATGGCATCGATGAATAATTTTTTTTCTTCATAAACAGAAGCCAATAAATATTTATTGAAAGCGGTCTCTTCTTTTAAATCAGCTGTTTCATTGTTCAATTGCTTTTTCACTAACTCGTACCGGGCAGGGGCCAATTTTTTGATCAAATGCTGTTCGGATTTGCTGTTGCCATCCATTTTGGACTTCACTTCCACCAGCACGGCAGTTTCATTGGCAAACTTGGCATCGCTCAAGTCGATCTGAACAGAATTTTCAGGCGTTTCAACTTTGTACAATTCTTCGTCAAACATATTTTTGATGGAAACAATATAAGGCCCGCCACCTTTAGAGGATTCCCAGTTGATCATCGCAATGTTGTTGAAAATCTCGGAATACTGATTTTCAGGAAGGAATACTTTGATGTCTTCTAAACCACGGTGCACGGCCCCCGTTGCGCTCAGCCTGTTTTTCTTAGCCTCAGCCGAGTTGCTGCTGAGAATAAAGTCGGTGTATTTGTTAAGCACACTTGAGCCATTGCCCACTTTTGCGGCCAGGTCGTCTACCTTATAGCTTCCCGCTTGTTTTACTTCGAGTGGTTTGCCGGTAACGTGAACCAATCCTACGGAAGCGTTCTCTGAAATTTTCAGTTCGTCTCCTTTTTTCAGTTGAGCACCTGTTTTAATTGGTTGCCAGGCATCGCCCGACTTTACTTCATTTGCGCCCTTATTGGCCAACACCCTGAACGTGTAATCTTGTGCACGGCCCAGGAAGGGGATTGAAAAAAGGCCAACAACTACTATAATTTTTAATTTTTTCATGGTTTGTTTGTGATTTGCCTACGAAATTAATAAAAATCGTGCCAACAGCAGATTAATTTTTGACTTGATTTAATACGCGCTCCCTCCGCTTGGTAAGCTGCTTTTCCACCTCTCTCGCTATCGATTTAAATATGTCATAGCAGGGGCCGACCAAGGCAATAACCGCCAAGGTAATGGACAAATCAAGTTTGAATGTGAATTCAGCAAAGCAATAGACCATCAAGCCGGAGAGTGCAAGAATCTGAAAAATTTGAATCAATACCGACAGGGCATCAAACCAGCTTTCTATTCTATCTTCGATGAAAATGAATAGCATGGCTGTAAAAAAACAAATGATCACCGCGACCACCCCTCCCTGCCAGTCTTCCAATTCATTCACGTAATCTTCATTTAAGATCATGGCCACCGCATTGGCATGAACTACAAGCCCAAACATATCTGGATTAGCCCTGCCGGCAACTTTTTTGTTGAGAGGCGTAAAAAATTTGTCTTCCCAAGTTTTGTCGCCAATTTTATTTCCGAGCGAGCCCATCATAACGATGCTGTTGTTGAAAATGTCAGGGATAAATTCGCCTCCCAGCAATTGATCCCAGTCAATCGCAAAAAACATGATCGGGTAACGGGTGGTGCCAAGGTCTTTGGAGGCCAAATTTTTTAGGCGAACATCTTGTACCTCCACGTTTCCCCGGTAGTTAATTAGCTCTTCATATTTATTTCGGTCCAAAAATTTTTTCGCCTTTATCGAATCATACTTTTTTGCAACGGCAACAGAAAAGGCAATTTCGTCATGGCCCTTTACGGTAATTTTTGGCAATAACGAACGGCACTGTTTTACATCTTCTTGATAGTCTGCCCCAGTTGGCAAATTCGCGTAAGCATTGGTCGAGAAATTGCTGAACATCGGATCGGAATATTCAATCGAATCGTACACATCAATCGAATTTGCTTTTGAGGTGGAATCTTTTTGCAAGAGCCGGGTCACTAAAACCACATTGCCAGCTTCCTGGATGACGTTGCTCAACATCAGGTTGCCGAGGGTATCCAGCAATTGGGGGCAATTAATTGAATCCCTTAATCCGCCTTCACAATTAAAAAAGCCATCGATGCCGATCACTTTTGGTTTAAGGCTTTTAATAATTTGGATCTGCTGGGCAATTTCCCTTCGCGAGGGGGCAAAATTTACAATGATAATTCGTTGATCGACAGTTGGGTCAGGTCGCAGGTTAGAGAAGGCGTAGTCGGTCAATTCAAAATCGCTCAAGGCTTGCGAGATGGGATCAAACGCACTAAAGAATTTTAAATCCGTAATATTTTGCACGCCCCACAGCATAAAGAAAGTAAAGGCGGTCACGTAAAGGCTGCGCAGCCAATATTTATGCAAACGCGAATCTTTTTTCTCCATGTCAAAGTAAATATAGAAATTTACTTTTCACCAACAGACTGCGTTGAAATCTTTAAAAACTGTTCCGTCAAGAAAAATCCCAATTCATGAAATCCTTGGCGGGAATACCGTGGCACTTGCCCGCGCGATCACCCTTTGCGAGAGCAATAAAGCCGCTGACCGCAAATCGGCAAATGAGGTATTGGCAAAACTCCTTCCGCATACAGGCCGCTCGCTGCGCATTGGCATCACGGGATCGCCCGGGGTTGGCAAGAGCACGTTCATCGAATCGTTTGGCAAATACCTCACTTCAATGGGAAAGAAGATTGCTGTATTGGCTATTGACCCAAGTAGCGAAAAAACCAAAGGCAGTATTTTGGGTGATAAAACACGCATGGAGGAATTGGCAAAAGATCCGCTCGCCTTCATCCGGCCAACGGCAACTGGCCAAACGTTGGGCGGTGTGGCCAATAAAACACGCGAAGCAATTTTATTGTGCGAGGCTGCGGGCTTTGATGTGGTGCTAGTGGAAACGGTGGGTGTTGGCCAATCAGAAACTGCGGTGCGCGGTATGGTTGACTTTTTTCTGCTACTGCAATTGGCAGGTGCTGGAGATGAATTGCAAGGAATCAAAAAAGGGATTATGGAGATGGCCGATGGCATGGTGATCACCAAAGCCGATAGGGAAAATGAGAAACGGGCGAAGCAAGCACAAGCTGAATTTCAACATGCGTTGCATTTGTTTCAACCTTCCGCTTCGGGCTGGCAGCCAAAGGTGCTGACCAATTCAGCCATTGAGAAACGGGGAATCGCTGAAGTTTGGCGAATGATTGAAGATTTTCACTCCTTCACGCTCAAAAATAAATGGTTTGAAAAAAGCCGTGAGCAGCAGAACCTTCAATGGTTTTATGAAAACCTTGAGCAACAATTCAAAAGCAAAATCCTACAATCGAAAAGAGCAAAGAGCAAGATTAAATCGTTTGAAAGGAAAATTATTGATCGAAAAATTATGCCTTCAAAAGCAGCAGCGGAAGTGGTTAAATCGCTATTAGATGAGGTTACACAAGGCAAGCTTTAGATCAAGTTTTCTTTTTTCCGGTCAATCTTCTTAAAACCATACGGGCAATGCCGGCAACCGCTTTCGCAACAATGCCCGCGCTTGAGGTGGTATTTTGTGGTGAACACCATCAGCCCTTTTTCAAAATAAAAATCTTCGCCTTCTTTTAGCCTTTCAGTTTCGTCCACAGCAGCAGTTATTTTTATTTTTTAAACTCATCTCCATCAAAATCCCCAATGGGCATTCCGGGTGGAGGCGGAAGCAAGGAGTCTAATTTATATTCGTCCGGGTTTTCTTGCAGGGTATTGATCTGCTGGCTGATGTAACTATAGTTTGCTTTCCACTCCTCATCGGCAGTTGGTGTAAGGCTAAGCCAGGCTTTCAGCTGTTCCAATTTTAAAAAAGTGATCGCTCGTGTTTCCGCGTTGGCATTTTTATGCAAAGCCAGTTTGGCAAGGTTGATGAAAAGCACATAATTGGTTGCCATTTGCACTGTGCCTTCAAAGCCTGATTTTACCGGTGACTTAAATGTTGAATTGATTAAACGGTCGATTACACTTTCCAAACCTGGCAGTTTCAGGTTCCGACCATGGTGTTCAACCAACCGGTTGGCGCGGGCAGGGTGCAAGACCAAACTGAACGCCATGTCT
>JAYVMP010000038.1:0-5431 GCA_043758895.1 Bacteroidota bacterium
ACCCCCTTGAGCAGCGCGCTGGATTCAGCAGTGGGTTTGCCCTGCACATTTTTTTCGTCCACAGAAATCAACTCATCGCCAACGCGGATACCCGCACGATGTGCCGGAAATCCAACATAAGGATTGGTAATTACAGTTTTATGATTGATCAACCCGACAAGCGCACCTATTCCCGCATATTCACCCGTTGTTTGAATACTAAATGCCTCTAAACTTTCTTTTGGGATATAATCCGTATAGGGATCAAGTTGCTCGAGCATTCCATTGATGCCGGTGTCGATCAATTTTTTTGGATCAACTTCATCGACATAATTCGCGTTGATTTCTTTCACAAGGGTAGCGAAAATGTCGAGGCTCTTGGCAATGTCGAAATACCGGTCTGCAGGGACGGTGAAGGCCAATAGAGCCACTGCGGCCAAAACAAAAACCATCCCTTTGAATTTTCTCTCTCTCATTATTGCTTGCTGCTAAGTTTAGCGAATGACAAAACTATTTTTTGGTGGATCAAAGACGATGGTAAAATTTCCTTTGCTGTGTAAATATACGCAATAGAAAAAAACTGGGTTGAAAGGAAGTTATGTTTGTTCAGTCGGTATCCTTCACGAATGCGCCTTTTAATCTTATTCCGGTCAACAGCTCGCTTAAAAATGCTTTTGGGCACGGAGACCATCACTTGGTTGGCTGTGCCCTTGTCTGGAAGAAAAATGACTTTGAAGGGGAACAAATAAAAAGAGGAACCCTTATGGAAGAGTTCCTGAATTAATTTTTCTCGCGAAAGCCTTTCGGGCTTTTTAAAGTTAAACTTTGCCATCCACTGAGATTTAAACTCAAACCGAATGGGTACTCAGATTTTACTTGCTCTTGGAAGTGCCCTCGTCAGAAACGGTAAGTTTCTGGCGGCCCTTTTTTCTGCGGCTTGCCAATACCCTGCGGCCATTGGCTGATGCCATGCGCTGGCGGAAACCGTGCTTATTTGTTCTTTTCTTGCGCGAAGGTTGAAATGTACGTTTCATCGTTCTTTGTAATTAATGGGCTGCAAAGATGGAAGGATTTATTGGATTTACAAAAATGGATGGTAGTACAATGTTGCATGAACGTGCGTCATTTTCCTTGTAATACCCCAGCACTTTCTTCCATCAAGATCGTGCCCTGTTCCAGCATATAAACCCTATTGCAACGATCAGCTGTCTGAGTGCGGTGTGTGACCATCAGTATGGCCATTTCGGGTTTGAGTTTCAACAACAATTCCATGATAAAATTTTCCGTGTTGCGGTCCATGGCAGAAGTCGCTTCATCCAATAATAAAAGGCTTGGTTTACGAAACAATGCCCGCGCCAATGCCACCAGTTGTTTTTGCCCGCCAGAGAGGTTCACGCCTTCTTCGCCCACCAGTGTCAAATAACTTTGAGGCAGTTCATTGAAGAATTTTCCAAAGCCGAGATCTTCGCAAAACGAAATTGCGTGTTGAAAATCTTTTGGTGTATCAGAAAGCGCAATATTGAACAACAATGTGCCATTGAAAATCTTTACCTCTTGCGGCACACAACCTATCACCGATCGCCACATTTCATTGTCAATCTTTGAAAGAGGAGTTTCGTTTACGGTGATCGACCCACTCTCAGGTTCATAAAACTTTTGGATGAGTTGCAACGTGGTGCTTTTGCCTCCACCGCTCTCGCCCAAAAGTGCCACCATCTCGCCTTGATTGACTTCAAGCGAAACGTCTTTCAAAATTTGTTTGCGTCCTGGGAAGCGGAAGGAGAGATTTTGAAGTCTCACCGACCTCACCGCCTGCCCCCCTCTCCTGAAGAGAGGGGGTAACTCTCTGGCTTGGCTTATTTGCTCTTCCGCTTTTCGTTTTTCAATCTTGAAGTCTTCCTTCTCCATTGAGGTGAACTCAAACATCCGATCAAAGGCAATTTTGGCTTCTTGTACCTGCACGTTGGCTATCACCAGTCGGTTGACGGATGGGATGATATTGCTTGCCATGCCAAGCAGTGCTACCATCTCCCCGAGAAGAAGTTGTTTGTCCAGCACCAGCCAAGCTGAAAAACCAAACATCGCCATCATAAAAAACACTCCGATAATTTCGGAGGTCAGGCCAAAGCGGATGTTCAGTTTGCCGAGATCGGCCATGCGTTGTTGAAACTCGCCATAGATGTTGGCATTTTGTTGCTCAAAGAATTTTCCGGTGTTGGTGAGCTTCACTTCGGCCACTCCTTGCATCGTATCAATAAAATTGCTCTCGGCCATCGCATAACCGGCCATCACTCCTTTTTGTGCCTGCTGCAAAGGCTTGTTGAATTTAAGCAGTGCAAAAAAATAAACCGGGAGGCTTACCAAAATAATCAGGCCTACCTGCCACGCGTAGGCAAATACAAAGCCCAATGATACAAGAACCAACAGCAGATCAATGGCCACACTGCCCGACAAGGTGGCGATGACGGTCTGTATCCTGCGCGTATCGTTCATGCGCGCGATGAGTTCACCGATTTTGCGCGTGTCGAAAAAAGATTTGGGCAATTTCAATAAGTTGCCGTAGAATTGGCCGATCATGCGGTTGTTGAAATCCAATCCTTGCCGCACCATAAAAAGCCCACGCAAAAAACCCAACCCACTTCTCGCCAATAGCAGCAGCGTAACCAGCACCAAGCTCACCACCAATTTTCGTATGTTGCCCTTGGGCAAAATATCATCGATCAGTTTTTGTGAGAAGATGGCGGTGCTGATGCCGAGCACAGCTATGGCAATGCCCAGCACCATGGAGATGGTGAGCAACGGAAAATCTTCCTTCACCAAACCCATCAGCCATTTTCGTTTTTCGATTTTGGTTTTTTCTTTGCACACAAATTTTGCGTTGGGCTTGAGCGAGAGCAGGGCTTTGCTCTTCCAGATTTTGTCGAGGTCTTCGGAAGTGAGTTCGATCAAACCTTTAGCCGGATCACCTAACCTCACCCTAAATCCCTCTCCAGAAGAGAGGGACTTACTTATAGTGCCAACATTATTTTTAGCACTCACTGCTCCCCTCTCCTGTGGAGAGGGGCTGGGGGTGAGGTCTGGATAATAGACCACATAATGTTGCAACTTCTCATCGATCAGCACATGAAGTATGGCTGGCTCTTGCAGTTCTGATAAATTGTGCACGCCATCTGCTTCCCAACCTTCGACATCGAAGCCAAGTTGTTGTGCGGCTTGCATGAGTCCAAGCAGTGTGGTGCCTTGCCTTGATGTGCCGCTGAGTTTGCGCAAGTTCTCAAGGCTGGCCTCACCTCCGTGGTATTGGATGATGGAAGCTATACAGGCCACCCCGCAATCGGATTGATCTTGCTGGATGGTAAAAGAATTTTTGGGGTCAATTTGGTGAGTCGGTGATTTGATGAGTCGGTAATTGAATGATTGATTCCGTGTTTTATTGATCGGCTAATCAGCTAATTGAATATCCGGCAAATATTTCGCTATCAGTTCTATTTTTGTTTCGCCTTTAAATTCTTTGATCAGCTTATGGTCAGCACCGTAAATGAAAATATGCGGCACGGTGACCGGGCCAAACGTATCAAAGACATCAGCCGCATTGATCTTAGCAAATTGAAAATTGGGCAAGCTTGCCAGGCCATATTCTTCTGCTGTTTTTTTGATCGTTGAAATAGTTTCTGACGAGAGCAGGATGATTTCCTTTTTTGAAAAAAGCAGTTCGTCTTTTTTCAGGTCTTTTAGTTCGTACTGGCAGTGCTCGCAGCTTGGGTTGAAAAAAATAATGGCAAGCGCGGAAGGCGGCAAAGAAAGCGATGAGCTATCCAAATCATAAACCTTGGCTCGTGGCAACGTTTGTATTTTGGAATGAATGATTTTTTTGGCGGCCACTTTCTCGGTGATGCTGTAAACCAAAAACAGCACAACCATGAGCGCAACAGAAACCCCGGCCGTGAGCAACAGTTTCTTTGCCATGCTATGAAAGGCTTACCGTTAAAAACGTAACAAACAATACCCAGATGAAAAGGCCTACGCCATAGGTGGAGGCAACAAAGCCAAGACGCTGTATAAAACTTTTGCCGATCAACTCTTTGAGCAAATAAGCAAGTAACAGCCAATAAATAACTTCAAAGACATTTAAAAGTTGCAATGGATAGATAAGCCAGGTGTCAAGTTCAGTTCGATCAAACAGATTCAAAATTGATAAGGGAAAAAAATAAGTGAGATCCTCCAAAGTGTAGTTGCGATGGATAAACCCAAACCAGATTATTTTAATGATGATCGGAACAAAGACAATAAACTCTGCCAGTACTGCCAAGCGGAAGAAATCAGAAAATTTATTTTCCACTCGTATGAAAAATGCTCCGGCATAAAAACAGACTGCCAAGCAAAAGCATTTTAACAATGTGAGTAAAGGTATAAGTACATAGCTCAGCCATTTCCACTTTTTTCCGTCTAAAATAAGTTTGGCAATTCTTTCGTAAGAAAGTTTATCGCCAAAAAAATCGTAGTAGAGTGAGTCTTCAAGCAGAAGATATTCTGAAAGCAAAAATAAGTTGACCTGAAAAAAAATTACAACAATTAACCAACTTAAATTATTTCTTAATCGATCATTCCTTTTCATAAAATTAATTTGTTGCCGACTTTCTCCTTGCCAAGGTCAACCTGTTTGTTAGAAAAATGTTTGTTTTTCCAAATCCTTCAATTCACTTTGGAATGGCTTACAAAGGCTGTTATTTAAGCCATCTCAGATTTGAAATGTCACCTCTATGTTCAGTCAATTCCTTAATTTTTTTAGCAACTTCTGCTTGCCCGCCCAAATCAGATTTTGAAAGTTGAGAAACAATTTTGCCCGATTCCATTACTAAAAAAGAATCACATAAATCTGTCACAAGGTTCAAATTATGAGACGTGATAAGCAAGGTTTTCTTTCCGTAGAAGCTCTTAAAAAGTTGAATGAGGCTATTGGTTGTAGCGATGTCAAGATTAGCGAAGGGCTCGTCAAGAATAAGAAATTCAGGATTATGAATTAACGCGGTGGCAATGGCTACCTTCATCTGATTGCCCTGTGAGAGTTTCTCTAATGGAAGGTTGATGTTTTGAATCTTTAGAAAATCAACGAGTTGATTCATTCTGGCAATGAGTTCACGTTCTTCGATATTATGAAATTTACCAATGAATGATAAATTCTCGATACAACTAAAAGATGGAATAAGTGATGGCTTACTAAGCACTATACCAAGTTTGGCCTTGTAAGAAGTATAGTTAGGATCGACCCAACAGTCAAAAACACTCACTTTACCAAAATCAAAATCAACCAAGTTGCAAAGGATATTTATTGTCGTTGATTTGCCGCAGCCGTTATTCCCCACCAGAGCAGTAAAGGACAGCGGAGCCAAATTAAATGAAAGTCCCTTTAAGACAGACTTAGCCCCAAATTTCTTTTCAACGTTTTCAAATG
>JAYVMP010000039.1:0-20809 GCA_043758895.1 Bacteroidota bacterium
ATTGTTTTTATCTTGCTCTTGTAACGATCCGAGTACTCATAGAGAGTTTTCAGATCAACCTCTTCTTCATTCTTTTCATTCAAATGAAAATCTTCCTGACACAGCAAATTGCCAGACTTATCAAAGTACTTCGTACTCCATTTAAAGTCCATCCCAATTGTTTCATCAAAACCCAAATTGTATGCTGGCTTATCTAATTTTAGGCTATCAAATTCAGTCTTTGTGGAAAACGTTTTGACTTTGACAATTTTCGCAACTCCTTCAACTGGTAGTCTACGTTGCTCAACCTTATGATTGCAGGATAACGCAATTATGGTCGTTGACAAAATGAAAATCGTGGACTTGTTCATAATGAAACGTTTTACCTCAAGGAATCGTCAATCGCATACAGTATGTCTTTCAAAAAGTTCTCCGCTAAATTTATGAAATATTCACTAGGCAGATTCCGTTATTGCCACTTTCTCCCTTTCACCAACTTGTGATAGCGAAATATATAATACTCCCCATTTTTCAGACAGGTATTTAAGATAGAAATTTACACCTTAAACTTCTGAAGAAATGAGTAAACGTAACAGGCGCAAATTTACAGCCGAATTTAAATCGAAAGTATGCATTGAAGCGATCCGGGAGCAACAGACCATCGAGGCGTTGAGCAAAAAGCATGACCTTCACCCCACGCAAATCAATACCTGGAAGAAAGAGTTTTTGAACAATATGCCCGTGGTGTTTGAGAAGGAAGGTTCTGTGGGGCATGATGGCAAAGATCAACTGATCCAAACCTTGTATGCCCAGATCGGGGAACTGAAAGTGTGGAATTGCAACAAAAAGGGTGACAGAAAGAGGGTGACAAAAATACTGCTATTATGCAGTCAAAATGCAATATTATTGATTTTCAAAATAGTGTAGCAGAGCCTCCTCCTCTGCGCTAACAGTTTCAAACTAAAATAAAACCCTGAATTCGTAATCGATTCAGGTTTTTTTATTTTTAAAGGCCTCTGCTTATTTCAAAAATTATCTCTGTGAGCAAAATTTTTGAAGGATGGCTAAGGAGTTTAACTCTGATTACAAATACAGGTACGATGCCATTCGAAATCAGATTTTTGAACCGTGCATTTTGCTTTGAAAAGTTAACCTCTGCAAAACTTGATCAGCAGCCCATCAACGCCAACGAATTGCGGCCTTGTTTCTGAGGCCTTCAGGTGTCATCCAACAACGAATTAAGGCAGCTTGCATCAGAAATTTACCATTGCTTGATTTTCGTAGCTACTATTTGATTTGAGTTATTAGCTTGTAAATAAATAGTGTCACCTTATAAAATAATAAATCTGAAATCATGGCATCCATCAATTTGAACGTAAACGGAAAAAGACAAACGGTTGATGTTGACCCCACTACGCCTATGCTTTGGGTATTACGGGATCACCTGAACCTGGTAGGCACAAAATTTGGATGTGGCATTGCGGCCTGCGGGGCATGCACTATCCTTTTCGAAGGTAACGCAGTACGCTCCTGTCAGTTGCAGGTATCTGCAGCCGAGAACAAAGAAATTACCACTATCGAAGGGCTTTCAGAAAACGGGGATCATCCCGTGCAGAAAGCCTGGTTGGAGAATGATGTGCCGCAGTGCGGCTATTGTCAGGCCGGCCAAATCATGAGTGCGGTTTCGCTGCTCAACAGCAACCCCAATCCCTCGGATGAGGACATTGACAATGCCATGAGTGGAAACATTTGCCGGTGCGGCACCTACGTGCGTATAAAGGCGGCCATCAAAACAGCCGCAGGATCAACTAAATCATAACCTAAAAAGATTGCACCATGACTATTGTAAAAACATCTATAGGAAGAAGATCTTTTTTGAAAGCATCTGCATTGGCCGGAGGAGGTTTGATGTTGGGATTCAACAGCCTTATTTCTTGCACCTCCAGATCGGAAGAAGAAATCCTGGCCTTACCTAAAGAATGGTTTGAAATTAATGGATACCTGAAAATTGGTGATAACGGTGTGGTTACCATCATGTCGCCCAATCCGGAAATCGGACAAAACGTAAAAACCTCTATGCCCATGATTGTGGCCGAGGAATTGGATGTGGACTGGAAGAACGTGATTGTTGAACAAGCTCCGCTCAACACTGCAATTTTTACAAGACAGATAGCGGGCGGAAGTCAATCCATTCGGCAAAGCTGGAAAGGCCTCAGAACGGCAGGGGCTACCGCTCGACAAATGCTGCGCGAAGCTGCTGCCACAACATGGAAAGTACCTGTAAATGAAATTACTACTGAGGCGGGCATTTTAAATCATAAAGCCAGCGGCAAGTCTGCCGGCTATGGTGAAATGGCATCGGCTGCTGCTAAAATTCCAGTGCCCAAAGAAGTCAGCTTAAAAGAAGTCAAGGACTTCAAAATTATTGGCACACCGAAAAAAAATGTGGATGGTTTAAACATTGTTACCGGCAAGCCACTGTACGGATTGGATTATCGGAAAGAGGGAATGTTGATTGCCATGATTGCCCATCCTCCGGCATTTGGCATGAACTTGAAAAGCGTTGACGACTCGGGCGCAAAGTCGATGCCCGGTATCAAAGATGTATTCACCATCAAGACGTACAACGAGGATTATTCCAAGCACATGTTTGATGTTGCCGCATTTCCCGATTTGGTGGTAGTCGTTGGCAACAGCACTTGGGAAGTGATGAATGCGCGGAAGGCGTTGAAATTGGAATGGGAAACTTTTAAAGACTATGAAGAAAAGTTTACTCACTTTATGACCGGAAATAAAATGCCGAAGAAAGTCCCTGCCGGTCTTGAGAGCTCGGCCCAGCACGCGCAACTGATGGCTGAGTTTTCGGCAAAGCCTGGAAAGGTGGTGCGCAAAGACGGCAACCCTGAAGTTGCATTTAAGAAGGCGGCTAAAGTTATCGAGCGTACTTACACCGCTCCTTTCCTCGCCCACAATACCATGGAGCCGATGAACTTTTTCGCCCACGTGACGGACGACAAGGCCGAGCTGGCCGGACCAACGCAGACGCCTGAGTTTATGGAGAAAAGTGTGGCCGCCCGGCTTGGACTACCCCTGGAAAAGGTTGACATCCAAATGACACGCATGGGCGGAGGATTTGGGAGAAGATTATATGGACACTTCTTAGTTGAAGCTGCCGTCATCTCGCAAAAGATGAAAGTGCCCATCAAGTTAATTTATTCACGAGAAGATGATATGACCGATGGTGTTTATCGTCCTTCTTATCAAGCGGTGTACCGTGCGGCTTTGGACGCCAACAACAATTTGATTGGCTTCCATGTGCGCGCGGGAGGTATCCCAGAAAGCCCCCTGTTTGCCAACCGGTTCCCCGCTGGTGCGGTAGAAAATTATTTGGCTGAAGAGTGGTCACATGATTCAAACATCAGTATTGGTGCATTCCGAGCACCACGGTCAAATTTCATCGCGGGAGCAGAGCAGTCGTTCCTTGACGAAGTGGCGGAGGCTGCCGGGAAAGATCCGATTGCCTTCCGTCTTGAGCTTTTAGATCGTGCCATGAAAAACCCGGTGGGCAAAGACAATGACTACGAAGCCAATCGCTATGCGGGTGTGTTGGAATTGGTGAAGACCAAATCAAATTGGGGCGAAGAACAGCCGGGCGTTTCGCGTGGGGTGTCTGCTTATTTTTGTCACAACAGTTATGTCGCGCACGTGATTGACCTGGTGATGGAGAAGGGGAAACCAAGAGTTCAGAAATTATACTGTGCGGTGGATTGTGGTATTGTGGTGAATCCGCTTGCTGCCACCAATCTCGTAGAGGGCGGAAGCGTTGATGGCATTGGCCAGTCCATGTACAGCGGCTTGACATTCACTGATGGAGTACCCGATCAAAATAATTTTGATAAATATCGGATGATACGCCATCGTGAAGCACCCAACGTGATAGATGTGCATTTTGTGCAAAACGAAATTGATCCAACGGGCTTGGGCGAACCGCCATTTCCTCCCGTGATGGGAGCCCTTGCCAATGCGCTTCACAAAGCTACTGGCAAAAGGTTTTACTCGCAACCTTTTATTAAAGATATGGAGACCTCATCGATGAAGATGTGATAAAGGCATCTGTGTTAAGCCTCTTCGGGGTGAGGTTAGTGATCACTGCCGTATGTATCCTTGCGCTAAGTTCGTTTGGAGGTGTCTATGCTCAAGAGAAACCACAAGTGGTGCGACTGGCAAAACTTGTAATCGACTCCATTCAGTTGGAAAACTATAAAGCCGCATTGAAAGAGGAGATCGAAGCCTCTATAAAATTTGAACCGGGTGTGCTCACGTTATATGCCATGTCGGAAAAAGGAAATTCAACCCACTTTACTATTTTGGAAATCTATGCCAATGCGGAGGGCTACAAGGCACACTTGCAAACACCGCATTTCTTAAAATATAAATCCAAAACAAAAGGCATGGTGAAGTCGCTCGAATTGGTGGAGACCATTCCGCTCATTCCCAGCATGAAAATAAAGTAAAACTGCGCTTTCTTTGGATCACTGAATCCATAAATAGGGCAGTCTGCATACAAATCCAATGGCAAACGCCACTACCACCAGCCTTTTTTGGGCGGGTCATCCAACCGTTCCTGATGGCTGTTCGTGCCCGACTAATTTTTCAAGTCGCTTTATTTATAACCGAAGGAATCATTAGTTGTACTTGCTGCTAACCGATACCTTTGCTATCCATGGATAACAAAAAGTATTTCAATCTCATCTTTATATTAGGGTTGCTTTCGGCCATCGGGCCATTCTCCATTGATATGTACTTGCCGGCATTCCCGGCTATTGCCAATGGCCTGAACACCAGCGTTGCACAAGTAATGCTATCGCTGTCGAGTTTTTTTATCGGGATATCTGCCGGTCAATTCGTGTATGGCCCGCTGCTCGAACGGTTTGGCAGAAAGATGCCTTTGTATGGGGGGCTGATCATTTACCTTTTTGCCTCAATCGGTTGTGCCTTCACTGATTCCGTTAATTCATTAATCGCCTTTCGTTTCCTACAGGCCTTGGGCAGCTGTGCCGGGATGGTGACCTCACGGGCAATGGTCAGGGATTTGTTTGAAGTAAAAGATAATGCCAAAGTATTTTCTTCGTTGATGTTGGTGGTGGCTGTGTCGCCTATCATTGCGCCAACTGTTGGTGGCTACATCACCGCTGCTTTGGGATGGCGTTATGTATTTGCTGCGCTGATCGTTGTGGATATTGCCGTTATTGCCGGAGTATATTTTTTACTGCCTGAAAGCAAAAAGCCAGATCCCTCGTACTCACTAAAACCGAGGGCTATTACCAGAAGTTTTGTCGGCATCATGCTACACCCACAGTTTTACATTTATGCCTTGACGGGTGCGGTGGCCGCCTCCGGATTGTATGCCTACATCAGCGGTTCCCCTCAGGTATTTATTGAATTATTTGAGGTAAATGAAAAGCAGTATGGATGGATCTTTGCAATCATAGCTATCGGAATTATTGGCGCCAGCCAAATTAATAGCTTTGTTTTAAGGAAACATCCAAGCGAAAAAATTATTCAGGTAGCACTGATCTTCCAAAGCATCATTGGTGCTTCGCTTGCCTGTATCGCCTTCTTTGGCTGGAGTGAGTTATACACCACCATCGCACTGATATTTTTATATGTAAGTTGTCAGGGTTTCATCTTTCCCAACGCCTCGGCACTTACAATGGCCGCCTTCGGGCACAGTGCAGGCAACGCCTCGGCATTGATGGGTGCCATTCAGATGGGCATCGGTGCAATGGCTTCTGCCGCTGTGAGCATTTTACAAGACCATACGGCATTGCCCATGTCGGGCGTAATGGCCATTTGCTCGATCACCGCTTTTTCCATTTTCATGATGGGCAGAAAAATTACCGTTCAACAACCTACGCTGGAAGAATTGAAAGAAGAAGACGTAGATATGATTACAGGACTATAAAAGATGCTTTAGATTATTAAAAAGAGATCATAGAAACAGCAGCAGATCAAAACTCCATCTTTCCCAAAGGCGAAAAGGCTCCCGCTGAATATTTCACAGGTACGGCTTGGATAAAACCGTTAGTCCCGGATCAGTCTGCGCAGCCGGAGGCCAGGGCATTACCATGATCATGGAAAAGTAACCTATAGAAGTTGATCATAAGGATTGTAAATGAGTTTGTAACTATAAACACACAAAGTAGTTGTCCTACTGCTTTGAGCGATCATGCTACTTGACCTTGAATTTTAAATTTTGAGTCTTGGCCTTACCCTACGCTTTTTAAAAAATAATTATAAAGTTATTTTGATTCTTTTGGTGATCTTGCCTGAAATCAGACGTTGATGATCAGGAAATCGATTGAAGCGCTTCAGCTTGAGGCAGCAGCGGGTGGATCGCACTCGTTGAAGCGCAGCCTAAGTGCAACAAGCCTTGTGGCCATGGGGATAGGCGTGATCATTGGAGCCGGCTTGTTTTCACTCACCGGCATAGCAGCCGCCAACAATGCAGGGCCAGCCGTAACGCTATCATTTATCATTGCAGCCATCGGTTGTGCCTTCAGTGCATTGTGTTATGCCGAGTTTGCTTCGATGGTGCCCGTGGCAGGAAGCGCCTACACATACGCCTACGCAACACTTGGAGAATTATTCGCCTGGATCATCGGGTGGGACTTGGTGCTTGAATATTCCGTGGGCGCGGCAACCGTAGCGATCAGCTGGTCTCAATACCTTGTCAGGTTTTTAAGCAAGTACAATATCCATTTCCCGGCACGGCTCACTGCCTCACCATTCGAACATATTGCCCTTGCCAATGGAGCAGCTGTGCAAGGGTGGATTAATTTACCGGCTGTGTTCATTATTATTTTCATCACGGCCATCATTATCCGGGGCACGAAAGGCTCGGCACTTTTTACAATCGTTGTGGTCTCCCTAAAAATAGGCGTGGTCATCGTCTTCATTGCGCTTGGATGGAATTATATCAACCCTGATAATTATGTTCCCTACATCCCAGCCAACACAGGCACGTTTGGCGAATTTGGCGTGAGTGGAATTTTTCGCGGTGCTGGTGTTGTGTTTTTTGTGTTCATCGGGTTCGACATAATCGCCACGATGGCGCAAGAGACGAAAAATCCTAAACGCAATATGCCCATCGGCATTATTGGATCCCTCGTGATTTGCACTTTACTGTTTGGTCTGTTCAGCTTTGTAATGACTGGCTTGGCCCATTACACCGAGTTTAAAAACAGTGCCGCACCGGTGGCCATTGCGATCGAAAAAACTCCTTTCTACTGGATGAGTCAAGTGATCATTCTCGCGATTATCATTGGCTATACGTCCGTAATTTTAGTTGACCTGTTAGGGCAATCGCGGGTATTTTTTTCCATGAGCCGCGATGGGTTGTTGCCAAAACTCTTCGCTCAAGTGCATCCTAAATTTTACACTCCCTACAAAGGGAATATTCTACTCTGCATTTTCATCAGCTTGTTTGCAGGCTTGGTGCCGATCAGCGTTGTGGGTGAAATGACGAGCATTGGCACGTTGCTCGCGTTCGTGATGGTGTGCTTGGGTGTGATCATCTTGCGGCACCGGCAGCCAAACTTGCCGCGCGCATTCAGGACACCGTGGGTTCCTCTCGTTCCAATGCTGGGGATCATTACTTGCGTTGCGATGATGGTGTCCCTGCCACAAGGAACATGGATACGATTAATCGTATGGATGCTGATCGGTCTTGTAGTTTATTTTTTCTATGGAAAGAAGAACAGCAAAATTGGGAAATCTCCATCGGAAATTAGTTCTGGGTAAACACAAAGACTGTTGAATTACCCGCTTTGATTTTCCCCGGCTTGAGTTTATCCGCTATCTTTGTCACTCCATTCACAAAACGACTCCGTAGCTCAGTTGGTAGAGCAGCTGACTCTTAATCAGCGGGTCGGGAGTTCGAGCCTCCCCGGGGTCACTTGATTATCCAAAATCTATACTGACTTAAATATTGGAAACTTCTTTTTTGTTACAATGGATTTGACACAATTTTTGACACGAGCCAAAAGGCAATAGCTGTCCAATGCCATTTGATATTACTCAAAGATATTCGATTGGTAAGTGGGAAATAGTTTTTTGACATTTTGTTGTAATCATGACATTTTTTTATGTGTTAATAATTATTTTTAGTTGCCACATGGAATGGCCGGGATTATCATAACATTGGGTGTAGCAGATCTTAATGGCCATTTCTTGCGGCAGAATGATGATGTTTGGAGCAACTTTATTTTCAGCAACAGATGGACCCGATCCTGTTGGCTCTTTCTTTTGGTTGCAGCTCACGATTAATCCGATAGAAAGAGCGGTGGCAATGGTGTAATTGATTTTCATTATGAGGTTTTTATTCAAAAATTAACGCAACAGATTACAAAAAGTAATCCGAAGTCGTTAAGCTGCCACAAAGGTACAGTGCCACGGAGAGCAGTTTTGTGTATTTATTTGTGTCTTTTCGGGCAATATGAATTAAACTGTTCCCCATTTGCCTCCAACTAGTAAGGCACTTACCTCAACTTAATTGAATAGGCCGTTCGCACTCCAAACAATTGCATGGCCAATTTTTGGTCGCCAAAATTTCCAATACTGTGCTCATAAAAGAGTGCGACCTCAAAAAAATTCTTCTTTTTAGTGAGCCGGTTGATCCCTACGGCTAAATTTAAAGTGCCTCCGTTGAATTTTAGCTGGTCAACTTGCTCGACCGTGCTGATGGTGAGGTCTGAATTAGGTGGTTGTTCTGGATAGGTGTAGATGTATTGATTTCGTAAAGCAAGATAAGGTGAGTAGCCTGCCTTCATTACGAGAAGTTGTTTACGGGTAAGCCACCACCGGTATTTGAGGTTGATGGGCATCGCCAGCAAGTGCGCGTTGAGTTGCACGTTTTCAAGGCCTCCCAACTCGGGCTTTTGGTTAGGAAGATAGAAGGATTGAAAATTTTTATCCGTAGTTACTTTTGTATTGATGTAATCAAGAGAAGTCTCAAGGCTCCAATGCGGGGATACAACCCACTCAGCGGTCACTCCCGCCCGGGGCAACAGGCCTCCCGACCCTTGCGAAAAAACGCCAGCCACTAAATCAACATGAGGAGCCAGGCCAATGCCAATGCCGGCTGTATAAGCGTGGTCTTCCATTTTATTGACCATCTTGCTTGTCAAATTAGCTGTGGGGGCTTTGCGCAATTTTAGGTGGCTCGTTCCTGGAGGAGCAGAAACAGAGTCGATTTCGCCCGTGCCGATAATGGCGATAGGATCAAACGAATAAGCCTGGTGCCTGATCTGCTTTACGCGGTCGGTGACAATCAAAAAGGCTTCTCCGTTCTCGGTCTCCAGCACTCCTTCCTCAGTCAAGCGGTCATAAATACTTTTTGGCAATGATGAAACGGGTCCCATGTGAAATCTATAGTCAGTATTCAAAGCAGGTGCATTGCGCATTTCTACTGTCTGATCCATGGCTGATGTACTCATCTCCTTTTTTGTTTTGGCCGAGGGGTCGATGATAAAAACAGAAGCAGGTTGCTTCACCTTAAGCCGATCAATGACCAAAAGAAGCGAGTCAATGATTTCCATTTTATTGCGCTTCAGTTCGGCTGATGAATTTCCCTTGCGATCAAGGTTCAAATAAAACAGACTGTTCAATAGGGTGAATAAGATGAACGAGGCGGCCACAAAAATCTCTGTACGGTACAAGGTGCGCCACGGAATGGAGGGATAAGACGCAAGACGGCTGTGAAAACGATCCAGGGCATTGGGCACTGGACCAGAAAATTCATAGTTTTCAAATTTGCTTTTTAGCGAACTATCAAAATCGTTGTCATCCATTTTGTTCAACTTTTTTTTCGAATCCTACATCCAGTGCTTTTTTTAGTTTTGCGCGGGCCACACTCAAATTTGATTTTGACGTGCCCACACTGATATTGAGTTTTTGCGCGATCTCATCATGCTGGTATCCTTCGATGGCATGCAGGTTAAAAACAATCTGATACGAAGGAGGGAGTTGCTGAATAGCTTGAATGATCACTTCTTCCGACAGGCTGCTTAATACATCGGGCGTCAACTGCTCGGCCTTGATATGCGAAATGTCAACATGGTCGTAGTGCTTTTCATTCCTTCTAAAATTATCAATGGAGGCATTGATCATGATTTTACGAACCCATGCTTTAAATGTGCCACCCGGAATATATTTGTCGGCATGGGTCATTATTTTGCAAAATCCATCATTCACTACCTCCAAGGCTTCCTCTTGTGAGCGGGTATAGCGCATGCAGATGCCCAAGGCATACCTATAGAATTGGTTGTAAAGTTGGTCTTGCGCCCTTCGGTCACCATTTTTACAACCTTGCAAAAGGATATTGATATTTTTTTCTTCCGTGGTTGTAATTGGTCTGAGGTGTTTAGGTGAGAGTTACCTGCTCGCACAATACGCACGGATCACGAAAAGAGTTGGTTCACAAAATTTATTTAATAGGCTAGCCAACGGTAACGCAAACCGATCCGTTTGGGTGAGGTTCAGTTTCAAGTTAACCATAAACAAATTTATTATGAAAAAAATAGTGATTTTATCATGCGCGGTAGTCCTTTTTGCGAGTTGTAGCCGGCAAAGCAATGTTAGCCCAACTAAAACGGCTTCTCTCAACCTATTGGTAGCAAACACAAAATCAAAGATCCTAAGCCAAACAGGAAGAATAAGCACCGCCAACGGAGCATTAGAAGTTTCTTCGTTTTTGATGAGCATCGCCAATGTGCGCATCGAAGAAAATTCGGGAAATGATGTGCAACAAGGTGGCAATAGCGGATCGAATGACGGCAACGATTCCCCCGAAACCTCATCTCCAGAAGGCAGTGAAAACTCGGACGTGATGCTGGCCGGGCCATTCACTGTTGATGCTGTTACCGGAACTGTCTCCCTTCAAAAAGTTGATGTGTTCCCAGGCACTTTCAAGAAAGTGGACTTCTCCATGTCGGTGCAACCTAACCTGCCTTTTAATGGAGGGTCTATTTTAGTGAAAGGATTTTTTAAGAGCGGAATCTCCTCGATCCCCTTCACCATTCAATCTGCTTTTTCAAGCCGTATCCAACTCCCGTTGGCGGGCAACGGGATCACAGCGAAAGATAAAAGCTCGGTGACCATTACGATCACCGTTGATGTAGCTCAACTTCTCGGCAACATCGACTTCAGTGGTGCAACCGTAACCAATGGAGAAATCCACGTGGATGCTATTGCCAACAGCGGACTGCTGAAAAATTTTGAAACTAATTTTGTAAAATTCATGGATGCCGCTGAGTAGTTTTTTTTGAATCTTACAGTATACTATATCAACTTTTGTTTTCGCTGGAATGCAACTGTATAGGAAAAATAAAGTATCAGCGGTAATCATCACCTACAACGAGGCCGGCAATCTAAAACATACCCTGCCGCAATTGTACTGGTGCGATGAGATCATTATTGTGGATAGCCATAGCACCGATGATACGGTAGCACTGTGTCAGGCGTATGGCTGTAAGATTTTCTACCGCAACTTCAGTGGCTATGGCGAGCAAAAACATTTTGCCATTGGCAAGGCAAGCAACGACTGGGTACTTTGCATTGATGCAGACGAATACCTTACACCTGCCCTTATCGATGAGTTGCAGGAAGAGTTGACCGACACAGGCGATTGCCGTGGATACCTAGTGCCCATGAACCTGGTTTTTCTCGGTAAAGAATTTAGCCGCGGCAGAGAAAGCCACCGGTATTTTTTGCGGCTGTTCAATAAAAAATGGTGCGAGCAGGGCACACAAAAAGTTCATGAACGTGTGGAAGTACGAGGGCCTGTAAAAAAACTGAAAAATATAATCAAGCATTATAGCTATAACCGTGTGGACAACTATTTGGCGAAGCTCGGCCGCTATTCTACACTGGGGGCGGAAAAGAACATTGCCGCTGGAAAAAAGCGACCACAGGCATTGGTCTTCATTTGCGTACCGATCTATTTCTTCAGGAATTATTTGATCAATGGAAATATCTGGAACGGAAAGGAGGGATTCTACTGGTCAGTATTAGCTGCTTTTTCCAATTTTATAAAATACATTAAAATGCAGGAAATCAGTAAAAGGAAATCTGAAAGTGAGGCGAACAAGATCAGGTCCGTTGTTCACCCTACATCAGAAGAATCAGTCCATATGATGCTTTCCGAACACGCTTAATAGGGAAGTCTTATGTTTAACAATTGGTACTTCACGGAAAAAATGCAGCGCCTTCCCGTTCTGATGTACCACGATATTCATCGTGGAGAGCCCAATGGAAATTTCTCCATCCACTGGGAGGCCTTGTCCTTGCAATTAAACTATCTCTGCTGCCACGGGTACCACACGATCTCTGTGCGGCAGCTTTTAAACTATGTGCAACTGGGGATTGCCTTGCCCGAAAAGCCGGTGCTGCTTACGTTTGACGATGGGTATAAGTCGGTTGCCACCTGCCTGTACAGTCTGTTGCAAAAGTATTCGATGAAGGCAACTGTGTTTATCGTTCCAGGTTTTGTTGAAGAACGCGAGCAGCCTGAAAACCGTTATTTGTCGCGGGCAGAAATAAAGGGCATGCCCGCTGATTTGATCGAGTGGGGTTTACACTCTTACAACCATAACAACTACAAAGTGTTAACGCCAACGGAATTAGCCTACGATATCACGATGTGCACCGAGTGGTTTTTATCGCACGGGATACCCTTCGCCCCCGCGCTTGCTTTTCCCTATGGTGCATTCCCCAAACACCATCGCGCGAAACGAAAACTGTTTTTCGGATCCATCCATGCGGCCGGGGTAAAAATTTCTTTCCGAATAGGCAACCGGATGAATTATTTCCCCATCAGCAATGAAATGATGTTGCAACGCATGGACATTACAGGCAACGAGACCTTGCCTGCATTTGGCAAATTATTGAAGGAAGGAAAAAAGAAAAAACTCATAGGGGCTATTCTTTAAGGATAAATATTGCTATCCCGTTAATTTTAAGTTGAACGGGGTTGAATTTTGTTTTTTTTGAAGGTGATGAAACAAAAAAGAGCAAGAACCCCGAGCAGACAGTGGCCACACCAAAAATAGAAAATATCCGCTATGCTAAATTTCCAAAATTGCCGCCACTTTTTCTTACCTTTGCTCAATGGTTCAGCAATTGCTTTTGATATTGATCGCTGCGGGAGCTGCCTTCTACTTGGGGAGGATGGTTTTCAAATCCTTTCAAGCAAAAAATTCGTGTGCTTCGGGCTGTGGAAAATGTGGGGAGGCTACTGAAATTAAAAAAGCCTGACTTTAAATAGATCTTTCACCCCTCTTCCTTTTTCACTGATGATTGATGTTGACGAAGCGCACCGGGTTCTACAAGGTGTAGCCCTCAAGACACCGCTGAAACTGCATAAAAAACTCTCCGAAAAATTCCAGGCCGAAGTTTACCTCAAACGCGAGGATTTGCAAGTCGTGCGTTCGTATAAAATTCGGGGCGCTTACAATTTAATGCAAAGCTTAAATGCTGAGCAACGCAGCTGTGGAGTCGTTTGCGCCAGCGCGGGCAACCATGCCCAAGGCTTTGCCTTCTCGTGTAAACTCCTCCACATCCCGGGCACGGTGTACATGCCCGCGATCACACCCAAACAAAAAATCAATCAAGTAAAAATGTTTGGCAGCGGGTGGGTGGAAATCGTTTTGATTGGCGACACCTTCGATGAATGCCAAATCCACGCGCTAACTTTTTGCCAGGAAAATAACCAAGCCTTCATTCCGCCATTCGATCATCTCAAAGTGATTGAAGGCCAGGCTACTGTTGGCAAGGAAATTTTTGAAGAGCTAAAAGGGATTGATTTTTTATTTGCGCCCATCGGTGGTGGTGGGCTCACTGCAGGAATTGGTAGTTATTTTAAGTCACAATCACCTCAAACCAAAATCATTGGTGTAGAACCGGAAGGAGCTCCTTCCATGAAAGAAGCTTTGAAGGCTGGCAAGCCTGTGTTGCTGGAAAAAATTGACCGCTTTGTGGACGGTGCTGCGGTAAAGAAAGTAGGTAGCCTTACTTTTGAAATTTGCAAGGACGTGTTGAGCGATGTGCTCCTCGTTCCGGAAGGGAAAGTGTGCACTACGATTTTGCAACTTTATAATGAAGATGCGATTGTGGCCGAGCCGGCCGGTGCACTTACTATTGCAGCGTTAGATCAATATGAAGAAAAATTAAAGGGAAAAAAAGTAGTTTGCGTAGTGAGTGGAGGCAACAACGACATCGACCGGATGCAGGAGATCAAAGAACGATCGCTTTTGTACGAAGGACTCAAGCATTATTTTATCGTTCGCTTTGCGCAACGACCAGGCGCGCTCAAAGAATTTTTAATTTCCATCCTTGGCCCTAACGATGATATTGTCAGGTTTGAGTTCATCCAAAAAAACAATAAAGAAAACGGCCCGGCCTTGATCGGCATCGAATTAAAATCCAAAGAAGACTATCTTCTACTCATCTCGCGAATGAAAGAGGGTAAGCTCAACTACACCGAGATTAACCAAAATGAAAATTTGTTTGAGTATTTGGTGTAGCGGAATTTTCTAAACTCGATTATTGAAAAACCCGCACATAATCCACAATCATCCGTTGTGGGAAAGTAGTGGTTGCATCTGGTGAACCCGGCCAATTGCCACCCACTGCAATGTTAAAAATAAAAAAGAAGTTCAAATTGAAAGGAAAGCTTCCCTTTGAAATATCCATCAGAAAAAAAGATATATCATCAACAAAAAGTTCAATTGAATTTTTCGTCCACACCATGCTATAAACATGAAATGAATCTGCGTAAGTACCCGAGCTCAACACTTGGTTAGTTCCATAGGATTGATTTGCAGCAGCATTTGAGCCCCAGTGCAACGTGCCATAAACTTTATTAGGTTCCTGCCCTAACAGCTCCATCATGTCAATTTCACCGCAGGCTGGCCACCCCACTGTTTTAATATTATCGCCCAGCATCCATAAGGCAGGCCAGATTCCCTTGCCTTGCGGTAGCTTTGCACGGATATCCACGCGTGCGTACTGAAAACTCTTGTTCCCCTCAGTGATCATCCGGGCAGAAGTATAGCCATAGCCGGAAAAAGATTCTGCCCTGGCCTCAACAATCAAATTCCCTTGTGATACAAAAGCATTTTGTGATCTTCCGGTATAATATTCAAGTTCCTGGTTGCCCCAACCGTTGCTATTGCCATTTTCAAATGACCAGTTATTTGCATTAATCAATTTGCCGGTAAACTCATCGCTCCAAACTAAGGAATAGCCGTTGTATTGGTTTGGCGTTACATAGCCCGAGTTATCCACCGGAAAAAAGAGACCATTTTCATTCAGAATTGTTCCAGTCAAATGATCATTTTGTAAGGTGCAATTTTTAGGATTGCTGAATACGACAGAAAAATCCTGATTGGCTTTTCGTGTACTGTCTCCCGTGACCGTAATGTTTATTGAACCCATCTTGCTACCGGCCGGAACGATGAGTTTGCCAAAAGAAGAAACAAAATCTTTTGTTGCTTTAGCAGTCCAGGCTTGTGTTGTATAATCAAATGAAACCTCAGAAGTGGTGGCTTTATCCAAGGTTACTATAAATTCAAATTGAGACGTGGTGACAGTCCTGTATTGAGCAACACTGTTCCCGGAAACGATAGGTAATACCAGGGAATTTGATTTACTGCAATCAATAAAAACCAATCCCAACAAAAGATAATAACTTTTTTTCAGTACAGCGTAATTCATGGTACAAGATAAAGATGCCTTTGATTCCAAAGAATACTAAATTTTTGCGACTACGAATTCAAATACTCTACAATCCCATCGCGAATGGATGTAAAGGTTTTTACTAACGTGGCCTCATCTTCTTCGAGCAAGGTGACGCGGAAGCCCTGTAGCTCCGAACAGAAAGAAGAAATAGGAACGACACAAATCCCTTTCGCCCCAAGCAGATAATAAACGAACCGTTTATCGAACTGGATTTTTTCACGCACCCAACTTTCCACCCAACTTTTGATGTTAGGATTTTCAATTTTCATTTCCTGGTTCGGCCCAAGCGTTCCTGTTTTGAAAATAATGGTGTTGTAAAATGCCCCAAAGGTTTCGTTGAACATCAGTTGAGGCACTGAACCAAGAATGCCTGAAATAATTTTGCTGCGCCTCCCGATTTTTTGGTTCGTCTCTTCGCGGTATCCTTTAAACCTTGGGTCGCCCAATATTTTTGGTATCGCCAATTGCGGAAGTTTAGTTGAGCATACTTCTATCATCTTGGCATTGTCAATCGCCAGGCACAAGCGACTGAAATCTTCGTCCTTGTCGCGATTGTAATATTCCATCCAACCACACCGCGCTCCAGGCCAGGGCAATTCCTTCGAAATGCCTTTCATGGCTATGCCGGGAATATCTTCAATGATATCTGAGAGTGCGTAAGTCTTTACTCCGTTGTAGGTGATGTTCAGATAGATTTCATCGCACACCAAAAAAAGTTTGAATTCCCTCGCAATGGCAACAATCCGTTTCAACGTTTCCAAGGGATACACCATCCCCGTTGGGTTGTCGGGGTTGATGAGCAAGATGCCTACCACATTCGGGTTGTATTTTACTTTGTTGTAAAGATCATCCAGGTCAGGATACCATTTGTTGTTCGGATCAAGGCCGTACGTAAGAGGCTCGTGGCCCGCGTGGGCAGCTTCGGCACTGGAGTGTGTAGAGTAAGCAGGCGAAGGGCCAATGACACGCGAAGTAGGCGTAATGTATTGATATACTTTGCTGATGGCATCGCCAAGACCATTAAAAAAACAAATGTCATCGGTAGTGATCTGAGTTCCATCTCTTTGATTGGTTTTGGCAGCCAAAAAATTCCTGGTTTCGAGAATCCCTTTGGAAGGGCAGTAACTATAGGAATCATTTTGTAGTGCCAGCCCCGCGATGATTCCCCTGATCCACTCCGGAAGGATATGGTTTTTTTGGATTGGGTCGCCAATATTTTCCCAATAAATCGTTTGGCCTGCGGCCTTCACCAGCTCCGCTTTCTTCACGATCTCACGGATCTCATAACTCAATTCTTTGGCACCTTCGCTCAGTAGGGGTTGTCGCATTATTTTCGATTCAAAAAAAATAAAAGTAATACTTAAGTTTGGGATTAGTCATCGGTTGCCACGGTGTGCACCGGTCAACTAAGCAAGAAACGGGTTGAAAGAAATTGTTTCTCCAGGCAACTTTGTGCCATTAAAAAATTATAGCTTTATGATGATGACCACAGAAAGTAATGTCAACTATCAACGGATCGAACAAGCCATTCGTTACCTCGAAGAAAATTTTTATCACCAACCTGAACTGGACGAAGTGGCGGAGAAAGTGCACCTCTCTCCTTTCCACTTTCAACGGATTTTTGCCGAGTGGGCCGGCATCAGCCCGAAACGCTTTTTACAATTTCTCACGGTTGATTTTCTGAAGGGCAAACTGAAGGAATCAAAAAACCTGATCGATGCAGCCGATGCAGCGGGGCTCTCCAGTCAATCCAGGATTTATGATCTGTTCACCACGCTCGAAGCCGTTACGCCACAAGAATATAAACAGCGAGGCTCTGGAATCTGCATTCAGTATGGATTTCATGAAACCACGTTCGGACTGGCACTGATTGGTGTCACCGACCGGGGTATTTGCTGGCTTTCTTTTTTGCAAGCAGACCAAGAGCCGTGCACCGAACTGGAAAAAATGAAAACACATTGGCACAACTCCGTTTTCAAAGAAGATGCTGAACTGACTGAATCGTTTATCCAAAAAATATTCAACAAACTCCCCATTTCCGTAGGGAAAGAGGTTAGTGGTGAAGGACTGCACGTTTTTGTAAAGGGAACAAACTTTCAAATCAAAGTGTGGGAAGCTTTGTTAAAAATTCCGATGGGGAGTATTACCACCTATCAAACCATTGCCTCAACGATTAACAGCCCGAGGGCAATGCAAGCAGTGGGTTCGGCTGTGGGATCAAATCATATCGCTTACTTAATTCCTTGCCATCGTGTAATTCGAAAAGACGGAATCTTGGGCGAGTATCGGTGGAGTGCCGCGCGAAAGAAGAGTATGATAGGATGGGAGATGGCAAAAATTGGGTGAATCAATAAATGGTGATTCGAAATCCACATTTTTTTATTTAACCACATGTAGCACGAAATTATAACCACAGCAACACGAAGAAACAAAAAGTCAGGCCTTGCATTTTTTAGTTGATCGTTGTGTCCCCCGGCCAATTTCGGTTACAGAAGATTTTTCTATCTTGGAAAGCCAAAATAGAAAAAATGAAAAAATCGGTTTTACAATTTTCAGTACTTATTTTCATTCTCTCGCTGACCTACTTCTCTTGTCAGCCCAAGCGCAGCAATGATGGAGGTCACCGATGGTGGAAAGAAGCCATCGTCTATCAAATTTATCCGCGCAGCTTTAAAGACAGTAATGGTGATGGGATTGGCGATTTAAAAGGAATTATTTTAAAACTTGATTACATCAAAAGTCTTGGGGTCACCGCGGTTTGGCTGAACCCGGTTTATAGTTCACCGAATGATGACAATGGGTACGACATCAGTGACTATAGAAGCATCATGAAAGAATTTGGAACGATGCAGGATTTTGACGAATTGCTGAAAGGCTTGCATGCGCGAGGCATCAAACTGGTGATGGATGTGGTGGTCAATCATAGCAGCGATGAGCACGAATGGTTTAAGCAAAGCCGCAGTTCAAGAAACAGTCCGTATCGAAATTATTATCACTGGTGGAATGCCGAGCGTGGCAAGCCGGCACCGCGTTACAGTTTGTTTGATGAGAACCACGATGCCTGGAAATATGATTCCATTACGAACGCGTATTACCTGCATTATTTTTCGCGAAAGCAACCCGACTTAAATTGGGAAAATCCAAAACTTCGCCAGGAAATTTATGAGATGATGAAATTTTGGGCCAACAAAGGAATTGACGGATTTCGGTTGGATGCTTTTCAGTTTGCAGCGAAGGACACCACCTTCAAAGCATTTCCTGAAGGGTATGAAAAGAATTTCATCAAGTACTATGCGATGGAGCCTCACCTGCACGATTATTTAAAAGAGATGAACGAGCAAGTATTCAGCAAATACAATGTGATGAGTGTGGCCGAAGGAGCAGGAAATTCATTTGAAGATGCTCATGATTTGGTGGATGCGAATCGTAGGGAGCTCAACATGGCGTATGCCTTTGATGGCGTTGACATTGCGAAACCTGAAGGGTACAGCATAAAGCATTTTAAAACTGTTTTCACGCGATGGGACAGCGCTTTCGCTGAGGCGGGCTGGCTATCCATTTTTCTGGCCAACCACGATCAGGCAAGAATGGTGAGCCGGTTTGGCAATGACAGTGCTGCCTGGCGGGATTTATCTTCCAAAATGCTTTCCACTTTTATTATGACTATGCGCGGCACTCCTTATTATTACAATGGTGATGAATTGGGGATGACCAATGCCAGCTTTGATAAAATAGAGGAATACCGTGATATGCCTACCCTCAATGAATACCAACATCAAAAGAGCATAGGCGGTGATTTGAATAAATTTATGCAGCGGGCAAAATTCGAGTGCAGGGACAATGGGCGAACGCCCTTTCAATGGGACAGTACTGCCAATGGTGGTTTTACGAGTGGCTCACCGTGGATCAAGGTTAATTCAAACTATAAAGATATCAATCAGGCAAAGCAAGAAAGGGATTCGTCAAGTTGTTTGAATTATTTCAGGCAATTGACCCGGTTGCGAAAAACCTATCCGGTTTTGGTGTATGGAAAATATACCTTGTTGGATAAACGAAGCCCTAACATTTATGCGTTCAAGCGCGAAGGAGAGGGACAAAAGTTTATTGTGCTGCTAAATTTTTCACCTGCTGTTTCACAGGTGAATGCTCCGGTCCATCCCGAAGCGGAGCTGGTATTGTCCAACTACAAAGACGCGGAGGTCAATAAGGGAAAACTCTCCATCAATCTGCGTCCTTATGAAGCGATTGTGTTTAAGGAAGAAAGAAAGTAGGAATATGAAGCTACTTTTCTTGCTTTCAATTTTTATCATCACCCAATCTTACGGACAAATCGAAGTAGTGTTGTCTTTTAAAGATGGCTGTGATAACTCCGTTCGCCACCTTGAATACGAGCTGGTAGATTTGAATAAATCAGGTGAGCATTTCCAATCGACCAACGGCAAAGCAATCCTGCCGACCCAAGGGTTGTACCTCGTATCGTCCTCCTATGCCAACGGAGACAAGGTAAGCTCCTTTGACCTTACATTAGAAATAAAGGACTTTCATTTTCTGATGGATACGATGAGCATTCCCAGGATTAAGTTTACCACCGACAGTGCAATGCACTCCAATTATTGGAATTATTTTAACTGCGATAAATTATGCAACGGGCAGGAAATTGATTTTTATCCAAACGGACAAAAAAGACTGGACGGTGACTTTAAAGATGGAAAACCAATTCGCTTGATCGAATACCGGAATGACGGAACAAAAAAACGGGCGATCTGGTACAAAGTAGGTTATCTCAGCTACGAACGCATCGAGTATTTTGGTGAGAAGGGAACGCTTACCGCGTATGCCACCTTCCGCACCGCTAACAACGAAACGATCAAAAGGGTTTATGATTCAAAGGGGACGCTGCTCAACCGGGAAGTAGTGAATCAAAAGGAATAAAAAATATTAGGATTAGGTAGATAGTTCGCAAAAGTTTGTTGGCACTAATATTATTAGTATTTTGGTACTAAATTTATTAGTATATGTTCGAAGGGATAAC
>JAYVMP010000040.1:0-5545 GCA_043758895.1 Bacteroidota bacterium
TCGGTCATTTGTCTGCTGTCCCCGTTAACAATTTTATGATGTGTCTTCAAATCAATTCGCTTTAGCTCAAATTTAGTTAAAAATACTGTTGGGTATAAGTGATTTGTCAACCAGATTGTAGGTCGATAGTATTTTGATTTTCTGTCACTTACCGTGTGGGTGGGAAAGATTTGCTCTTTTTGCTTGCTTTGGTTTATGGATCGGATGTGAGGCAAGCAAAAGTGCCAATGTGCGGTTACTACACTGCGCAGCATTGCGCATAACTTCTAAATATGATTAACTCACAGTGCCTTCCTCAAATACACATTTCCGTATTTTGATTCAACCGAATACCTTGGTCCACTTCCCAGCTTCGCAGAAACAACGGTATGAAAATCTTCGAACACGCCTTCTTTGAAGTTCTGATCGAGGTTGGTAAAAATCTGTCCGTAATTGGTAGCGGCTTTCAAATCACCTACCTCTTTTTCCGTTAGCACAACATCAACACCTCCATAGGTTGATTGCGCAATAAGTGGTGCCCTAAAGTCTTTTACTTCAATGGTTCCATACACCGAAAAAACTTTCGTTTCCTTATTGCTCGGCACCTTGATCTCCAGGAAAATATCTATAGCTGGTCCCCACGACATGGAATTATAGTCGCGGCCATTCAAATCAGCATATTTGTTGTAGTCGGCTTTTGTTTTAAATATTATTTTTTTTCCGTCACGCTTAATGGTGATGCGGTGCGGCAAACTTTCCATGTCCTTCATTTTCCCAGTGATCGAAATTTCATTTCCGTGAGATGAAGTTTCTAGTAAGAAGGCATCGTCATTTTCACCTTCGTTGATGCTCACCGTTCCGGTAATTGAAATTTCATTCTTGTCCCACGTGCTTATTTTGATCAGCTGCGGATAATCAAAGTTCATGGTTATCATTTGCCCGGGCTGAACGGTGATTGTTTTGTTGATGGTTGTTTGGGCGAAAGCCTCCGCGTTCAGGAGCAGCAGTAAAAAAAATAGTTTTGATTTCATGTGTCAATATTTATTTTTTTATGGTCACATGGAATGCCCATAGCTTATTATCATTCCTTGGGTCTTCTTTGCTGATGGTCATTTCATGACTTTAAAGTAAAAGCTGCGCGTTATGAGCTGCGGACATTTCGATCTAAGCTCACAACTCATAGCTCATAACCGAATACTATTTCTTCCGTAAATAAATTTTTCCGTAGCTGGAATTGAGGTCAATCTTCATTCCACCTCCGTTGATCTTGCCGTTCACCCGGTCATCGTAGCGCACCATTTCACCTTGTTTGTCGTATTCAATCTTGAAATCAGAGGCGGCATAAAGTGCACCATAAGAGGTACTCATTTTTAAATCTGCCTTCACCGTTACGGGAAGAGTCACATCCACGTAGCCGTACACCGATACAATCGAAATCGGTCCTTTTACATTGTCGTTGAAAGTTGCTTCCACATGACCGTACACACTTTTTATCGTCATAGGGCCTGTTACGTTTTCCAATTCAACGCTGTTGTAGGTGGCAGACACTTCGATTTCGTTCTCCAGGTTTTTGAATCTCACTTCGCCACCATATTGCGATTCGTGCTGGAAGGAAACGATCACGCCTTTCGGCACTAAAATTTTAAGGCTTGGAGAATTCATTTTTCTTAACTGGCGAACCTCCACCACACTGCCCTTGTCCACTACATTTACTCCGAGGCCGGTGTTGTCTTCCAAGCCAAGACCATTAACGGCACGCAATCCTCTTGAACGGTCGTCTTCATCCCTATCGTTATCATGCTCTTTTCCTGAGGTGAATACGATTTCATTGCCTGTTGTTCCCTCTACCGTTACACGTCCGGTATAAATTTCCAATCGCCCGGAAGTTTTTGCAAGTTTAAAATCTTGGGCTAAAGCAACGCAAATAGTTGCTACCATAATCCCGATAATCAATATTAATTTTTTCATGACTTTATTATTTGATTTTTAAAATTTCATTTCTATATGAATTGACTATTAACAATTAACTGATAACGATAAAACCGGTATGTTAAGAAAGTTTCAATATCCCCGAGTGGGCTTCATCCTTTACGGCTTTCATCGCGCGCTCATCGCGCGTGATTTTTTGCAGTTCGTTGACTACTTGCTTCTCTTTCATTTGCACGAGCAACCGGATGAGCGCGATCTGTACCATCGGATCTTTCTGCGCAGGCAAGGCGGTGAGCAATGCCTTGCGAACGTGATCCTGTTGATAAAATTTCCCTAATGCCTCCAACGCGGTGAGCCTTACATTGGTGTTTGGGTCTTCGTTCATGGTTTTCACCAATACCTTGACGATCTCGTCATCGGCCTGGTTCAGTTCATACGCTACGGTGGCACCCATCACCCGCTGGCTTGCCGACTGCTGGTTTTCCAACATGGAGAGCAACACTCTTTTGTTATTCGCCACTTCTTCTTTTAATCTCGCCAGTTCCTGATCGTGTTGCCGATTTGCATTGATCCAATTGCCAATGACAACACCAACCATAACCAAAACAAGCGCAGCAGCCACACGCAGAATCCACGGTTGGAAAAAAAAATCCTTTGAATGATTAACAAATGATCCCCTTTCCGATTTTGCAATTTCCTCTTGCAGCGCCTTTTCAAAATTCTTTTTTAAAGAAATGGTTGGCTCAGCAGCTTTAGCGTGATCCATCAAATCCATGACCTCCTTCATTTGACGGTGAAGCGTTGCAGTGCTTTCGGTGTTGGTCAATTCTTGCTCTACCTTCGCCCGGTCGGCACCGTCAAGATTGCCATCGATGTAATCGATCAGCAGACTTTCTAATTTTTCTTTTTCCATAACCTCACCCCTCTCCGGAAGACAGGGTCTCTTTTAGTTTGTTTTTTCCAATTCAAAATAATGTTCTCTCAATTTTCCAATGGCGCGGTGCACTTTAACTTTAATGTTGACCACCGTGGTGTCCATGATCGCAGCAACTTCTTCATACTTCAGGTGCTGGAAGCGCGTGAGGGCCAACAATTCGCGCTGCTCTTCATTCAGTTTGGCGAGCGACCGGTGCAGCAATTCTTCGCGTTCGTCAAGGTTGTCTTCGGTAGCTGAAATATGGTCACTCATTTTTTCAATATCAATGTGAGTTCCTGTTTTGTTTTTGTTCGATTGATAATGATCGGCAAAGACATTGCGCGCCATTTGGTAAATCCACGATTGAAACCGGCTGCCTTCGCGATAGCTGTTTCGGTATTTGATCAACCGCAGAAATACATTTTGCGCCAGGTCTTCGGCCAACATACTGTCGTTGGTCAGCTGTCGAAGAAAATTGAATAGCCGCTTGTTGTACCGGTCAAACAGCACCGAAGCCTGCTGAAGCTCACCGTTTTTCACGGCCTCCATGATCTGTTGTAGTCGGCAAACAACAGTGCACAATTATTGGCAACTAGGAGTGCACAGAAAATGGCAACAAGGAATGCACAACTGTTGAGTAAATAAAGTGGATTCTTCTCAGGAATCAAAAATGGTTTTGCGATTATTTAACCGGTAGCTTTTTCCGGTCAGGTTGATGACCTCACAATGGTAGAGCAGACGATCAAGTAAAGCAGTGGCTAACACTTCGTCATCGAGTAGTTTAGCCCACTCCGTTGGCATCTTGTTGGTGGTGATGACGAAGGAAGTATTCTCGTAGAGTTGGTTGATAAAATTGAAAAAGTTTACGGCCAGGTTTTTTTCAACGGGGAAGAGCATGATGTCATCGATGACAATGAGGTGGGCTTTTTCTAATCGTTTATACTCGGCCTGATAGGATTTGGTGACGTCTTTAAGTTTGAGCATGGTGATGATCTCTTCCATGGTCCTGAAGTAAGCCTTGTAGCCTTTCTGCACGGCCTGAGCGCAAAGGCCAGCGGCTAGGAACGTTTTGCCTGTTCCCGAAGGCCCCATAAGCATGAGGTTAAAAATCTGATCGAGCCAGTTGAGTTCGCCGAGTTGATGGAGCCGGTTTTTGGGCAATCCGTTTTCCACGGTATGGTCATAGGTAGACAGATCACTGTTGCGGGGGAGGCGGGCATTTTTGATGCGCCGCTTGAGTTCATTGTCCTGCCGATGGTCTGCTTCGGCCTTAAACAGGGTAAGGATAAATTCCATAAACCCCGATCCTTTGGCTTCTGCTGCTGCGGTGAGCTCTTCAAGTTGGGAGGAGATACCGGTAATTTTATATTGCCGGCAGTACTGTTGGATTTGTTCTGTGTTGTTCATTGTTTGTTGGTTTAGTTTACTGTTTTACTCATAGTGGAAGGCTGAACGCGCCAAGGGTAAGGATCCTGTTTTAATGAGGGTAGAAGCTTGGCTTGTTTCATCCCCGATAAAAGTCAAAAGCGCCACGTTTTGATGAAACACATTCTTGTGTGCGATTAGCTTTTAACTTTTTCCGGGGACGGCAACCTTTTTTAGCTCGTCAATTTTTTAATGATGTCCTCATAATCCTGGATGGAGCTTCTGTCTGGTTCCGGGGTTGGCTCACGGGGTATCCCGCTTAAGGGGTTCAATGGAATAATTTTTTTCTGTTTGGCTGGTGGGAGCTGTTGTTGGAGCAAGATGGCTTTAAAGTCTACGGCCCGGGTAATGTGATTGTCCAGACAATAGCGGATAGTATTTTCAATCAGGGTAGGATCCGTAGTCTCGATGGCTTGTCGAACCAGGAGAAGCTGGTCGCGGGCATAGCGTGGTTTGGCTGTGCGGATCGTTGCCAGCCAGTCTTTTCCGGCTTTTGGATCCTGGAGCAAAGTGCAGAGTTGATCGATCATTTCCCCGATGGCCGAGGTCTTATCCCGTTTATGATCCGGGTTAATGATCTTAAGGCCCTTGCCAGAGGCAATCCGGTGGCGACATAATTCCTTGCCCTCTGCTTGGAGGAAGACGAGCTCTTCTTGTTGGACTTGCACGTTTACCCGAGAGCCTCTACCAGCGTAAGTGCCTAAGGGAAGCGAGTACAAATTTCCTTTCCAGGAGATGGTGTTATCTTTTCGCACCGTATAGGATAGCGGTGTATTGAGCTGAGGTTGGGCAGTATGGGGTTTTAAAAAATCCTGCTCGATATGCCATTCCATGACGGGTTCTTTTTTGGGGAAACTGTGGGGAACAGCATTGGCGGTACGTCCCAGCCATCCCAGAGCATCGTCGTTGAGCGTCTCAAGGTTATAGAAGGTGCGGTTGTAAAGAAAATTTTGTTTGACGTACTTGACCACGTTTTCCACTTTCCCTTTGCTCTGGGGATCAGCTTTGCGACAGAAGTGAAGTGTAAAAGATTGATGGCGGGTATAGTTACGGAACACTTCAGTCAGGATAATGTCGCCGCTGTTTTCACTGACGATAAAGACCTTGTCCTGATCATAGACGATCTCATCGGGAACACCACGGATGAAAACAAAAGCCAGTTCGTGAGCCTCGATGGCGAGCTCACTGGTAAAGTATCGATCGGTAAACCAGACATATTTATAGCGTGAGCGGGACAAGACCATGATGAAGAAAAATACTTTCACCCGGCCCCCTGTGGAACTGCGCATGATATAT
>JAYVMP010000041.1:0-5673 GCA_043758895.1 Bacteroidota bacterium
CGAAGTGAAAGAAAAATACTTTGATCCTGCTTTGCTTACGCGATTGAAAGAAGTGATCGAATCAAAAGAAAGCAGCTTGATAATGAAAGGCCAAAAAGCAGAAGCCTTAAAACGGCAGATCACCGCGCTCGACAAAGGGATGCAAAACAAAATCGATCAATCGAAAGCCAAACTCGAAAGCGAGCGTGTCAATTTCGCAAATGCAAAAAATCAATACGAGCGCAACAAAAAATTGTTTGAGCAGGGGAATATCCCGCTCACCAAATTTCAAGACTACGAAACGAAATTTCAAAAAGGAGAAGCTGAATTTGTGAATGCAGAAATTGAAATCGATCGTGTGCAAGCGGAGTACTTGGATAAGATCAACAAAGCCGAATCTGATTTAAACAATACCTTGGCCGAGCAGTTTGATACGCAAGCCGAGTTGGCCAAGCTGCGCAATGAGTATGTGAACATGCAGATCCGCAGTCTGCAATATTTCATTCTTGCCCCACAGGCAGGCTTTGTTGTGAAGGCCACGCAAGCAGGGATTGGCGAGACGATCAAAGAAGGCGATGCCATCTGCACGATCATGCCGCAAAGCAATGACGTTGCGGTGGAGATGTACGTGCGCGCGATGGACGTGCCACTGATCAGCAAAGGCCGTGTGGTGCGGGTTGAGTTTGATGGGTTTCCTGCCCTGCAGTTTTCAGGTTGGCCGAGTATTTCGGTCGGCTCCTTTGGCGGACGTGTGGAAGTGATCGACTATGTCAATACCAAACCCGGGGAGTTTAGGATTTTGGTAGTGCCGGATAAAAAAGATATCGCGTGGCCAAAGCAACTTCGGGTGGGCTCGGGCATCAAAGGCTGGGTAATGCTCGATGACGTGCCCGTGTGGTACGAGCTCTGGCGCCAGCTCAACGGCTTCCCGCCCAGCCTGTACACCGAGCCATTCGATGAAAAAACAGAAAAGAAGGAGAGCAAAATAGAATCGGGCGATGAAAAAAATTAGATTGATTTTCATCTTGCTCTTTTCTTCTTCGAGTCTCTTTGCGCAGAGCATGATGGATTCGGTTTTTCTGTTGCCCGATTCGGTCAAGGCATTCACCCTGGAGAATTTTTATTCGGCCATCTTGCAGTTTCACCCTATCGTAAAACAAACACGGTTGCTGCGCGACAATGCCCAGGCCGAGATCCGGTTGGCACGCGGATCATTTGACCCTAAATTATCAGCCTCTTTCAATAACAAGAAATTCAACAACAAAGACTATTATACCAAGTGGACGACCAGCCTGTCATTGCCCACCTGGTTTCCGGTCGATCCGAAAATCGGTGTCGATCAAAACAGTGGGGCATTTATCGATCCGGAAAATTCAGTTCCATCATCGGATAATTTCAAGCAAGTTTTTGCAGGTGTGTCGCTGCCCTTGGGCCGCGGGCTTTTTACCGATGACCGAAGGACGGCATTGAAAACTGCCAAGATTTTTGCCCAAATGGCAGAGGCGGAACAGATCAAATTGATCAACAAAATTTTATTGGAAGCTGCAAAAGAGTATTGGCAATGGTATTACAGCTACTATAACTTTCGGCTGTACCAACGCAATACTTTAATTGCTGTTGAATTATTTCGAAGGGCTAAACTCAACGCCACACATGGCGAAGCATCAGCCGTTGATACTGTGCAGGCAAAGATCACCATGCAGCAGCGGTTGGTGGAACGGCAAGAAGCGTATTTGGATTTTCTCAACACGGGCATCCGCATCTCCAATTATTTATGGAGCAATGTCGCAGAGCCCGTGCAACTATCGCCCAACATCGCTCCGGTTCTACTACCCAACGGTGATGAGTTGCTTTCGCTTTCTACGTTGGAAACGCTGACCGAAAGGGCAAAACAATACCATCCTGAATTGGTGAAATTGAATTTAAAGTTGGATCAACTGGACATGGAGCGAAAATTAACGACTGAATATTTAAAACCCCGACTGGATTTAAACTACACGTTCTTAAATCAACCGATCTCACCGCAGGGAAATTTCAGCACGTTTTCGTTGGGCAACAACTACAAATTTGGCCTTGACTTTTCGGTTCCTGTTTTGTTGCGCAAAGAGCGCGGCAAACTGGCACAAGCAAAAATCAAAATCAAGGGAACAGAGTTTGAGCTGGCGCAAACCCAGCGAGAGATCATCAACCAAGTGAACACAACTTTCAATCAACTGAAGAACACACGCCTGATGCTCGATCAACAGCGCGGCATTGCCGAAAACTATGAGAGACTGCTTCGTGCCGAATTGCTCAACTTTGAAAATGGCGAAGCCGATCTCTTTAAAATAAACTTGCAGCAGGAAAAATTGATCCAGTCACAATCCAAGCTGCTGAAGATGCGCTCAGAATATGAAAAACTAAAAGCATCGCTTTACTGGGCGGCAGGCGTGAAAGATTTGAGTTTTGATTAAGGCTACCTACTGATCGATTTGATCAAATCTGCGGTAGCTCGTTCGACTTCATGAACCTCCGGGGAGAGGGGTTTGATAAACTATGCCAACGAAAATTTTTTAATCGGGGTGAGGGACAATAAATTGAAAAACTGTCGTACACCCAGAAACAAGTATTGAAGCTTGCCACGAACTAAACTCACTATATTTGTAAATGCCAGAAATAAGTAGGTTCTACGGAATCATTATCAGGATGTTCTTCAACGATCATCATCGGGCTGAGCTAATAAAAAGTTATGAAGAGTCCCAAAAAATGGGTGGTGTTATCAGTAAAATTGAACCATTAATATAAAAGTTACAATGCTGAAGGTTATAAAGATTATTTCTACTGAGCCTTATACCATCAAGGCTAAGTTCAGTTCGAATGAGATCAGAAGGATCAATTTATCTCCTTTGCTCGAAAAATTTCCAGTTCTCAAAGAACCAACTATTTTTTCAAAAGCAAAGTTAGACGACTACCCCACAATTTCATGGGACAACCTCGCCAGCATTCGTGAACTGGATGGAACAGTCAACACGTGTGCACTCGATTTCAGTCCCGAAATGCTTTATCACCTAAGCGAACCTGAAAATTAGGTTTAATGCTTAGGAAAAATCTCATCAGCCATGATCAAAGCTTGGCAAACTCATTTTCGTTTAAGCCCGGGGATGCACAGCTATCTAACAAAAAATTCAAAATCGTTTCTGTGGTCAAGTTTCCTACAAGTTCATCCATTCCAATACAAGCAGCACCTCCACAGGTTCGGCCACCGACTTGCCCGGAAATCCTTTTCCTGAGTTGGTAGCCAATGCCACGGTGCGCATCTTGCCGATAATACTCGGTGCGAAAAGCTATATCCTCTACGGCAGCACCACTAAATCAAAGCAGATATCCCTTTATGCTTACGACAAAACTTCTTTCAAATTCTCAGGCAGCAAATACCTTGGTTTCTCCAACCCTTTTGAAATTGCATCAGTGATCTCGACAGCCGATGGGGGTATTGCGGTATGCGGCACCACTTATGTAGCAGGCCGTTTCCCGCGGATATGTATTTTTAAAATTTCGGCAAGCTCATTGCAAAAGTCCTTTCAATAACGATGTTTTGCAAACCGCAAATCTTAGTGTCTTTGAGCCTGAATGGCAAAATGAAAATTGTAAAGAAATACACGAAGTTGCCAGTGAAATCCTTTTCAACTTTCAATACTACGCTGCAGAACACATCAGGGAAGAAATAGGGTAACCGATGCCTTGTCAATTCAGAAGTTATCCCTACGATACGCAAAAACCCTGGCCATTGGCGGTTTGCCCACGGTCGCATGTTTGTAGCGAAGATTTCCTATAGACATGTGACTCCTACGGAGCCGAACCAATCCTCACAAATTATTATTGTTTTGGTTAAGGTTTACCTTTTAAGTCGTGCCACCACACAAAGCACTGCCATTACTGTAAAATAGCCCTTCATCAAAAAGCTCTATTTCGTTATCAAATTTTTTCCTAAACTCGTTCCCAAATCCACACCTATGAAAAAAATAATTCTACTCAGTATTTGCTTTCTTTCCGTTGGCGCGATGGCGCAAAAGAAAACGACCCCAGCAAAGAACAGCTTATCCTATGATGAAAAATTATACAACGCGTTGGAATGGCGAAGCATTGGCCCCTACCGGGGAGGCCGATCAGGTGCAGTTACTGGCGTTGCCGGAAAATCAAATTTATTTTACTTCGGGTCAACAGGCGGTGGCGTGTGGAAAACCACCGATGCCGGAAATACCTGGTCCAATATCTCCGATGGTTTCTTTGGTGGCTCCATCGGTTCAGTAGCCGTGAGTGAATGGGACAATAATGTGATGTATGTGGGGCAAGGGGAAGCCACCGTGCGTGGAAACGTTTCGTTTGGCCATGGCATTTGGAAAACCACCGATGCCGGAAAAACCTGGACTTTTGTTGGGTTAAAAAACTCGAATCACATACCCCGCATCCGCATCCATCCCAAGAACCCCGACATGGTGTATGCGGCCGTGCTGGGTGATCTTTTCAAACCAACAGAAGAGCGCGGAGTATTTCGCTCGGATGATGGTGGAAAGAACTGGAAGCGTGTTTTGTTTGCCAATGCCGATGCCGGGGCAGTTGATTTATGTATGGATCCCAACAATCCAAGGATTCTGTTTGCGTCCACTTGGCGGATTCACAGAACGCCTTATAGTTTGGAAAGTGGGGGAGAAGGTTCCGCTCTTTGGAAAAGTACTGATGGTGGCGACACCTGGAAAAATATTTCAGCTAATGAAGGAATGCCCAAAGGCATTTGGGGAATTGTAGGCGTTTCGGTTTCCCCGGTCAACTCGAATCGCGTGTATGCGATTATCGAAAATGACAATGGAGGTGTTTACAGATCGGATGATGGAGGAGAAAAATGGACCAAGATGAATGACGATCGTAATCTTCGTCAGCGGGCATGGTATTATTCTAAAATCTATGCCGATACGAAAGACGAAGACATTGTATATGTGATGAATGTTTCGTACCACAAATCGAAAGATGGTGGAAAAACTTTTAAGTCCACAAATGCAAACCATGGCGATCATCATGATCTATGGATCGCACCTGAAGACAATCAGCGGATGATCATTGCCGATGATGGCGGTGCGCAAGTTTCGTTTGATGCTGGTGAAAATTGGAGCACGTATGGAAACCAACCCACCGCGCAGTATTATCGCGTGGTCACCGACAATCATTTTCCCTATCGCATCTATGGAGCGCAACAAGACAACTCTACACAAAGGGTTTTGCACCGCACGGATGGGTATTCCATTGGCGATCATGATTGGGAAGTGACGGCCGGTGGAGAGAGTGGCCACCTTGCGGTTGATCCTGCCGATGAAGAGGTGGTGTACGGTGGAAGTTATGATGGCTATTTAGAACGGAAGAATCACAAAACCGGAGAGTCAAGAAGTGTGAATGCCTGGCCGGATAATCCGATGGGCTCTGGTGCGGAGGGAGCGAAGTATCGCTTTCAATGGAACTTCCCGATTTTCTTTTCGCCTCACAACCCCAAAAAATTATATGCGGCTTCACAGCATCTGCACGTGAGCTATAACGCTGGCGAAAGCTGGGAACTGATCAGTCCCGACCTCACGCGCAATGATCCCACTAAACTTGGTCCATCTGGTGGACCAATCACCAAAGATAATACCGCGGTAGAATATTATTGTACCCTATTCGCTGTAG
>JAYVMP010000042.1:0-2719 GCA_043758895.1 Bacteroidota bacterium
GGAAAGTTTTCGTTTGTCAAATATTAGTTTAGTAAGCTTTTTCTTTTCAGTAAGTTCGCCTATAAAATTGAATATTTCCTTAAACTTATCCAAGGGAATATAGCTCGCGCTGGCCTCAACGAGAGCAGTTCCTGGCGTAGAGGGAACTAAATAAATCGTGGCATGTTTAAATTCTTTTTCTTTGGTCATTTTTCGTTTTTAATTAGGAAATGGAATAAACTTAAATAAAATAGTCTAACTATCAAAAACAGCCGGACGCCTTAATCTGAAATGTAAATTTTTAAATCCTTGAACTTTACATTAAAACAGAATGAAAGCGAAATTGTTTTTACTCTTATTAATTTTATTTTAATAATTTAAAAGACCGAATAACGTGGAGCAAGAAGAAATCAAATGGCTGCACAGCCAATTGGATGAGCGAACAATATCCCTCATGGAGCGGGAGAGCGACTTGGCGGATCGTATGGAGGAGATTGAAGCGCAAAAAGAAGAGTTGACTGCTGCGATTGAAGAATTGGAAGGAAAGAATAAGACCCTTGAAACCACGTTGCAAGAACTTAAGGAAAGAAACCATGAGTTGGATCAGATACTTTATCGGGCATCGCACGACTTGCGTTCTCCTATTACTTCTATTGTTGGGATACTCAATTTGTTGGAACACGAGCCGCAAAGCAAAGTTCAGCAGGAATGCTATGACCACATCCGCGACAAATCCAGCCAGATGGATGAATTGCTTAAATCACTTTCTACGCTTGCCAAGGCGATCACTAACGATGTACATTTTACAAAAATGAACGTTGATCAATTGGTGCGGAGTTGCATTGGTGATTTGAAGTACATGCCCAATTTTTCAACTGTTATTATTCGGACTGAATTTTTTGGCAATGCCGAGATTTGCTCTGACCGACTACTGGTTGGCATTGTGATAAAGAACCTGTTGGCCAATTCCCTTACTTTCAGGGACCCTTCGGAGACGGGGACGATCACGATCCACACAACTACAACGGATTCTTATTTGGAGGTAGAAGTCTCGGACGATGGGGAAGGGGTGGCTGACTCCATTCAAGATTATATTTTCAATATTTTCTACCGAGGCTCTGAGCGCTCTACAGGATCAGGCCTGGGTTTGTACATTGTCCGTAAAATTGTGGATCACCTTCACGGTCATATCCAACATACAACCAACGGTGTTACCCGGTTTAAGATTGTTATTCCAAATACTTCTTGCTCTTCACCTGATCAACAGAAATTGGTTTAATGTGAAGCATTTTTGCGCCACCAATGCACGCTCATTTTTAATATCCCAATGTTTCATTAATTTTATTGAATGTGAAATAAATCTACTGAACTAAAATCGCTTTGAACCGTGATACAAGGAAGCGTCATCGAAAATCCGAAAGATAAAAGACCTCAAGTGAGGGTAGGGAAACTCTATCACCGGGGCAAAAACTGTCTTGCCCTTTTTTTTGGATTCAATCCGGCATTGGCCACGCTGGTAAAAAAAATTGAAAACGTAAAATGGAGCCAGACGAACAAATGCTGGTATGTGGAGAGCAGCGATGGCTTGGTGGATGAAATCCTGACTACTTTTAAAGATGTTGCCCATGTCGATATCAGTGGCTTGAAGGATGGCGTAGAGAAAAAAGTTGCCGTAGGGAAGGAAGCAATGAGTCCGGTGGTTTCAAAGAGCAACAGCTCAAAATCAAATAAAAAAGTAGTGACATCGGAACTTAATGAGGAAAAGTTACAGCTGTTGCGAATGATGGAGCAGAAGCTTAACCTGAAGGGCTACAGCAAAAATACCAATAAGACCTATCTGCAGCAGTTCAAAGAATTTCTAAAATTCTATTGCGACTCGCAAGCTGATGAGCTAACCGAGATAGAAATACGCAACTACCTTCTTTACCTGGTAGAGCAACGAAAGGTGAGCAAGAGTTTGCAGAATCAGGCTATTAATGCGATCAAGTTTTTTTACGAAAAAATATTGAAGCAAGACCGCAAGGTGTATTATATGGAGCGGCCGATGCGTGACAAAAAGCTTCCGGAGGTGTTGAGCCAACAGGAATTGATGTCCATCTTTGAAGCGGCAGGAAATATAAAGCATCGGGTGATGCTCATGCTCATTTACGCAGCAGGTCTTAGGCGCAGCGAGTTGCTGGCATTAAGGCTGGGCGATGTGGACCTTGACCGCAACGTGGTATTTATTCGTGGTGGCAAAGGGCGCAAGGACAGGCAGAGCATTATGGCTCAAAGCCTGGCACCGCTTGTGCGCGAGTATATTGAAAAAAACGCGCCTAAATTTTGGATGTTTGAAGGCCGGGCGGGCGAGCGATATAGCGAGAGTAGTTTGCAACAAGTTTTAAAACAAGCCACTGCCAAGGCGGGGATAAAGAAGCAGGTGAGGCTTCACATGCTGCGTCATTCGTTTGCCACCCATTTGCTGGAGTCGGGCACCTCTACCCGTTACATACAGGTATTGTTGGGTCATGAGTCGCCCGTGACCACAGAAATTTACGCCCAGGTAACACGCTTTGGTCTGGACAAAATACATAGCCCGCTGGATCAAATAGCGGCCACGAAGCACCTGCGCGGGGATGAAAAATAACAGACTGCACAAAAAAAATATCCTCTATTTTGCTGCAAATTTGTAGTTTTAAAATGGTTTTTAGGCTACTTTTATATAAGTTGTGTACATGCAATTGCATGTACACAAACGTTA
>JAYVMP010000043.1:0-26446 GCA_043758895.1 Bacteroidota bacterium
AATTGGAATTGGCAAAAGCAATGCAGTTGGCCGATACCGTGTTCCCTCATTAGCGGGTTGGTGCTGGCTTAATCTCAAACCGCATTCATTTCAAAAAATTTAGACGGTAATGGAATTAAAGAATTAAATTTTCCAATTTAAAAATCCAATCCCAACTGATTCAGATTTTTCTTTTTGGAAATCTTGGGTGGCACCACGCTCACCACTTCGCCTTCGGTGAGGTAGAACAAATAACCTTCGGAGTCAAATCCCATTTCGTTCAACATCAAACAATATTCCACAATCTGCCTTTGATCCTCTTTCTTGGGCGAGCCGGTTTTATAGTCGATCACGATGGCGCGCTTGCCGTCTATCAAAAGGCGATCAATGCGATATTCTGTGCCACCGGGCAAAAGGGTGTGGACTTCGTTGCGCACGTCCCATTTTTGAGAAAACCAATCGGCCACTTGCTTTTGCTCCAATAATTTATCAACCAATTGATTCAGTCGTTCACTTTCTTCATGGTTAATTGTTCCCGCTGTCACCATTTTATAAATCGCGTTGGGGATATCGCGGGCATCATGGATAAGTGAAAAAGCAGCATGTAAGTGAATGCCGTAATTGATTTTTTCGCGCGCCAAGTCATCCTTGCTGGCGTGATGGGGTGCAGTTTTTTTCAAGATCAACTTCCCGCGCCATGGATGGGTATTGTAGGCTGCCAAAGACATAGTATTTACTTCCTCGTTTTTCTTTGCAGGCGCAACGGTCAGGCTGCCCGAATGCCAGGTCTGGTTCGTAGCGCTCCAGTTTGCTGAAAGTTCGGCAGACCGTTCGATGCTTTCATGGAGCACTCGTGCCACTGAATTTTTATTGTTTTTCACTTTCTGATCGGGGGCAAACACAACCAAACCATTTTCCGCTCTCGTCAGGGCCACGTAAAGTAAGTTGAGGTTGTCGAGATAAACGCGTGAATGCTCAAGCGCATAATCTTCTGCAAATAAAGATTCTTTCAGCGCAGAGGAATATTTTACCGGCAGGTGGCCGATGCCTTCAAACACGGAGGCCGATGACTCCACCCACAGGTTGGGCGACTTGAGGGGCTCGTGATCAAGGCTCCACGAGCAAAAGGGGACGATCACGTAGTTGAACTGCAATCCTTTCGCCTTGTGCAAAGTGAGCAGGGGCATCGCTTCGGCACCTGCCGGTGCGACAATAGACTTTTTGGTTTTGTTGGTCTCCCACCAATCGAGAAAGGCACGTAGGTCGTTGCGTTCACGATTGCAAAAATCCAACACCAAATCCTGAAAGGCGAGCAGATAGGGCAGCTCACCCCACCATTTTCCCAACTCAAATATTTCGATGAGTGTTTCCGTCAATTCGAACAAGGGGAGCTTTCGAAGGAAAATTTTTCTTTGAGCAAATGCTTCGGGCAAATTATTTTCAAAAACCACGGTATTTGAAACGGCAAATACTTCGGCCATTGCCTTTTGTTGCGGGCGTTGGCGCGAATATTCATAGGCGAGCTGCGCGCGCGCGATGGCGTCTTCCGGGTTGAGAAGGTACGTCAAGGCAGAGGTCAATAAATTGACAGAACCCGCGCTGTCGATGCGCAACGATTCACTGGACACAATCTCATAGCAGCATTCAGCCTTGGCATGTGTTGAGTTTTTGTGCTGTAGTAAAAACGAAATAACCTCCTGCCCCTCCACATTGGTGCGCACCAGCAGGGCGATGTCTCTTGGCCTAGCTCCTTGCCGTTGCAATTCTTCGATGCACAAAACGGTTTGCGTCAAGGCTTCGTCCTTCCACTTTACGTCTTCAGCATCACTTAAGAATTTTACTCGCACAAACCCATCTGTTGTTTTGGTCGCCTCTTGTCTCACATCGTGGTACTCCTGTTGGGCCAGAGCTGAACCACTTTCCGTTGAAGCAGCAGCCGATTGAAACAAGGCGTTATTAAATGAAACTATTTCTTTTGCGCTCCGAAAATTTTTGTTCAGCAATTTTATTTCCGTACGGGCCACACCCACCTGGTCTTCAATCGCCTTCTGCAAAAGGCCTTGGTCTCCGCCACGCCACCGGTAGATGGCCTGCTTTACATCGCCCACAACCAAACTGGGATACCCACTATCGAGTCCATTGGTGAGCAGTGGCTGAAGATTTTTCCATTGCAAACCCGATGTGTCTTGAAACTCATCGATGAGAAAATTTCTGTAAAATGATCCGGCCTTTTCATAAATAAAGGGCGTGTCGCTGTCTTGAATAATCCCGTTGAGGAATTGAGGCGCATCGGCCAGCAGCATCACATTATTATCGCGTTTGTATTCGGCCAGTTTCCGCGAAATATCGGTGAGCAGCCCAAACGCATAAAAATTGCTGATGGCCAATTCGGCAGAAAGCGCCTCTGAATAATTTATCTTTCGATAGTTCAAAATTTGATTCAAAAGGTCTATCCATTTTTCGTTGGCCAGACGAATGATCTCCTGGCTTCGCGGGTGGTTCTTATCAACCCAACTGCCAGCCGATTGAAATTCATTTTCTGACCTTGATCCTTTTTCTTTATCAGAAAAGTCCTTGACCGACTTGAATTCAGCAACTTTGGCAAACCATCCGTAGGCACTGCCATTGTTTTTATATTTAAAATCATCGGTTTGCAAGCCCAACGCATGAAAATCTTTCAGGGCCAGTTTAGCGCGGCTGGAAACAAAATTCACATACTCATGCTTCTTCTTTCGCAGGGCGTCTAACGTATCCCTGAAATAATCAATGTTTGTTGAGGCTTGTTCAATGCTCCCTTCAACAGCCCTAAACTCTTCCCTAAAAATTTCATTGGAGAACGAAACCAAACTGTTGCGCATGTCCCACGACCGATCGTTTTCAAGATTTTGAAGAGCCAGCTCCACTATCCACTTGGTAAGTTGCGGGCGTTCGCCCAACTCATCGATGAGATTGCCGATCACTTCCCCCATCACCAGATCTTGCTCTACTTCAAGCCGGTAATCTCCTAAAACCCCGGCCTCACGGGTAAAGGAACGGATTACCTTTTGAAAAAAAGCATCGATAGTGCTGATTGAAAATTGACTGTAGTTATGAAGTATAGCTGCTTGCACTTCACGTGCGTGGCTTTGAAAAGTTTGCGCATCCAAGGCGAGTTCATTCCTAAGCTCGTTGGCCAACTCGTTTTCTTCGCCACTTGCAAATTCATTCAGGTAGCGCATGATCCGGCCTTTCATTTCTTGCGTGCTCTTGTTGGTAAACGTTACCGCCAAGATGTGCTTGAAATAATCGGAGCGAAACCGCAGGGCGAGCTGGAGGTATTCTTTGGCAAGCGTGCGGGTCTTGCCTGAGCCTGCCGAAGAACGATAGATTTGAAAAAGTTTTGCCACACCTTTTGGAAAAATCCGAAGGTACAGATATTTTCTTCTCCAGAAATCCCTACCTTGAATGCGATTCCATTATGCGAAAACTTTATTTCTTACTTTCCCACATCGCCTATTCGTTTCCGCTGCAGTTGTTGCTGAACAACATCAGGCGAAACATTGTCCTGATTCTGTGTTGGATGATTTTATTTGCCATGGTCACGGGCAACTTTGGCAAGTACCTGGGCATCCCCTACCTGTTTCTGGATCCAGAATACCTCAACCAAGTGGGCTTCACTAGTTTTTTTATCATGGGCATGATGACTGCGGGGTTCTCCATGGCCTTTCATATCACGTGTTATATTTCAGATGGGCACCGGTTTTCATTTGTGGGCACGCTGCCGAGGCCATTCCGAAAGTTCGTGATCAACAACAGTTTTTTTCCGGTCGCTTTTTTGATTACCTACCTCTATGAAGTGATTGCCTTTCAAATCAACAATGAGCATAGCAGCAACAGCCAACTCTTCCTCAATTTGGGGGGCTTCCTTCTGGGCTATGTGGCCATGACGTTTTTATTCTCCCTCTACTTTCAGTTTACCAACGCAGACATTGTGAAATACATGGTGTGCCGAATTGACGAAAAAATTAAGCGAAATGTGCAGGTAACCCGCGCCAGTGCGCTGAAAAAATTAGACATTGCGCGCAAGCGGCAAGTGCGTGTCGATTATTATTTGGATAGCCGGTTGCGGGTGAATAAAGTCGAAGACACCTCCTTCTATGATAAGGCTACCGTCTTACAAGTATTTGATCAAAACCATTTCAACCTGGTGATCATCGAGCTGTTGATCTTCACCATTGTGCTCGCCTTGGGGATATTCAAGGATTTCCCCGCCTTTCAACTGCCGGCCGCTGCGAGCTTTATGATCTTCCTCACCATTTTTGTGATGATGTTTGGTGCCTTTTCCTATTGGTTTGGCGAGTGGAGTGCCACCATGGGGCTGGCCGCATTTTTATTGATCAACTACCTGGTGGGTGAAGACTTTTTCTCTAGAAAATACGAAGCCTTTGGGTTGGATTATCAAGAAGCGCCCGCGCCATACACCATCGATGCCTTGACAAAACATTCTGACAGCGTTGCGATGGAGCAAGACCGGCAAGTGACACTGACGCAGCTCAACCATTGGCGAAACAAATTTGCTGGTGCCAAAAAACCAAAAATGGTTTTTCTTGGCGTGAGCGGTGGTGGCAAGCGGGCCGCCCTGTGGACTCTTAATTCATTGCAACGATGTGATAGCCTCACGCAGGGAAAACTCATGGAGAATGCGGTGCTCATCACAGGTGCTTCGGGCGGACTGATTGGCGCGAGCTATTTTCGGGAGTTAGTGCTCAGGAAAAAATTGAACGAGCCCATTGACCCCTATGCCGCCATACATCGTCAAAAAATCTCAACGGACAATTTGAACCCCCTCATCTTTAGTTTGCTGGCCAACGATCTTTTTGTGGGATTTACCAAATTTCAATATGCGGGGATCCCTTACGAGCGCGACCGTGCCTACACCTTCGAAAACCAGTTGAACGAAATTACTCAAGGATTGATGGACAAATCCATTAGTGATTACGCTGCGCCTGAGAAGCAAGGGTTGGTACCCATGATCATCCTCACCCCAACGGTGATCAATGACGGGCGTAAAATTTACATCGCCTCACGCTCCGTATCGTTCATGAATTACGAGACCAATAATAAAACGGGCTATATGGATTCGAAGATTAGCGGGATTGACTTCCAGCGATTCTTCCACGACCAAGGCGCGCCCCAGCTACGCTTTCTTTCTGCCTTGCGCATGAGTGCCACCTTCCCTTACATCACGCCTAACACTACGTTGCCAACCCAACCTGGCATTCAAATCATGGACGCTGGCATTTCTGATAATTTCGGGCTGTCCGATGCCGTTCGGTTTTTATACCCGTTCAAAGATTGGGTGTCCGAAAATACTTCAGGTGTTATTTTTGTTTCTGTCCGCGATTCGCCCAAGTTGCGCGACATCAGTCCAACCACAGGGTCCACCATTATTGACGACCTCACCCAACCGATCAGTAGTGTCTATAACAATTTCGAAAACTTTCAAGACATCAGCAGCGACCTGCTCATAGGCGAAGCAAAGAGCTGGCTTCACACCCCCATCTATCGCATCGACATTCAATACCAAGCCGAAAGTTATGTTCCGATCCTCCAGCAGATGGACAGCATCCGGCAAAACAACGCCCGTGCTTCGCTGAGCTGGCGATTGACCACACGCGAAAAAGAAAACATCATTGACAACATTCGGTCTGTACGAAATCAAGAGCAAATCAAAAAACTGATCGACTTATTGCAATGACTCTGGTCGTCCGAATTCTGTTGTTTCAGAAAAAATTAAACGGTGAGGTTGCCCTTTGGCAAACTGAAATAGGTTGAATTATCATTGACTCCGTATGGGTTCATTCCAAAATATTGCGGTACCTGATCATGTTCGTAGCCACGTAGATCAAAGGGGAGGGGCATTCCAATTTCAGCCGCTACATCTGTAGAAGTGAATGAGCTACCACACCGCACACGCTCTGGTGGATTGTGGTAAAGGACTGCAACATGTTGAACCTCCGTATAGCATGGATGGCTATAAACTTCTTTGTGTATTTTTGCATCCTTGAAAAAATGAAAGAGCGGTTTTCGAACGATATTAATATTAAAAACAGGCAGGCTTCCTTTAATTACGAACTGCTTGAAAAATTCGTGGCCGGCATCATGCTGAAAGGCACGGAGATCAAATCCATTCGCGAAGGCAAAGTAAATTTGCAAGATGGCTATTGCTATTTTAGTCGGGGCGAATGTTTTGTAAGAGGAATCAACATTACCGCCTACGCACAAGGCACCCATTACAATCACGAGGCAGCGCGAGAGCGAAAACTACTTCTTAAAAAATCGGAGTTGAGTAAATTGGAGGCAAAAGTGGAAGAAAAGGGATTAACGCTTTTGCCCACCCGGTTGTTTATCAACGAGCGGGGGCTGGCCAAATTGGAGATTGCCATCGGACGCGGGAAAAAACTCCACGACAAGCGTGAGAGCATCAAAGAAAAAGACCTGAAACGCGAGCTCAGTAAAATTAAATTGCATTGATAACGGAACATGAATTTGGGGTTTGCCGTCTATCGGTAATACCGGTGAGAACTGAGCCCGGCCATTCGGTGCAATGCGCTCAATTGCTTTTTGGGGAAGCGTATGAGGTTTTGGCCTGGAGCCAAAACAACGAATGGCTTCAGGTAAAAATATATTTTGACAGAACGGAAGGTTGGATCAGTGCAAGGCACCACTTGGCTGTTACGCAAGAATATTTTGACCATATCAACCAGGCCGATTTTAAAATCACTACCGATATCGTCTCCACCATTTTATACAAAAAGAATCCATTGCCGATCGTGTTGGGCAGCATTGTTCCCATTTCATCGGTTGAACTTTTTAAGATGGATGAGCAATTTGCTTTTAATGGTGATGCCAAAGCGACAGGCCAAAAGCGTGACGGTGAATTTGTGAAATCCATTTCGCTAAAATACCTCCATGCACCTGAAATAGAAGGTGGCAAAACGCCATTTGGGATTTGCCCCAATGGCCTCGCCCAAATGGTTTATAAGATTTCGGGCTACACGCTCCCGTGGGAAGTGCAGCAGCAGGCCGCTTCCGGAAAAAAAGTAAAAGATGTGTTTTCGGTTCTACCCGGAGATTTAGCCTTTTTTAAAAACAAAACTGGAAAAATTGATCATGTTGGCTTACTGTTGGATGAAACCAAAATCATCCATGCTTTTGGTCAAGTACGTTTGGATATGCTAACGGAAGAAGGCATACTCAATGCCGATACAAAAGTGTATTCGCATACTTTGGCACAGATCAGAAGGGTGCTGAATTGAGGCTCTCATTCAGGATAATTTTTTTTGACGATTTTCTATCGTACCTCACGAATCGTTTCTGCGGAAAGCGAAACTCTCCTTATCCCAAACCAGTCGCTCTAAATAAAGCGTTTCGTTGGTGGAAACGAAATCGGAATGGTATCTGTGTTGCAAAGAGGAAGATTGACAATGAAGCAAGGTCTTTCATTGTCGGCTTGTTGCTTCCACCAGCGCGGAGAATTTGAATTGCACCCAGCCCATTGCGAAAACCAAAGATTGGCTTTATCTTACCATCGTGAATTCTCGTGTATTAGTCCTTAACCAAGACTTTAGCCCGCTGATGGTATGCTCGGTAGAGCGCGCTTTTGTTATGGTTTACCTGAACAAAAGCGAGCTGGTGCGTCCGGCTAACGGGCACCGGCTGCGCACCGTTTCCCACTCTTACCCGATGCCTTCGGTGATCCGCTTGAACCGCTATGTACATGCGCCCTATAAGGGCGTGACGCTTACTCGCCAAAATGTTTTCAAGCGCGACAATTCCGAATGCCAGTATTGCGGCACCAGGCGCGACCTTACCCTGGACCACGTCATTCCCAGTTCGAAAGGTGGCCCCCATTCTTGGCAAAACCTCGTTACAGCCTGCAAAAAATGCAATGCCAAAAAAGGAGACTACACACCCGAAGAAGCAGGCATGGTGTTGAAACGCAAACCATTCAAACCAAGCTATGCGCTTTTCCTCCGCGATATTACCGGATCGAACCACAACGAGTGGGATGAGTTTTTGGAAGCGAAGTCGGCTTGAATGCATCGGTCATCCCCCGCTCCCCGCAACGATAAGTGTTCAGTTATAAAAAAAAAAAAACGGAATGGAAGTTAAAAGATTGCTGCGCCTGCTGTCACTGATCAGTCTGTTGGTCTGCAATGTAAGTTGCGATCAAATCTCGAAATCTATTGTACGGAGCCGGGTTGATTACAACGAGCAAATCAGTTTGATTCATCCCTACCTTACCCTTACTAAGATTGAAAACTCAGGCGCATTTTTGAGCATCGGTGATTCGCTTCCTTATCCAATAAAACTTATTTTTCTCTCACTCCTCCCCGCATTTGCATTGGGTTATGGGTTGTTCTTTTTATTTTGGAAAGCCAACCTTTCAAGGAACATTTCACTGGCGCTTTGCTTCATCATTGGCGGAGGCATAGGAAACATGTATGACCGTGTGGTTCACGGATCGGTTACCGATTTTTTGCATATCGATTTTGGCTTTGTTCAAACCGGCATTTTCAACATGGCCGATGTTTCGATAATGGTTGGGATGGCTTTGTTCGTAGTCAATATCAATTCAAAGAAAGAAGCAGAAGGTACCAATCCGTTGCCTTAGTTTTAGCTTTGGTATCCCCGGAGTTACCGTATCTTTGCCACTCGTATCTATCATGAAAAATAATGCGGAGGGTGAGATTTCTTACAGTTTGGTTGATTGCTAGTTCGCCCTTCTCCGTTGCTGCCCAGTATGGGAACAGTTGGATCAATTTTTCACAGCAATATTTTAAAATCCCTGTTGCCCAGAATGGGATTTACAGGTTAACTTATTCGAGCCTACAGAATGCGGGGTTTCCGGTAAGATCGGTTGACCCACGCTTCATCCAGTTGTATCATCGGGGGCAAGAGCAATCTATTTATGTGCGGGGCCAGAAGGACGGAGTTTTCAATACCACGGATTACATCGAATTCTACGGCCAAAAAAATGACGGCACTCTCGACAGTCTTTTATATAAACCTGCATCCTACCAACCGCACAAATACTACAATCTATATTCAGATACAACTGCTTATTTTCTCACGTTCAATTCGACCGCTGCACGAGGACTCCGCATGGACTCAGTGCAATTGGTGAACGTGAACAATTTGCCAGCGGAGAGCTACCAATACGCCCAGCGGCTTTTGATCAATCACAATGCCTACAGCGGGGGCTATACGTTTAATAGCCTTACGCAGTCCACTTACTTTGATCAAGGGGAGGGATGGACAGGAACATTTTTGCAACAAGGCCAATCCATCGACTATGTGGTTGATTCGGTATACAATGGGGTGACGACTGCGGGCAACCCAAAACTCGAAGTGCTTTTGGTCGGCCTGTATTCTGCAGCCCACGCCCTTCAGGTTTATGTTGGGCCAAATGGTGGCTCCCTCAGGAGCTTGCCCCCGATAACTATCTCGGGGTTTCAATCGCAAATTTTTAATTGGGACCTGAACTGGAACGATATTGGCCCGGATGGGAAAGTAGATGTTCGCATTGTTGCTGTAAGTGCCACAGATAATCATTACCAGGCAAGCACCTCCTACCTGAAAGTAACTTTTCCACAAAGTTTTGATTTCACCGCGCAGAAAAATAAATCATTTCAGTTGGCGGTGAACCCCCTGGGGCAATCCTACATGGTGATCAACAACCCGACCTTGGGTTTGCGGCTGTGGGACATCACCAATTTGCAAAACATAATTCAAGTACTGACTACCCCCTCGGGGAACACCCTTACCGCGATTGTCCCGGCTACATCCACCTCCAAATTTTTATATGCTGCGAGCAAGTTTTTAACACCTGCCATCCTTCCTGTTTCATTTCGGCAATTGAATTCTTATCCGGTTAATTTTTTGATCATCACCAATAAGTTTCTCACATCGCCAAGCCCCGGCTATACTAACCCGGTGCAAGCGTATGCCGCCTATCGCGCTTCAACTGCCGGAGGAGGATATGATACACTTACCGTAAACATCGACCAACTTTACAACCAATTCAATTACGGAGAAGTCTCGCCCTTGGCCATTTACAGTTTCATGCAATTCATGGCTGCGCAAGGAACTATTAAATACCTTTTACTGATAGGAAAAGGGCGGGATATTTTTTACTCGGCTTATCAGCGATTGCCGGTGCCCGCCACCGAGCTGCCCGACTTAGTGCCTTCGGCCGGATATCCGGGTGGAGACATTGCCTATACCGCAGGACTTTACGGAACTACTTATCAAGAGGGTGTGCCAACAGGCCGGCTCACGGCCACCACGGCTGCACAAGTAGGTGACTATTTAAATAAAGTGAAAGAAATTGAATCGCAACCACTACAACCGTGGGCAAAACAATTGTTGCATTTGAGCGGGGGCGGAAGTTCGGTGACCGATGCTTCCGAGTTGGCCCTCTTCCGTCAATATGTTGACGGCTTCGCACAGATAGCTGAAGGCCCCTATTTGGGTGGCGCTGTTACCACGAAAGCAAAACAGAATGTAGGTGTTCAGCAAATCGATGTAGCCCCCAACATTAACCAAGGCGTGAACCTCATCACTTTTTTTGGGCATTCGTCTTCCAGCACGATAGATATCGACATTGGCAACGTTACCGATCCCACATTGGGGTATAAAAACCAAGGAAAATACCCGGTCTTCCTCATCAACGGATGCAATGCAGGGACCATCTTTGCCAATGAAGTTACGTTTGGTGAAAATTGGATGCTGGCTGCCAACAGCGGATCGCGCAATTTTATTGCGGGTACTTCCTTTGGCTACTCCAATGATTTGCAACAATACTCAACCCTCTTTTATCAAATCGGCTTTGGCGATTCTACATTTATCAAAAAAGGAATTGGAGACATCCAAAGAGAAGTTGGCAGGCGCTATTTAAGCAGTTTCGGAAACGACATCACAGCCATTACCCAAGTACAGCAAATGGTGTTGGCCGGTGACCCTGCTTTAAAGTTATTTGGGACTGCCTTGCCCGACTACTCGGTTGACAATGGTTCACTTTCCTTAGCTTCATTGGATGGCAAACCGATCACCTCGCTCAGCGATTCGTTCGCCATCAAGATCATCGTTAAAAACCTGGCCGCAACCAATACCGCTCCGGTTAAAATACGGGTGATCCGAACCTTCAGCGACAATTCCACCAAAATCTATGACAACACATTTCCGTCTGTATTGTACATCGATACGCTAACCTTCATCTTGCGCAAAGACATTACACTTAACGGATCGGGAAACAACCTATTTACGGTGATCATTGATCCATTGAATACCATCAAAGAAATCTCTAAAACGAATAACACCGCCACGCTTTCCAACTTTATCCCCTCCAATGGAACGCTAAATCTTTATCCACCTAACTTCGGTATCGTCAACTCGGCTTCCATCAAACTGCTTTTTCAGGATGCCAATCTTTTAGGTGCGCAGCGAAATTTTTTAGTTCAATTCGATACCACCAACACCTTCAACAGTGCCTTTGCCACAAAGCAAATCGTTTCCGGAAAGGTGCTGGCCAAACTTGCAGTCAATTTATTGCCGGGTGATTCGGTGGTGTATTATTGGCGAACCAAACCTGCGAACCAAAGTGCGGGCGACAGTGCCAATTGGTCGATCTCTTCTTTTATTTTTATTAACAATGGCACCGAAGGCTGGGGCCAAACAAAATTTCCGCAAGTTCAATCCGATTTTCTTACCAACTTGAATTTTGATGTGGCTAATAAAAAATTGAGCTATCCACAAACGGTATCGTCCCTTAAAATAAAATCCATTGGGTCAACCAGTCCATCGCCTTATACCGCTGCCTCTATTCAGGTGAACGGCACCGAATACGATGTGAGCGTGCAGGTACCTTGCCGCACCAACACGATCAACCTTGTGGCATTCAACAAAACAACGGCAACACCTTACCCGGGAATCAGCATTTACAACAACGACCCTCGTGGCTGCGGCCTCCAACCCTCGGTGATCAACAGTTTTCAGGCCAGCGAAGTAGAAACCGGAACAGGCATTGACCTGATCCAATATGTGAACAATATTAAATATGGCGATTCGGTTGTGCTTTTTTCAGTGGGCAATGCGGGATTTTCGACTTGGTCAATGAATGTGTTGAGCCAACTCAACAAGCTAGGCATCGGCAATGCGCAGATGGCGTTGGTGAAAGATGGCGAGCCGGTGGTCATCCTCGCAAAAAAAGGGGCATCTGCCGGAAGTGCCAAGTTTTATCTTCCTTCGGCAACACCAGTAACTTCGCAAGATGTTTCTGTTGCGGCAACCATGACGGGGCGTAACTCTTCAGGCAATTTAAAATCTCCACCGATCGGGCCGGCAAAAAGTTGGAAAACATTTTCGCAACAAGCGGTAAACATAAAACCGGGAGGCCAGGTAAGCTATTCGATTTACGGGGTGAGTTTAACAGGGCAAGAAACGTTGCTTCAAGCCAACATTACCAGCAATAATATAGACTTGTCATTTATAAATCCTGCCTTCTATCCACAACTGAAAGTGCAGCTCAACATGCAGGATACAGTGAACCTCATGGCGGCTCAGTTGAAAAAATGGTTTGTGCTGTACGAATCTGTAGCCGATGGGTTGTTGCTCTATCGGGGGCCTACTGCCAACCAGACTGTTCAAGAGGGTCAGCCTTTCATCGGGCAATATGGGTTCACCAATATTTCTACCAAGTTATTTACAGATTCCCTTCGGGTAAATACCCAAATCGTAAATGCAACTAAAGCCGTGCGAGATACAACCTCATTCAAAATTAAAGCACCTGCCCCTGGCGATACCACCAAATTTTCTTTCACGCTGAACACCAAAGGAAAGGCAGGGCTGAACGACATTAATGTTTATGTCAATCCAAAAATTCAACCTGAGCAATATTATGACAACAATACCATCAACCTTGCAGGCTATTTGAATGTGCAGCCTGATCTTTCACCTCCAACCTTGGATGTTACCGTAGATGGTCGCTACCTTCAAGACAACGATTATGTTTCGCCCAGCCCCAAGATTAAAATTAAACTGCATGACAACAACCCCTTTCTGTTAGTCACAGACACGACCCACTTGAATGTGCTTCTCACCTATCCGTGCAAAGCCAACTGCCCTTATACCCGGATCAACTTCAACCGCAGCGATGTGCAATGGTCTCCGGCAACGGCAAGTAGTGACTTCGTTTTTAATTTTAATCCAGTCAATCTGGCGGAAGGAACTTATACGCTGCAAGTCAGCGGCACAGATGCGAGTGGCAATAGCAGTGGCACATCTCCTTATTCGGTAACGTTTCAAATCAAAAATGAAACTACCCTCACGCTGCAATCGGTTTACCCCAATCCATCGGCAGGTATTTTTAATTTTAGTTTCGTCCTTTCAGGAAATGTTTTGCCGAATGATTTCTCGTTGCAGATTTATTCAGCCAACGGGCAGTTGCTTGAGGAATTTGGCATGAACAAGATCAGCAATTTTATAATAGGCACCAATGATCTTGCATGGCATGCCTTGCAAGCAAACATTGCCAATGGGCTTTTGATTTACCGGCTTACCATGACTGTCAATGGAAAGAGTGCAACGCAATGCGGAAAATTAGTTCTTGAAAAATAGAATAAGGCGCATTAAAATTCAATGAAGTCAAGTTAAGCCCCGATGATTTCCTCTCTTCGGGAGGCCAGAATAATGTAATTTAAAAAGTACAACATTGAACGATATCCAATCCAACAATGAGAGTGAGGTTTTTTTTATGTCTTCATTGGTAGAGGAACAAGGTGAAGTGATGAGAGTGGCTTAACTAAAAGACATTGATATTGAATTTATAATTTTGGAACAGTTTAGTTCGTTTAGCAACTACCTTGCGGGATATGTATCGACTACTTTTTACGATCACATTTTCATTCGTTTGCTTCCTTGCCCAATCGCAGGAGCGGTGTGGCACAGTGGAGTATGAAAAACTGAGAAGCTTGCGAAACCCTAACCATGAAACAACCGATCAGTTTGAAAAGTGGATAGCGGAAAGGTTGTCAAAAAAAACGACCGCCTTTAAAGCAGATCGCGTACAGGGTGGGAGTTATGTAGTACCCATCGTAGTCCATGTTATTCACAATGGCGAGGCGGTAGGAACGGGCGCCAATATTTCTGACGCCCAGGTTTTGTCCCAAATTGCGGTGATCAACAACGATTTCAAAAGACTGAATGCCGACACAACAAAAACCCCGGCAGAATTTGTAGCTGTAGCCGGAAAGTTTAATATCACCTTTGTGATGGCGCAACAAGACCCGAATGGTCTGGCAACCAATGGCATCACCAGAACCCAAGGGACGCAAGCTTCCTGGAGTATTTCTGACAATTATGCATTTAAGGCGTTAAGCTATTGGCCAGCAGAAAACTATTTGAATATTTGGGTGGTGAACCTCACCGGTGGACTATTAGGCTATACCCAATTGCCCGTCTCTTCCACCTTGCAAGGATTGCAGACTGCTTCCACTGATCGGCTTACTGATGGGGTGGTAGTGGATTACCAATCTTATGGGACTAACCAAGCAGCAGGGGGAAGTAGTTTCAATCTACTATCAGAGTATCCGTTGGGGAGAACGGCCACCCATGAGATCGGCCATTTCTTTGGCTTGCGGCACGTGTGGGGCGATGTAAATTCTTGTGACCCTGCCATTAGCACGGATTATGTTGCCGATACACCCATTCAAAACACCGATTACAATGGAACATGCCCGAGTGTGGCGCAAACCGAATGCAGCGTTCACTCCATGTACGATAACTACATGAACTATACCGATGATGCCTGCATGAATATCTTTTCACAAGGGCAGGTGGGCCGCATGGACGTGATCATCAACAATAGCCCGCGCAGGGTGAGCCTGCTCACTTCCCCAGGTTCTCAACCGCCAGCCCCTGTGGCCAACGATCTGGGCGTGAAAACTATTTTAAGCCCAGGCACCAGTGCGTGCAGCGGCAATGTCACCCCTTCGATCACGATCAGGAATTATGGCACCAACAAGGTGACTTCTTCGCAGGTTCAACTTTTTTTGAATGGGATCTCTTTACAAACCCAAACACTCTCTTCGTTGAACCTCGCCCCCTCGGCCGAGACTTCGGTGAATTTTTCCTCCGTTCCGGTAAGTGCAGGAATTACGTATAACTTTTCGTTTACAATTTTACAGACCAATGGCGGCACCGATGGCAATCCGGCCAACAACTCACTTGCGGTCTCCACCCTTGTTCCGATTAGCGCACCTCTGCCGTTGATGGAATCCTTCAACTCATTGCCCGCGGGTTGGCAAATCCTCAACCCTGATAACTTGACGACTTGGACAAACATCTCCCTGGGCAGTTCCCAAAAAGCGATGTACCTCGATTTTTTTTCTTATGAAAACCAGGGCGCATCCGATTGGCTGATTACCCCTGTGCTTGACCTTACAACAGCTACGGTAGCCTCCCTAAGTTTTAATTATGCATATGCCACCTATCCTGGGGGCGGCAGTGACCAGCTTCGTGTGCTGGTATCAAGTGTTTGCGACTTTAATCAATCAACCACAGCGATTTTTAATAAAAAAGGGACTGCCCTTGCTACAGCCCCTTCAACGAGCAACCCATTTGTACCTACTTCCACACAGTGGATTACGAGTCTGATCTCCCTCAATCAATTTATTGGACAAAAGATCCAAATTGCCTTTGTGGGGACTAACCAGTATGGGAACAACTTATATTTGGATAACGTGGCTGTTCTTAACAACCCGGTCACAGCCCTTACCCTCAATAGTCTAAGTAGCCCTTCACCCGTAAGCTGCCAAACAACCGCGCCATTGGTTGTCAACCTGACTAACTTGGGAAACTCGGCCATTAATTCCTTTACAGCCGATGTGTTTGTTAATAACCAAAGCTCGAAGCAGGTTATTTCCGGTATCCAACTGAATGTGGGGGCTTCGCAGGATTTTACCCTTGCGCCAGTTACGTTTGCCACCGGCAATAATACCTTATCAATTGCCATCCGGCTGCCAAACGGGGTAACCAATTTCAATGCCAAGGATAGCTTGTCAACGTCCCTATTTATAAATGAAGCTGCGGACATTATCCCGCTTCGCCAAAATTTTGATGGGGTATTTACCCCGGCTTGGTCCATGGTCAGCCCGTCTTCGGGTCAAGTTTGGTCTCCGGCCACCACCAACTATTCAAACTCATTGGTTTTTAACTCGATCACCAATGCCAACTTGGGCGAACAGGCTTGGCTCGCTTCACCTGTTCTCAATTTTTCGAAAGTAGCTGCCGCGAGCTTGTTTTTTCAAACGAGCTATGCTTCGAGCAGCACAGGCAGTGAAACCTTGCAGGTATTTTCATCTGCGGATTGTGGGGAGACCTATAGCCGATTGTTGTTCGCTTCATCAGGAACTTCGTTGGCCAATACCGTTTCCAATACCTCCTGGTTGCCTACCAACGCCAGTCAATGGAAAAAAAATTTCATCAACTTAGATACGCTCGCTGGCAAACAAAACGTGCGCCTAGCTTTTGTTGCCACCAATGGCAACGGCAATAATTTATACCTCGATAATATTGAGTTTTTTACCAGCGACAATCCTTCTCCAGTTGATGTGAGTGGCCTCTATTCTATTTACGGTGGATCGGGCACTCCGGTAAATGTTACTTTTGATTTGCCCGATCGCCAGTTGGTGCGCATGCAGGTTTATGATTTGCTGGGCCGGGTTATTTCTGACAACCTCCTGCCTGATACTTTGAACCAAACCTATACCATCGATTTTCCCAATGATTCCAGGGGAATGTACATTGTGCGGATTCAAACTGCAACAAGCATTGGGTCAACCAAAGTGTTGTTGGGCTTTTGATCGAAAAAGTTTTTGGCGCGTATGGAAATGCCCCAAAACCTGAACATCTTTGGGTAGAAATCCGTCAATCAGTTGATAGTTATAAGCTAATTGGTTATAAATTAAAGGTTATCCTTTAATTGAATGATTAGCCAAAGAGGAACAACTGTTAACCGACAACGAATTAACTTAAACGCATGGGCAAAAAAATAATAGCAATCCTCTACGGAGGCCGTTCTGTAGAGCATGGGGTCTCTATCAACTCAGCCCGTAATATTTTTCAATTCATCGACAAAAAGCGGTTCAAACCCATTTTGATCGGGATTACTGAGAAAGGTACTTGGCACCTCACTAAAGACGTTTCGGCTAAAATAAAAAGGGGAGATAAACTTTCTCTTCAGCTCAACGCGAACAAGCCTGTCTTTAAAGCAAAAAAAGAAAGTTTTGCTCCTGATATTGTTTTTCCCGTGTTGCATGGAACCGATGGTGAAGACGGCAGCATTCAAGGTTTGCTTAAAGCAATGGGTTTGCCCATGGTGGGCACGGGCGTGCTGGGCTCGGCCATGGCGATGAATAAGTTGGTGGCAAAAAAAATATTGAAAGAAGCGGGCCTTCCCGTGGCGGATTTCTCTTACTGTTTTTATCCAGACCGAAAAGACCTGAAGTTCGAAAAGATAGAAATGGAATTGGGGCTTCCCTTTATGGTAAAGTCGGCCAGCCTGGGTTCTTCAGTTGGCGTCTCGAAAGTGAAATCAAAAAATGATTTTAAAAAAGCTGTGGAGGAGGGATTTCGTTATGACGATTGCATCCTCTTCGAAAAATTTATTCAAGGCCGTGAGATCGAATGTGCCGTGTTGGGCAACGCGCCCGCTCAGGCTTCGTTGCCCGGAGAAATCATCATCAGTAAAGATTATGAGTTTTACACGTTTGATGCGAAGTACGTGGATGGCGATGCGGTAAGCATTCAAGTGCCGGCCAAACTAGAAACTAAAGTTTCAAAAAAAATCAGAGAGCTGTCGTTACAAGCCTTCCGGGTATTGGCCTGTGAGGATTTTGCACGGGTGGATTTATTTTTGTCGAAAGACGGGAAGGTTTATGTCAACGAGATCAATACCATTCCCGGGTTTACCAACTCCAGCATGTTTCCTGTGATGTGGAAGGAGCGGGGGATTTCATTCACTAACCTGATCACCGAATTGGTAACGTTGGCCGAAGCTCGGTTTAAATTGTCGCAACGCGCACACCGGGGCTATTCTTCCGATTTGAAGTTTTGATCCATGGCTATTCGAAATTTTTTTAAGGATAGTACGATCGAAGGATTGCTCAAGCACTTGGCTATGGTTGCCAGTAGCCTCTTGCTCATTGGCGTTGTCTATTTTTATATTTACTTGCCCAACATCACCAATCATGGTGAGACCGTGGAAGTGCCCGACTTGAAAGGAATGAAGGTAGGGGAGCTCAAAAGGTTTCTTCAGGAACACCAACTCAGGTATTCCATAAATGATTCTGCCTATAGCGATTCGTTGCCACCATTGTCGGTACTTCGCCAGTTTCCTGCGCCTGGCTCCACTGTAAAAGAAAACCGAATCGTATATGTTTCCTTAAACAGGACATCGCCACCCACGTTGCCCATGCCCGATCTTACCGATGGTTCTTTGGTCAACGCCAAAGCGGTGTTAAAGAGCAACGAACTGAAGTTGGGCAAAGTTTTTTTTGAACCAAGTCCGTTCAAAAATTTGGTGCGGGAGTTTCGTTATCGCGGTAAGCCTATCGCACCAGGCGAGCGTTTGCCAAAGGGATCGGTAATCGACCTGATTGTGGGCGATGGGTTTGGGCCTGCAGATTTTGCCATGGGGCGTGTAATGGGAGATACCTACGAAACTGCTTTACGCAAACTTTCTGGATGGAATTTGCACTTGGGCAACGTGGAAATCATGGAAGGTGCAGATACTACGGGCACGGTTCCTTTCGTTTTCAAGCAATTCCCGCTTTCCGGTGACTCCGTGCGTGTGGGCGACCCGGTGGACCTGTGGTTGGCCCCGAAGGGTTACAAGGTGCAGGAAAAGGAGAATGAAGAGAACCCTTGACCATGCGACTAATTCCGGCTTTGTTTTTTTTCTTCTGCTCGGTCGGAGTTTGGGCGCAATTGGCACAGGTTCCGGTTGTGCATAAAGGGGCATCGCAAAAAAAAAAACAGTCGGGCGCACGTGTTCAGCAACTCTCGGCTATGCCGCTTCCCTTCTGGGACGACTTCTCCTTCAATAATCCTTTTCACCTCGATTCCCTTGAAAATTTTCCGAGCGACAGCCTGTGGCAGTATGGCCGTTCTGTTTCGGTCAACACGGGCATGGGCATCAACCCTCCCACCTATAAAGTTGCTACATTCGATGGCCTGGATTCGTTGGGCATCCCCTACAGTGTCAATAACCCACTGGCGAATGGCTTGGCAGATAAATTAGTATCGCGACCACTGCGGCTTGACTTGGTGGATGTATCGATCAGGGACTCTGTTTTTATGTTTTTCTATTATCAATGGCAGGGAAACGGAGAACCGCCCGACCCTACTGATCGGATTTCGCTATGGTTTAAAAATGATTCCAGTCGTTGGGACTTGGTGTGGACAAGTCCCGATACCCTTAGTCACAATACGCTATTCTTTCCGGTAAAATTACAGATCAGCAACAGTATTTATTTCCATAAGAATTTTCAATTCTATTTTCAAAACTATGGTCGATTGTCCGGGCCATTTGATACCTGGAATTTGGATTATGTTTATGTCAGCAATGGCAAAGCACAATACGCTCCGCGCTATTCCGATTTTCCCGATCGCGCAATTGCCATGCCGCTCACCTCTCCGTTTGTTCAATATCAATCCATACCGGTGTGGCATTTTTTTACCAATCCGGATAATTTTTTAAGGTTTCCATCACTTTCCATCACCAATCAACGGAGCGATCAAACCAAAGCCGCCAACTATCCTCAACCCGTAAACCTGGTGGCGCACCTTACTACCACTACCCGGTTGAATAAAGTGGTTGCCCCTCCGAGTCGCCTACTCCTCGATTCGCTGCCGGCCCTTACGGTTTTTCACGATCAACCAACCTTGTTTACGTTAAACAATAAACCTTCCTTCGCTGGATTGGATCCCAAAACCGACTCCATTGCACTAAAATTTCAGATCAAACTCAACACCGGGGATAACGTAAAAAAAATTAGTGTAAACGTGGGCGACTATGATACCCTTGTTTACAAGGGTATTGAGTTCAGGTACAATGATACCATCAGCACCAATTTTATTTTAAGGAATTATTATGCGTATGATGACGGGGGTGCGGAATATGCAGTTACCCTCACCCAGCCCGGCTCGAGTTTAATGTATGAATTTGATTTGGACTACCCCAAGCCCGATACGTTGATTGCAGTAAAGATTTATTTTCCACACGTGGGCGATGAATCCAATCAGGTGGTGAAGCTTCAGGTATTGGACAGCCTGGCGGGCAATTCCATCGGGGGTATCCCGGCCAATACACGAGCCATTCTCACGCAACAAGACTTGACCATCCAACGTACATCGAACAATCAGTTTATCTATGCCCAGCTCGGCCAACCGGTATTGGTGAGCAAAAAATTTTATGTAGGCTGGATTCAAAACACGACTGCCACCATCGGTGTTGGCTACGATAAAAATTCAAGTTCGGGGAGCAAAATTTTTTCCAATACGGCTGGGTCATGGCAACAAAACACAACGCTTCAAGGCAATTTGATGATCCGCCCTGTGTTTGGAAATTGCCCGGCAGGGAGCAAGGGAGGCTGCATCGTTTCAACGACAACAGCAGTTGAGGTGAAAAGGACTTACGCATTCCCAAATCCCAATCATGGCCAGTTTTATTTGCCGCCTTCCGTTCTAGGTCTTCAGGTGATTGATGTGGCAGGGCAAAACGTTTCCTTTGTGCGCGAGGATTTTCTTGAACAAACGCAAATCACCATTTCAAATCCTTCGGCCGGAATTTACCTGGCACGGTACTTCAACGGCTCGCAGTGGCGCACCGAAAAGATCATGGTGCTGCCTTAGCGGTAAGGATGGCTATGGGCTCGGGGGTCAAACAAAGTATAAAAATGATCAGGGCAATCCAGCCCAAAATTTTCCTGCTCGTATTCAGCGGCTGTTCAATTTCAGAGGGTGGGTGAGGCACGCCAACTATCCATCCGATAAGCAAGGTAAATGCCAACCAGCCCGAGTAGCCATGAATGGAAGGCACCAGCCACCCAGTGATATACTGGATGGTGAAAATGATCAGGGCATACATTAGCCGGTCGCGTTTCTTTTCAAAAATGGTGCGCATGGCCATGAACAGAAAAAATAAGTACAAGGGTATTTCGAAAATCAATTGGTTCAAGGGCAAACGTGAATCAATGTATCCAAGTCCGGTATAAAAAAGCAATATGAAATAAATTACGGTGGCGATAGTTCGGTGCCATCGAAAGCCGACTAATCCATAGAGAATGTGGCCGCCATCCAATTGACCAATGGGTAACAAATTGAGGCAGGTAAAAACGAGCGAAAGGAAGCCTGCAAACAGGAAGGGATAGTGCATGATCTCATGTGGGTTGGGCATTCGGGCGGGGTCGGCAAATAGTTGCTCAAGAAACGTAAAAAGCATGTTTTTGCCAATGACCACATCTACTGTGCCCTCAGGCATTGTCTTGTAAACATGGTCGGCATAGTTCAACCCATATTGTTTGTACTCCGGGTGAAATTGAAAAATATGTTCGGGCGGGGGCAAGGTAGCAAAGCCATAAATAAGGAAGGCCACTGCAACTACAAATCCTGCAAGAGGACCAGCAATGCCCACGTCAAATTGTTGCTTGTTGCTTGTAATTCTTTCTTTGATGCGAATGAGGGCGCCCAATGTTCCTAAAAAGGGGTAAAATGGAGGAAGTGGAATATAATACGGAAGTGTTGTTTTTATCCGATAGTGAATGGCTGTAAAATAATGCCCAAACTCATGACAGGTGAGGATGGTGAGGAAACAAATAGAGTAGGGGAGCCCACTGGCAAAATCCGCCCACGTGTATTCAGTTCCAAGAATAAAATAAGCTGCGATCGATTTTCCAAGCGTCCACTCGGCACCGGCAAATGTGGTGGTAATGAAGGTAACGATAAACAACGAACTATGGATAAGGTATGTTTTTATTTTAGGGTTCATGGAGTTAGCAGCAAAACCAAGTGAAGTAGTGGCGGTGTGCCAAAAGAATTTGATTACCGATTAGTTGTGATTTTTTGATTTCGTGAGGGAACAATAATTGTATGATAAACCGCAAATATGTAACATTGCAGCTCGTTTTCAAAAAGGAGCCTTGGTTAATTGGTAACGATCTTTGGATTAGGTTTACCATAAAAAAAATAAAATAATAAGGGCCCTTAGCTCAGCTGGTTAGAGCATCAGACTCATAATCTGAGGGTCGCTGGATCGTTCCCAGCAGGGCCCACTGGTAAAAAAAGACAACCGCGAGTTGTTTTTTTTTGCCCATCATCCGGCTGTGTGATCACGTCAATTTTTTAGTTTTGCATAGCAACAAGAGAATCATTTTGAAAGTTTTAAAGATGCTCTTAATTTAGTTTAACATACGGAAGCCTACTATCTTTTAAATTTTGGAATTTTATATCCTCCTCATTTCATTTTTCTTGATCGCCTTGGTCTATTCCTCGGTGGGCTTTGGCGGAGGCTCCAGCTACCTCGCCTTGCTCGCCCTGCTGGCAGTAAGTTTTGACATCCTGCGGCCAGCAGCTTTGCTGTGCAACATCGTGGTGGTAACCAGTGGCACAATTATTTTTTTTCGCGAAGGATTCCTTGACTTAAAAAAATGTTGGCCATTTCTTTTGTCGAGTGTTCCGATGGCTTTTTTGGGTGGGTATTATCCACTGAAACAAAGTACTTTTTTTATCCTGCTTGCCGTTTCCCTCATCGTGGCCGCGCTGCTCATCTGGTTTCAGGATTCTTTTCAAAAAACGCCAGGTAATTACTCGCGATTCAATGAAAATTTATTTGCTAAAATCGGCCTGGGCGGCACCATTGGTTTTTTGTCGGGCATGGTAAGTATTGGTGGCGGGATTTTTCTTTCGCCCATCCTTCATTTGCTCCGGTGGGACGATGCAAAAAGAATTTCTGCTTTGGCAAGCCTTTTTATTTTGGTCAATTCCATCGGTGGCCTGGCGGGGCAATGGCTGAGAAATCCAAATCTTGATTGGGGTTTTATTTTGCCCCTGTTAGCCGTGGTTTTTATTGGTGGGCAATTGGGCTCGCGTCTTGGTGCAAAGCGCTTCAACGCCATTTACATTAAGCGGATTACCGCGCTCCTGATCTTGATCGCGGGGATTAATATCTTAAAAGATCATTGGTGATGGTTATCTGCCAATAGTTAATCAATGTCGTTGAGTTAACTTTTGACGATTCACGAAGTATGATCATACACAATCACCCAATTCCCCTTTTTCTTTTTAAACAACAGTGTGAAAATTCCCTGCGGATTGTCTTTTTTCCTCTTAAGGAAATATTTTCCGGTAACGAGGTAACTGTTGGATGAAATGAAATCCATGCGCAGGATTTCAAATCGCAGTTTACCCATTGCCTCCTTGTTGGGATAACTTCTTTTATAACGCACTAACGTACTATCCCAACCGGAGGTAATTTTGCTGCCGATGAAAAGAATGGAATCGGATTGCGAATACCCTTTCATAAACTCGTCCAGGTTCGCCTCGTTCCAGGCTGCTACTTGGTTGTTCAAAACCACTTGGATAGCTGATTCATCTGAAGCCCTTTCAGGTGAGGTTTCTTTTTTGCCCCCACAGGATTGCACGACCAATAGGATAACAAACCATTTATACATGACAATTTTGTTTTTGATGGCCACACCATTTTTAATGCGCCCACAAGGCCACTGCATTTTCGTGTTCACTCATTGGCAAATTGACTAATACTCCTCACATTTGCCAACAAATCTGTAAACTGATTCCATGAAAAAAATAGATTTTTCAAAAGACATTGCTCCGCACGTAGTTGCGCTTGCTGTTTTCTTGGTGGTGACTGTCCTTTTTTTTAATCCTTTTTTTTTCGATCACAAAACATTGGACCAGCAAGACATTCAACAGTTTCGCGGGTCTAGTAAGAGCGTAACCGATTACCGCGATGCGGCAGGCGAAGAGGCTCTTTGGGCACCCTCTATGTTCAGTGGCATGCCTGCCTATCTTGTTAGCCTGAAGTGGGGCGATGGGCCATTACTTTGGTCAAAAACTGTCATGTCCCTGTTTATAACACACCCTGTCAATAATATTTTCCTGGCTTTTCTTTGTTATTATATTTTGCTCCTCTCCTTTGGGGTGCGGCCATACCTCGCCATTGCCGGTGCCCTTGCCTTTGGCCTTTCATCGTATGTGATCATTGGGTTGGGGGCTGGCCACAATGCACGCATTGGCGCAATTGCATTCATGCCGTTGGTGATGGCCGGAATTCACCTGGCCTTTTCACGAAAATGGTTGATTGGTTTTGCCGTCACTACGTTGGGCCTTGCCCTGCACTTGCGCGAAAACCATTTGCAGATCACCTACTATTTGATGCTGATCGTTGCGGTGTATGGATTTGTGCAGTTGATTTATGCTTATCGCGAAAGGCAGATCAAAGATTTTTTTACAACTATCGTCATACTTATCCCGGCAGCAGCCATCGCGGCAGGCACCTTCTTCGGTCAGTTTTGGGCGATCACCGAATACACCCGCTACTCCATCCGTGGGCCTTCTGAGCTGGCCAAACCTAAGGGTGGCGAAGCAAATGATGGATTGAGCAAGTCGTATGCATTTCAATATAAATATGGAATTTGGGAACCCTCCTCTTTATTGATTCCCGATTTTTATGGTGGGGCCACTGAAAGCTCTTTTGTCAATGATCAAAAAAGCGAGACGTATAAGGCACTTGTCAATTCAGGCGACAATCAGTTGGCCAACCGGTTGGTCAATTATACGGCAACGTATTGGGGACCCGGATCGGGCGGAGCTTACTATGCCGGATCCATCATTGTCTTTCTTTTTGTCGTGGGGATTTTGTTGGCCGAAAAAAAATATGTTTGGTGGCTTGTTCCGCTGAGTGCGCTCAGCTTGATGCTGAGTTGGGGCGACAGTTTCGCCTCATTTAATTATTTCATGTTCGATTATTTTCCGGGCTACAACAAATTCCGGTCGTTTAGTTTCGGGTTGATCATTATCCTTTTTGCACTGCCACTGTTGGGCATGATCGGCCTTGAGCGGCTTTTTGCAGAAGGGATTAATAAAGACACAAAAAAGAAATTGCTCATTGCATTTGCGGCAACCGGTGGCTTATGTTTTTTGATTTTGTTGTTGGCAGGAATAGGCAGTTTTGCCCACGATGGGGAAGGGCAATTGCCCGTGTGGTTTTTAAAAGCCTTGCATTCGGATCGCAGAAGCCTGATGCGCGCTGATGCCTTTCGCTCGCTGACGTTTATTTTTTTGGTTTTCATCCTGCTCTATTTCAATGTCGCTAAGAAAATCACTGAGCTTGGGTTCTATGCCTTTCTGATTTTTATGGTTGCCATGGATTTATCCCTGGTGGACAAGCGTTATTTTACAAAGGATAGATTCCAGCGTAAGCACGAGAATACTTTTATTATCGCCAATGCAGCCGATGCAGTCATCTTGAAAGATAAAAGCTATTACAGAGTTTATAATTTGCAAGGCGCATGGACGGAAGCCCGCACTTCTTATTTTCATCATTCGTTGGGCGGCTATCACGGTGCCAAGCTGAGGCGCTACCAGGATTTATACGACTCGTGCATCAGCCGCGAGACACAAGAACTGGTAGCTGACCTACAAGCCGGCAAGGCGAATTTCAAAAAGTATGGAGTGCTGGATATGCTCAACACCAAATACATGGTGTATGGGCCTGATGCTGCGAATGTGATTGTCAACCCTGCGGCCAATGGCAACGCCTGGTTTGTGAAAGAAATTTTGAGCGTAGCCTCGCCAACGGAAGAATTGGAAAAGTTAAATAAGGTTGATACCCGTAATGTGGCTGTGGTGGATCATTCAAAATTCAAAATTGAAAGTTTAAAATTGAATAGCGACAGCACATCGGTTATCGAACTGAAGGAATTTAAGCCACCCTACCTAAAATACCAATCGCACGCTGCGGCTGATGGGGTGGCTGTCTTTTCGGAAATTTATTATCCCGAGGGCTGGCATGCCTTTGTGGATGGAAAGGAAACAGAAATGCTCCGTGCCGATTATGTGTTGCGCGCCTTGCAGGTGCCTGCCGGAAACCACGAAATTGAATTTAAGTTCCAGCCAAAGCCTTACGTTATCGGCAACCAAGTGACGCTTGCCTCCAACTGGGCAGTACTGCTTATTGTGCTGGGTTGCTTGGCCTGGAGCACAACCGAACCGCTGCGTTTGAAAAAGTAGGTTGACTTTTGCTGGGAAAAATGAAAATGACCATTCATCTTTATTTTTAAAGGTTGATCAAATAACCTTACCTTTCTAAACTTCGTCTGTTATATCTTTAAAAAAAATAACTATG
>JAYVMP010000044.1:0-19165 GCA_043758895.1 Bacteroidota bacterium
AGGAAATTCAATAGGAACAGTCACCCCCTCGCCTGTGGAGAGGGGGCTGAGGTTTTAAAATCGAGTTCATTGGTAGAGGAGGTGAAATCATCAAAAATGGCTTTAAGGAAACGACATTGAATTAAGAATTGTGAACCTGGGAAAAAAAAAGCTATGAGCAACAAAATAAAAATCGACACCATTGAAGATGCACTCGAAGAAATCCGTAATGGACGGATGGTGATTGTGGTGGATGACGAGGACCGCGAAAATGAAGGTGATTTTATTTGCGCTGCCGAATGCGTGACCCCGGAGATCGTCAACTTCATGTCGAAAGAAGGCCGCGGGCTGATCTGCGCTCCGTTGATGGAAGACCGCTGCGAGGAACTGAAATTAGATTTGATGGTCGGTAAAAATACGGCCGCTTTCGAAACCCCATTTACCGTTTCGATCGACTTGATCGGGCACGGATGCACCACGGGCATCTCCACCCATGACCGATTCAAGACGATCAAAGCCTTGGTCGATCCGGAAACCAAACCCGAAGAACTCGGCAAACCAGGCCATATCTTTCCCTTGAAAGCAAAAAAAGAAGGAGTGCTGCGAAGAAGCGGGCACACCGAAGCGGCCATTGATCTTGCCCGGCTTGCAGGATTCCGGCCAGCCGGTGTGTTGGTGGAAATCATGAACGAAGATGGCACGATGGCACGCCTGCCCGACTTGCGCATCGTAGCCGATAAATTCAATTTGAAATTGATTACCATTAAAGATTTGATTGCTTACCGGATGAAAATGGAAAGTCAGATCAAACGTCATGTTGACGTGAATTTACCCACCGCATTAGGCGACTTCAAATTAGTGGCCTACGAAGAAAAAGCTACCCAGGAGATCCACATGGCCCTGGTGAAAGGAACGTGGGAAAAAGATGAACCGATCTTGGTGCGCGTCCATTCTTCGTGCGTAACAGGCGACATCTTCGGATCGTGCCGGTGCGATTGTGGATCACAACTTCACAGCGCCATGACGATGGTGGAGAACGAAGGCAAAGGCGTGGTACTCTATATGAAACAAGAAGGCCGCGGCATTGGCTTGCTCAACAAACTGAAAGCCTACAAACTTCAGGAGCAAGGCCTTGATACCGTGGAGGCCAACTTGCAGCTAGGTTTTGACATGGACAACCGCGACTACGGTATTGGCGCTCAGATCTTGCACGACCTCGGTATTTCAAAAATAAAACTGATTACCAACAATCCGAAAAAACGAGTTGGCCTGATGGGTTATGGATTAGAAATAGTGGAAAACATCCCCATTGAAATCAAACCCAATCCGCACAACGAAAAATACCTGCAAACCAAAAGAGACAAACTGGGTCATACGATTTTAAAAAAATAATGAAACGTTTCATTTTCTGTTCGTTGCTTTTCTTTCCATCCGTTGTTTTTGCGCAAACATTCTCCTTCGAACTTTGGCACGAAGGCAAGTTAGTGATGGATACGGGCGATACCATTAGAGGTACTGTTAGGTATAACCTGGATGATCTCCTGGAAGTGCGACACGATAACCGCATCGAAAGTTTTGCCGCACGAAAAGTGCTTTTGTTCGAAATTTTTGACCAATCGTACAGACGCTACCGGCAATTTTATTCACTGCCCTATTCAGCGTTGGGCGGATATAAAAGCCCCGTTTTTTTTGAAGTTCTTTCTGAAGGTAAAATCACGCTGCTGGCGCGCGAGAAGGTGGAGTTGCGAAACAATTATTACTCTCCTTACGGCTATCCGTTCTACTCCCCCTATGGCTACGGAGGCTACGGAACGAGAAGGGTGTTGGTGAACCTCTATTTTATTCTCAAAGAAAACGGGGATATTGAAGAGATTGCCGACAAGCGCAGTAATTGGCTGGATATGATGGGCAGCCGGGCCGATGAGGTGCACGATTATGCTAAAGACACCCGTTTGGATTTCTCTAAAAAGTATGACCTGAAACGAATCATCGATTATTACAATTCCTTTTTTGAAAAGAAATAACCGGTTGGTACCAACGCCACAAACTTAGACTGCCATCACCCATTTTTTTAATAAAATAATTAGCACTTAACTTTCTGAAATCAACCCCACTATGCAAAAACCATTGATCTTAGTTACCAATGATGATGGCATCACCTCACGCGGAATCCTCAACCTTGTCCAGGTGATGAAAGAGTTGGGCGAGGTATTAGTGGTAGCACCCAACAGCCCGCAGTCAGGCATGGGGCATGCGATTACCGTTGGCGACACCCTTCGACTCAGCGAGTCATCTATTTTTGAAGGCGTAAAAGCCTATGAATGCAGTGGCACTCCTGCTGATTGTGTGAAGATGGCACGCCATTATATTTTGAAAGGCCAACGCCAACCCGATGTAGTGGTGAGTGGCATCAACCACGGCAGCAATACTTCGATCAGTGTTTTGTATTCGGGCACTATGTCGGCAGCTATCGAAGGAGCCATCGAAGGCACACCGGCCATTGGCTTTTCTTTGTGCGACTACAGTCACAAGGCAGATTTTTCGCACACGGCAGAATTCGTAAAAAAAATAACCAACCAAGTCTTGAAGAGAGGGTTGCCGAAAGGCACAGCATTAAACGTAAATATTCCCTCAAAAGGAAACGAGCCGATCAGGGGCATTCGCATCTGTCGTCAGGCAAATGCAAAATGGGTTGAAGATTTCGATAAACGCCATGACCCGAACGGCCGAAGTTATTTTTGGATGACAGGCAACTTCGTCAACTTTGATAAAGGCGAAGACAATGATGAGTGGGCCATCGCCAACAATTATGTTTCCGTTGTGCCTTGCCAATTTGACCTTACCGCCCACCAGGCGATACCGGTATTAAATGAGGAGTGGGAAATTTTGGGATAGGATTGGATTCGGCTGATAAGTTTAAAAAAATTGGGAAGCCAAAATCCACACACTTCTTATCCCCAGGTTATTTTTCGCTATTTTACTGCCCTAAATCAACTCGTTGATGTTCCGTTCCCTTTTGCGAAAAAAATCTTTGCCCGACATTTTGAGGGACTCCCAATCTGGCCTCACCGATGGGCACCATAGCCCCGAGCTTAGAAAAGTGTTGGGTGTGCGAGACCTCACTTCGATGGGGATTGCTGCCGTGATCGGTGCAGGGATTTTTTCAACTATTGGCCAGGCGGCTTACAATGGCGGGCCGGGGGTAGTGTTTTTATTTTTGATTATCACCGTTACCTGCGGCTTCACTGCCCTGTGTTATGCCGAGTTCGCTTCCCGCGTGCCTGTAGCGGGCAGCGCCTACACCTATTCGTATGTTACCATCGGTGAGGTTGTGGCATGGGTAATTGGTTGGGCACTGATTTTAGAATATGCCATTGGCAACGTGGTCGTTTCGATTTCGTGGAGCAGTTATTTTGTCAACGTGCTGGAAGGGATCAATGTTCATTTGCCAGGCTGGTTGGTAACCGATCCAAAAACTGCGCATAGCTTATTTGATGCGGCCGTTGCGCAAGGAAAATCTACCGAAGGCTTTGCGTGGGCAACTGCTCCACAGCTTGGTGGCCTGCGGTTGATCTTGAATATCCCGGCCTTCACTATCGTGATCCTCGTCACCATTCTTGCTTACATCGGCATTCGCGAAAGCAAGAAAAGTGCAAATTTTATGGTAGCCTTAAAGTTAGTGGTGCTGGCCTTCCTTGTGGGCATAGGTGCTTTTTATATCTCCACGGATAATTGGACGCCCTTCATGCCCCATGGATTTACAGGTGTGCTGCAAGGCGTGTCAGCCATCTTCTTTGCTTACATTGGGTTCGATGCCATCTCCACAACTGCAGAAGAGTGTGCCAATCCACAGCGCGACTTGCCAAGAGGAATGCTTTATTCGTTGCTGATATGCACCTTGATTTATGTAGTGGTCACATTGGTGATCACGGGCATGGTCAACTATTCTGAATTTAAGGATGTGGCCGATCCGTTAGCTTATGTTTTTGAAAAAATCCATTTACAAAAAGTGGGGTATATTATTTCTGTGAGCGCAGTGGTGGCTGCCACCAGTGTGATGGTGGTATTTCAGATTGGGCAGCCTCGGATTTGGATGAGCATGAGCCGCGATGGATTGTTGCCCCGAAAATTCAGCACTGTTCATCCTAAATTTCATACTCCGTCATTCGCTACAATTGTTACCGGCTTTGCCGTGGCCATCCCGGCTTTGTTTGTGGATATCTCCATCGTTACCGATCTTACCAGCATCGGCACTCTGTTTGCATTTGTATTGGTCTGTGCCGGAGTATTAAATTTACCTCGCAGGGAAAAACTTGCGGGCGATAAATCATTTCACATGCCACACATCAATGGGCAGTGGATTGTGCCGGGGCTGTTGCTCTTATTTATGTATGGCTATTCCGATCGGATTAATAATGCCTTATCCAATATCAGCCACGAGTCGCACCAAAAAATTCTGTTTTTGGTCTTTCTGGTGATCTCCTTATTTATTGCGCTGATGACTTTCTTAAAAAAACTGTCGCTCATCCCGGTGCTGGGCATGTTGTTTTGCCTTTACTTAATGATTGAAATCCCTGCCCGAAGTTGGATGGTATTTTTTGCCTGGATGGGATTGGGGCTGCTGATTTATTTTAGCTATGGAAGAAGGAAAAGTAAATTGGCAGCAGGCAAAACGTCAGCACTTTTCGCAGATAAACACATTAAATCGGCAACTTAAAAAGCACACAATCTTTCGGTTCATTATTTTGGTTGGGAAAGCGAAACCATTTTTCGAGCTGGGCTTCTTCCACCAATCCACATTTTTGTAACACATTTATGGATGCGGTGTTCTCCCTATCCACAAAAGTACCGATGCGAAAAACACCGGGGTAGTTTCTCACTTGAGCCAACATGGCCAGCGTGGCTTCTGTTGCATAGCCCTTGCTCCAATGTAGCGGCCCCAGCACATAGCCAAATTGTATTTTTCCGTCATCGTTCACCAATCCACAACTGCCGATCATACGGTTGCTTCCTTTCATCCGGATGGCAAATGAATAATCTATCCCTTGCCTCCATCCTTGTATGGCGTAGTTTAAAAAGTTGCGGCTATCAACGATGGATTGATGTGTAGGCCAAGCCATGAATTTTGTTGCCTCGGGGTTACTGGCATAGGTGTAAAAAATCTCTTCGGCATGCTCCAAGCGAAACCGCTGCAGCACCAGGCGCGTAGTTTCAATTTGATTAGAAATTGGCAACACCACGGGGTTGATTCAAAATTGTTTTGCAAAGGTGAGTCTGAAAAAATTACTTCTTCATTTTTGTCAACCGGTATCCAAATGATATTTGCAACACTTGATTTCTTGCATACGAGGTGCCAATGGATGAACTAATCGGTCCTATGCTGTTGGCCGGCAAGCTGGATGCATTAGTGAATTTATTGGTGTCCGATATCCCCAGGTTATAGCGAACGGTTAAGCTCCCTCCAAAAGGCAAATCAATGCCCGTGCCAAAAGCCAACGAAAAATCCGTCTGATTGGTGTACGCTTTCAAAGGTTGATTTTGGATTGGTGGGCCAACGATGTTCCCGTTATTGATTTGGTGCAAATCTCCTTTTGATCCCGCCAAGATGCCGATTTGGGGACCGAATTGTAAATTGAGGCCTCCTATAAGGTAGTATTTAATGATCAGGGGTACATTCACATAATAAAATGAAGTACGCAGGTCACTATTGTAATCCGTGGTAAATCGTTGGCCCTGACTTGACAAAACGATTTCGGGCTGAATAGAAAACTTGTCCAAGCCGATTGCTTTGGGCAACTTGATCAATCCATAAACACCTACGTGGAAGCTCGGTTTCCAGTGGTAGGCGTTGACGAATGCCGCCCTGCCCACAGGGCTAAGGTCAAGGTTGGTATAGTTAAACCCTGCTTTTACCCCCGCCTCAAATTTTAGCTGACCCAGCGATACTTGTGATTTTAACATCACCACTGCAACTGTAAATAGGACCCCAAATCTCATAACTTTTTTTTCTTTGCTGGCAAAAATACAAAAGACTTAGTGGCTCAAAAAAAATAAAAGCTGCCGAGACAGCTTTTATCATCTGATGATATGCAAGGGTCTAAAATGGGAGCCCCGAATCAAGCCGACTGGCCACTTAGAGTGTCGGCTACCTGGAAGTTCAAGTTATTAAAACACTATTAAAAAATTTATTTTCCAAACTTGAATAAACGATACCCAACGGAAAATTGGAACACTTGATTTTTGGCCTGTTGTGTTCCAAGCGATGAAGTAACACCAACGGGGATGGTGCCACCCGAATATTTATTGATATCGGATAAACCTATATTGTAGCGTGCCGTGAAGTTAAGCCCAAAAGGCAAATCCCAACCTGCCCCAACAGCGAGCGAAACATCTGAAGATTTTACGAGATTCGTTAGCGATTGAGAAGTAATCTTGCCAGTGGCGGAATTATACACATCGTTTGATGCACTCGATAAAAAACCAAACTGAGGGCCTGCTTGTAAATTCAAACCTGCCGCAAGGTATAACTTGATGATGATTGGAATGTTGATATAATCAAAATTAGATTTAAGGTTAGAGGCATTAGGCACGGAATAGTTCTGACCTTGCCGTGAGAAAATGATCTCTGGCTGAATGCCAAACTTTGCCACCTTGAGCAACGCATAAGCGCCAAAGTGGTAGCCCGTGCGGTTGCTATAGGTCTGTGTGGCGGTTGCACTGGTACTTATGCTGGCAAAATTAAGCCCTCCCTTTACACCCAAATCAAGTCGTAGTTGACCATACGCCACCCCCGATAAAAGCACGGCAAAGCCAACAGCAAAAATTTTGAATTGTTTCATATTGCAATAATTTATTTGATCCAAAAATACAAAAACACTTGCTACCGATAAAACAAGAAAATAAAAATGCTACCCGCCAATTTTAAATAAGCGGTACCCAACGGAGATTTGAAAGACCTCTGTTTTGGCTATGGAAGTTCCAAAGGCGGAGGATACCGGTGAATATTGACCCGTCCTTGTATTGATGTCCCTTACGCCTCCGTTATAGCGCAGTGAAAAGTTGAGGCCAAAGGGGAGATCAATGCCTGCGCCTATGGCTATTGAAGCATTAAAAGTCTGAACAAAATCACCTAATGGTTGAGAAGTGATCACGGGAGAGGGTGAAACTCCACTGGTGGCATACGTGTACCCGGTTGAATTGAGCAAAAAACCGAATTGGGGTCCGGCTTGCAGGTTGAGCCAGTCAGTAACATAAACCTTTAAAAGGATTGGAACATTGATATAATTGAATGTTGACTTTAATTGGGGAAACCCTGGCTGAACGTACTTATACTGCTGGCCTTCAGAAGAATAAAGTACTTCTGGCTGAATGGCTGCTTTTCCAAATTTAAACATGGCATAGGCCCCGGCATGGTACCCGGTCTGCTCACCATAAACGGATACTACGGATGAAACAGAGTTGATATTAGAAAAATTTACTCCTCCTTTCACACCCAATTCAACTTCCATCTGTCCATTGGCTCTTTCCGTCAACAGAAAAAAACAACTCACGATTAAAATCCCTCTCACGTGTTTCATGTGTTAATAATTTGTTTTTTAGTTGCCACATGGAATGCCCGTGCCAGATTATCATTCCTTTGGGCCTGCTTTGCGGATGGGCATTTCATGTGTATTACTATTTATTTTTAAAGGAAACATGGAATCTCCAGGTAGTACCATGCTTTTGTAGGAAGGCAGGGCATGGAGATTTCATAATTAAAATTTGTTGGGCGCGAAGTTACTAAATGAAATCGAAACGTAACACTACTCAATTCCTAACGCAGGATTGCGGCCTTTTATTGCGCGGTAAAACTTCATCAGGGTTTCCATGTCAGGATCAACTTCGCCCGTAGGATAAAACGGTTGGGCGATCACCACTTTCTTTCGTTGGTAATCAAAGCCAACCAAAAGGATGGGCACTTTAGCTTGCACTGCGATATAATAAAAACCCGTCTTCAACTTGGCCACTTTCTTTCGCGTTCCCTCCGGAGCGATCGCCAAAATAAATTTTTCGTGCCGGTTAAAAATACGCACCACTTGGTGCACCATATCGTGCGGTGATGACCGCTCCACCGGATAGCCGCCAAGCCATCGGAAAACCCAGCCCCATGGAAATTTAAATAACGAACTCTTTCCAAGAAATTTGGCACGCTGAATTTTAGCAATGCTCCGCGCCATTACTCCAATCACAAAATCCCAATTGCTGGTGTGGGGCGCCACCGCGACAATATATTTTTTTAAATCAGGTGAGAATGAACCATCGATCTTCCAACCAATTAGTTTGAAAATAATTATATAAAGCAGACGAAGCATAACTTTCAATTAACCAAACTTCGCGATTTCCCATTTATCGACACATTGGCCAACCGGCATTTCGATACTATATTAAATCCTTCAGCAATTGTTCATCGACCAAATTCGGCACCGTGAACTGAAATTTTTTGTTGATTTCTTTTTGCACTGTTTTCATCGCTCCCTCATTTCGGGCCCAGGCCCTGCGGGCGATGCCATTGTTGACATCAAAATAAAGCATGTTCTTCAATTTGCGAGAGGCATCGGCAGAGCCATCGAGCAACATCCCAAAACCTCCGTTGATCACCTCGCCCCAGCCCACTCCTCCCCCGTTGTGAATGGAAACCCAGGTAGCACCTCGAAAGGAATCTCCGATCACATTGTGAATGGCCATGTCGGCCGTGTAGCGCGAACCATCATAAATATTGGAGGTTTCCCGATAGGGGGAATCCGTGCCGGATACGTCATGATGATCGCGACCTAAAACAATTGGCTCCACTTTTTTATTTTTTATGGCTTCATTAAATGCTTCAGCAATTTTTATTCTTCCTTCTGCATCTGCATAAAGAATACGCGCTTTAGAGCCAACTACCAATTTATTTTGCTTGGCGGTTTTGATCCAATTGATATTGTCCATGAGCTGTGCTTGGATTTCCTTTGCAGCCGTCTTATAAATGGTCATCAAAATTTCGGCCGCCAATTGATCGGTGAAATCCAAATCTTCCTGCTTGCCGGAAGTACAAACCCAGCGAAAAGGCCCAAAGCCATAATCGAAACACATCGGCCCCATGATATCTTGCACATACGAGGGGTAACGAAAATTGATTCCATCTTCGGCCATTACTTCCGCGCCTGCGCGCGAGGCTTCGAGCAAAAAAGCATTTCCATAATCAAAGAAATACGTGCCTCGTCTTGCATGTTCGTTGATCGCTTCAGCGTGTCGTATCAGCGAATCACGTACTCTCTTTTTGAATTCATCAGGGTCATCAGCGATTAATTTATTGGATTCTTCGAATGTATATCCAACAGGGTAGTAGCCACCCGCCCACGGATTGTGCAATGACGTTTGATCTGAACCGAGATCAACATAAATATTCGCTTCCAAAAATTTTTCCCACACCTCCACAACATTGCCTTGATAGGCGATGGACACCACTTCCTTTTTCTGCTTAGCTTCCGTTACCCGATGGCTAAGCGCACCCAAATTTTCAATCACTTCATCCACCCAACCTTGCGCATGCCTTTTCCGGGTAGCTTTTTCGTTTACCTCCGCGATCACGGTAATACATCCTGCAATGTTTCCGGCTTTCGGCTGTGCTCCGCTCATGCCGCCAAGACCGGACGTCAAAAATACTTTTCCAGCAAGACCTTCGCCATTTTTTGAAATCTTTCTTCCCGCGTTCAATATGGTGATGTTGGTGCCATGAACAATTCCCTGTGGGCCAATGTACATATAGCTGCCTGCGGTCATCTGCCCATATTGTGTAACGCCAAGCGCATTATATTTTTCCCAATCGTCTTGTTTTGAATAATTGGGAATCATCATGCCGTTGGTTACCACCACACGTGGCGCTTCTTTCGAAGAAGGAAACACACCCATCGGATGGCCGGAGTACATGTGCAACGTTTGCTCGTCCGTCATCGTTGCCAAATATTTCATGGTGAGTAGGTACTGCGCCCAGTTTTGAAATACAGCACCGTTGCCACCATACGTAATCAACTCGTGCGGATGTTGCGCTACCGCTGGATCCAAATTATTTTGAATCATTAATTGTAGCGCAGCAGCTTGAGCCGTTTGATGAGGGTAATCGCTCAATGGCCGCGCAAACATTTTATAATCCGGACGGAAACGATACATATAAATTCGCCCGTACGTAATGAGTTCGTTATAGAACTCGGGCATTAGAATTTCATGATGGCGTGGATGAAAATACCGCAACGCATTTTTTATGGCCAACTTCTTTTCGTACGCGGATAAAATATCTTTTCGCTTGGGGGCGTGGCTTACCGCATAATCATAGGGTTTTTGCTCAGGTAATTCATCAGGGATGCCCCGCAAAATTTGGTCTTGCAAAGAAAGTTTGGTATGGGTCATGCCGCTACTGATTTTGGAAATTGATCAGAACTAAATTTTTCTTTCGTGAACCGGTAGCCATAGTCAAAAATTTCGCTGGCTTTGCCAATATCAAATACGGTGAAACGGTCCATGTTGGGCGGCTCGATAACCACATCACATACTTGTTTACTTTGTTGGATATTGGCGGAAATTGCAATGAGCAAACTTCGCTCGATGACGACCTTTAAATTCTTGGGATCAAAGTCGTTGCTGATCTGGTTGCAATGTGAGCCGATAAGAAAATCACATTGTTTACGAATGCATGGTGCGGGAAGATTGTCCAACAGTCCGCCATCCACATACAAATTTTTATTAAAATTCATTGGGCTAAAAACCGCTGGGATGCTGCACGAGGCTACCACAGCCGATGCCAATTCCCCAGAGGAAAAGTAATTTACTTCACCTTTGCGGATTTCTGTGGCTGCAATGGTGAGCGGAATTTTGAGTGCGGAGAAATTATTTTCAGGAATATTTTTGATGATCAATTCTTTCAGGCCATCCATGGTGAGCAAACCTGCCCTCTTCCAGGCAGGGCGCAAGGACTTGAACAAGCTCAGTTGCCGAACGCGTTCAAAAATTTGGTCGGGCGTGAATCCATACGCATACAACGAGGCGACAATCGAACCTGCGCTGGTTCCAGAGATAACCGAAATCGTCACATCCATTTCTTCCAATGCCTTGAGTGCGCCAAGGTGCACAATGCCCCTCGCCCCTCCCCCTGATAACGCGATTCCGATTTTCATGCCTGAAAGTTAATCGTTAACCAGTAACATAAAAAAGGACAGCGCAGCTTACTTCAAGTCAAAAAAATCCGATATGCAAGGAAAGTACTTGATCAAAGGCTTTCTTTTTCAATTATTTTAAAAGCCGAGGTTCGTGTTCCCACGTGTCCCTACGAACCTAGCATCGCCACCCAAAAAAAGTCAGTGATCACAAACTTTATCCAATCGAAATGCCCTGTCCAGCCTCACCCCATTTTCTGTTTCCTTTACTGTGCAGCACTCGTTCACCGGGTCGTGTTCAAAAAATAAAATATAGTTGTTGGCCGCAGCTTCTTTCAAAAACAGTTCTTTCTCTTGCATGGTAATCAATGGACGGGTGTCGTAGCCCATCACGTAAGGCAGGGGAATATGCCCAACCGATGGTATTAAGTCCGCCACAAAGCAAACCGTCTTGTCTTTGTATTTTATTTTAGGCACCATCATTTTATCCGTATGGCCAGAGGCAAAAAACAAATCAAACTGAGTGAACGGTGAAGGGTTATTGATTTCAACGAAATTCAAGTGGCCGCTCTCCTGCATGGGCAAGATATTTTCTTTCAAAAAGCTGGCCTTCTCGCGGGCGTTGGGCTGAGTAGCCCACTGCCAATGATCGGCATTGCTCCAGTATTTTGCGTTTTTAAAAACCATTTCCAGTTTTCCCGCTTCCCGCTTCACCCCTCCCCCACAATGATCAAAATGAAGATGCGTAAGGAACATATCCGTAACCTCGTTTTCATGGAAGCCCAACTTATTCAAACTTTTGCTCAGTGACCCATCGCCATACAGATAATAATGTTGAAAAAACTTGGCGTCTTGCTTATCGCCAATGCCATTGTCAACCAAAATCAATTGCTTGCCATCCTCAATCAATAAACAGCGCATGGCCCAACTGCATAGGTTGTTGGCATCGGCCGGGTTGGCTTTCTGCCAGATGGACTTTGGCACTACGCCAAACATGGCACCTCCATCCAGTTTAAAAAATCCGGTATCGATTACGTGTAGGTTCATTCATTCCAAAATTTCAAATTCAAGATTCGAAATGTTCAAAGCGGCCTGATGACTTGATCTGGAGGTTAAATCTTAAGTCCATTGCATAAAATCAATTATTCCCTTTCCTCCAAAAAAAAATGTTCCATCGTCAGCACGCTCGTTTCCGACAACCGATCCATTTTTGAAAGTCGCGCCCAAACGGAAACGGACAGCATGACGCTCAAAATACTGAAGCTGATATCGTACACCATCATTTTCATGTCAAAAAAGCCGAAGTAGCTGACGATGGCATAGCCGAAAGCAAGTGACCCCATGAACATGCTCAACAACATCAAGGTGACCCCGCCCCGCTCGTCAACAAATGCTTTCGCGATTACAACGAAGACATAGGCCAATACGATACAACTGAATCCCAGGTAGACCCTTATCTGTGGTATAAAAGTATTGGGCGAGAAGAAGAACACGGAAATGGCGAACAAACCCGAAATGGCCAATGCTCCAATCTTTATATTCTTTTTAAAATCATTGGGGAACAAACTGGCAATGAAGAGCAGGGCAAAAGCGGTGGTAAAAATCATGCTCCAATACTCAATCCTCATCAGCCATGCCCACGGTAAATCAACCCAATCTAAAATGCGATAGTGATAACCAAAGAGCGAGCGCAGCAACCACGCCCAACTGAAGAGAGACTGGAATAAAAACACATTTCGGTGTTCAAAGACAATATAATAAAAACAAAGAGAAATAAGGCCAACTAAAAACAAAACAAAGAAAAGGATATTGTCCATGATTTTGATCAGTCCCGTTTGTTGGCGAAGGAGCTGCGCAGAACCCAGGCGCAGAAGGCCCTTGATACCACCGGGGCTTGGATAAAAATTAGCCACTTGAAGAATAAATTGAACTGTGTCTTTTGTCGATTTGAAAAAATATACTGCTGGCCCAGCTTCTGGTGAAGATTGTAAGGGAGAAGCACCAACCTTACCTTTACTTCCGATCCTTTCTCCATTGACCAACAGTTCATAGCTGGAAAATATGGCCGGCACTTCAATAGCCAGTTCAGCGTTTTTTTGTGAAGGGCCTATCGTAACTTCTACCGCAAAGGTGCTAAACTTTACCTGGCCGAAAATTTGATCGATGGAAATCATTTCGAAATCCGTTGGCCATTGCCCGTGGGCTGGCAAAAGCCGATCAGGAAAATGAGCCCAGTTTTTAAGTTCGATTGTTTCGCGGTTTAGGTCTTTATCGCTCCCATCGATAACCGGAAAATTTGCAGCTTGTGCCCTGGTGAAAAGCGGATGGCATAGAGAAACGAAAAATACTGCGAAGCGAATTCTATTCGACATTTTTTTATTCTTTGACCACCCCCATAGCACAAAACTTATCAATGCGCTGATTGATCCGATCTTGCGCGGATAATTTATTGAGTTGAAAAAAGTCATTAAGAATGGTCTTCTTTATTTCAGCCGCCATGGCCTTCACGTCCGTGTGCGCCCCGCCCAATGGCTCTTTGATAATCCCATCGATGAGTTTGTTTTTTAGCATATCGGTGGCCGTAAGTTTGAGCACTTCTGCTGCCTGCTCTTTATAATCCCAACTGCGCCACAAAATGGACGAGCACGATTCGGGCGAGATAACCGAATACCAGGTATTTTCCAACATCAGCACCCGGTCGCCAATGGCAATGCCGAGCGCACCACCCGATGCACCCTCACCGATGATGATACAGATCACCGGCACGTTGAGCATGAACATTTCCTTAAGGTTACGCGCGATGGCCTCGCCTTGCCCACGCTCTTCGGCTTCTAGCCCTGGAAATGCACCCGGAGTATCAATCAAAGTAACAATAGGCTTGTTGAATTTTTCGGCCATTTTCATAAGCCGAAGCGCCTTTCGATAGCCTTCGGGGTTAGCCATTCCAAAATTTCTCATTTGGCGCTGCTTGGTATTGCGGCCTTTCTGCTGGCCGATGAACATGAAAGTCTGTCCATCCACTGTTCCAAGTCCACCCACCATAGCTTTGTCGTCACCCACATTCCGGTCGCCAAACAGTTCAATGAAATCGGTAGTCATTTCATAGATGTAATCCAGCGTGTAAGGGCGATCGGGATGGCGTGAAAGCTGCACCCGCTGCCAACCTGTAAGGTTTTCAAAAGTTTCCTTTTTCAACTCAATGATTTTATTCTCTAAAGCCTGTATGGCTTTGTTGACCGATTCATCACTGCCCACAGCTAACTGCTTCATATCGGTGAGTTTAGATTCAAGTTCAGCAATCGGTTTTTCAAAATCCAACAAATTCATTTGCCTTGGTTTAAACAAAGGACAAAAATAGAGTATTTTAGGAAATTCGGGTAGCAACAAGTTTTATGGCAATCTGCTAACTTTATAAAATGAGACAAGCAATGGAAAGATTTTCAATAGCAGATGACCCTAACCTTATCAGTCTCGTTCTGTAGCTCAACCACGTGAATTAATATGAACCGCATCGACCGACTCACTGCTATCCTTATCCAACTGCAATCAAAAAAGATTGTTAAGGCGCGTGAAATTGCCGATCGTTTTGAAATCAGTGTGCGCACAGTCTATCGCGATGTAAAATCCTTGATGGAAGCGGGCGTACCGATTGGCTCCGAAGCTGGCACTGGCTATTTTATTGTGGATGGCTACCACTTACCGCCAGTGATGTTTACCCAAGATGAAGCCAGCGCGATGGTGATGGCCGGTAAATTGGTGGAGCGCATGACCGATCAATCCGTGCGCATGGCTTTTGATGGAGCGCTCTTGAAAATCAAATCCGTATTGAACGAAGCGCAAAAAGATCACCTCGAAGTATTGCACGACCATATCGAAGTATTTCGACCACAAGTAAAATCGCCAATCCAATCCACTAATTTTCTTACAGCTTTACAAAAGACCATTGCTGGCAAACAGGTAACTCACCTTAATTATTGCAGTCACCACCAAAATGAGCAAACTCAGCGCGAAGTTGAGCCAATCGGTTTGTTTTATTACAGTGCTGCCTGGCATTTGATTGCCTGGTGCCGCTTGCGCAAAGGCTTCCGTGATTTCCGTTGCGACCGGATTAAGGAATTAAAAATTACGGGTGAAGTATTTACTCCAAGGAGTATTTCTACCATGCAGGAATATTTCAACAGTTTGCAGCAAGCCAATGCGGAAATGAAATCAGCGGTAGTTCTATTTGATAAAAAAGAATCGAGGTACGTAACTAACTCCCGTCATTATTTCGGATTTGTTTCCGAAGAAGAAACCGAAGGGCAACTCCGCATGAAATTCTTAGTATCCAATTTTCAGATGATGGCGCGATGGCTTCTTTCCTACGGCCGAGGGATCGAAATTGAAAGTCCGGAAGAGTTGAAAAGCATGGTGCAAGGTCTGGTAGAGGAGTTACAAGAGCATTACCTGAACTGATGTTATTTTTCTTCAATCAATATTCAAATTCGATTTCCTTACACCATAGAGCCACGAATATCAGCACCGAATACTTCCTGACATACCGTTGTCACCCTGTTTCAAAAATAGTTGAATTTTATCCTTCCTCCTGACATAGGGCTGTCATGGCCCAGTTGTTTTTTTGATAAAAAATCTAAGCTATTATGAACATCAACCCGGTGGTTAAAGAAATCAGGCCGATCAACTTTCTCTTTTACCGAACAGAAGTAATGGTCAGTAATCTTATCCATCAGATTCCGGTGGCAAAAGCACTTTTTAGAGAAGCCGTAAAATTGGATATGCACCCTACTGGGCCGATTCATTGGCACTATTTCGGGTTCACAGGCGATGAGTCCAACCGATTTACATTGGAAGTTTGTTTGCCCGTGGCGAGTTTCCCTACTGACTTCAATGGGAACTTCCATTTCAAACGCACTGAAAATTTTAAATGTATTTCGTTCTCGCATGAAGCTGGCTGGAATGAAATTCCCCGTAGTTATGGAGTGATGATGGAATTTATGCAGCAAAACAACCTACAGCCGGTTGGCGTGACACGCGAGTTGTACATCAATGTGGATTTTTGCAAATCCGATGCGAATGTTACTGAAATACAAATAGGTACACAATAAATATGGAAGTATTCATTTTTGCTACATCGGTTCAATCAGTTGAGGAAGCAAGGAAACTCGCTTTGCATCTCGATTCGTTGGCAGGGAAGGGAAGTTGGAATTTTGCGTTGGATGACTGCGACAAAATTTTGCGGATTGTTTCAGCTACACTAAAACCGGAAGCTGTAATTAATTTACTTTCCCGTTTTGGGTACCGATGCCTCGAACTGAGCGATGAAATAATTTTAGTTGAAACCTCCATCATGGCGGAGAAAAGTAAAATATTGACTTAAGCGTGCACATTAATTTCTTTTACCTACCAAAACAATTACAGTATGAACAACGATTTGACATTAACGATCTCTGTTTCCATCAACGCATCAAAATCCAACGTTTGGAACGCGCTCACCGAACCCGAACAGATAAAAAAATACCTTTACGGTACCGAGACGGTCACCGATTGGAAAGTGGGCAGCCCCATCACGTTCAGCGGTGTGTGGGAAGGAAAGGCGTATCAGGACAAGGGCACAATCCTACAAATTGAGAAAGAGAAAATTTTGAAGTACAATTATTGGAGTTCCTTTTCGGGAACGGAAGACAAGTCCGAAAATTATGCGAACATTATGTATTTCATTGAAGAGCAAAACGGGCAAACTATTTTTACGATTATCCAAGATGGAATCAAAACACCAGAAGCCCGCGATCACTCAGAGCAAAACTGGAAGGTGGTGATGAATTCCTTGAAGGAGCTTTTAGAGAAATAATTTTAAGAAACCACTCACCTCCGTTTCGAGAGAAGATGAGTGGTGAAAAATGCTATCCTATTTTTTACTCACTGGCCTTACACAAAATTATGAACCTCATTGCAAGCACATGCAATGAATTTGTGCGTTTGCGCGAAGGAATCCCTGTTTGGCGCTTCCCTAGCTGGAATTCGCGATGACGTTAAATTATTAGTTTTGAGTAACATCCCGTTACTAAACCTTGAAAAGTACCGGCAGCGTCATTTTAGTCCTCACGGCCTTCCCGCCCTTTTCTCCTGGCTTCCATTTAGGAAAAGATTTAATCACCCGCAGCACTTCTTCATCGCATCCATGCCCGATGCCACTGGTTATTTTAACATGGCTTAAGCTCCCGTCTAACTCTACAACAAATTCAGCATAGACCATCCCTTCAATTTTTGACTCTTTTGCTGCTTTCGGATACAACAAATTTTTGGCAATAAATCCGAACAATTCATCATTGCCCTTGCCATAAGTTGGCATCTCATCCACCCGATCAAATATTTCCTTACTCTGTTGATCGGTTTTTGTTTGTGCGAGCGCCAGGTCATTGCCAGCGATCAAGTAGCAGAAGGCGAGGGCAACTCCAGCAATAGAAACTATTTTTCCGTTGCTGATTTTTGTTTTCATTGTTTTCATCATTTCAATCCGTTTAATGGTTAAAGAATTAGTAAAGTGATTGGCGAGCTGATAGCCGGAAAAATTTAATGCAGCCTTCGCCAGCAAGCTGCAATAGTCGTCCACCTCATGGGGTTTCACCGAGCGCGCATCGGCTTCAAATTCATGGAGTTGGACAAGGGATTTCCGGTAAGTCTTTATCAAGGGGTTGAACCAAAAGAAAATAGTCATCACGTTGATGAGCAAAATGTCAAGCGAATGAAGGTTATGAACGTGGACACTTTCATGAAGGATAATCTGCCTCCTTTCATTTTCCGTGAGGCACACCGATTGGCCAATGAAGATGAATTTAAAAAAAGAAAATACTTCGGCACTGTGAGGTGGCTCAATCAGGCAAATCAAATCGTTATCTTTTCTTGGGGACTGATAAATTGCTTTCCCTATTTTGATTAGGCGCGCGGTGAATAGGAACAGGAAAATTGCCACACCCATTCCATAGGATACAAAAATCCAAAAGTAAAGAGAGCCAGAATTCATTGCACTTACTGCCGACAGGTTGGCCAACTGGATTTCCGGAAGCCAGTACGCCTGAATCGGGTCATTCAAAGGAAGAGATGAAGATAAATGAAAATGAAACAGTGGGGCTGAAATTGAAACAGAAAGCGCAAGTAAAAGATAAACTCGCTTGAAAAGGAAGTCGGTCTCTCCTTTTAAAACCAATCGGTAAACCAACAGGAAGAAACATATCCCCAAGTTGGCTTCCATCATGTAATTGAAAAAGGTACTCATTGCTTTTCCTTTTTTATGCCTTTCAAATGCTTGACCAGTTCATCGATTTCGGCTATGCTTAATTTATTTTCGTTGGCAAAAAAGGAAACCAAGTTGTGGAACGACCCATCAAAGTGGCCCTTCATCATGTTGTTAAGATAAAAGCGGGTGTACTTATCTTTGGCGATCAAGGGAAAATATTCGTGCGTTTTTCCGTATGCTTTGTGATCAATAAATCCTTTTGTTTCCAAAATCCGCACAACGGTGCTCACGGTATTATAGGCTGGCTTTGGCGTGGGCAGTTGATCAATGAGATCGTTCACCACTGCTTTTTTCAGCTTCCATAAGATTTGCATTACTTGGTCTTCCGCTTTAGTCAATTCTTTCATAACTATTAATTACGTTGTAAAACTAATTATTTAGTTATAAAAAGCAAATTTTTCAATCTTTTATTTTTGAGCTAACCCATTGGCACAGCTCGGTGGAAGCCATAAAAACCGAATTATCATTTTAATCGGATTATTGTTAATTTGAGTTTTCAAACCCAGGAAACGCTTGCCATCTCTATTTACCGTATTATTATCCATTAGTGTCTTTAGTGTCCTTGGCCAATCAACATTAGATAGCCTGAGTCAGTTGATTGCGCAGGAAAATAACCCAAAAAAGAAGTTGGCACTTCTCAACACGCGAACTTTTGTTGCCTTTGATATTGACCTGATGAAGGCCAATCAATTTAGCGAACAGGCCGTGGAGCAGGCGCGCAAAA
>JAYVMP010000045.1:0-10365 GCA_043758895.1 Bacteroidota bacterium
GCTTGAACAACCGCCACCACTTCGGCTTGCTGTGCCACATTGCAGGCAAAACCTTTTGCCAAAAGCCGTTGATTGGATAAGGCCTGGGCTGTTTCTTTCGCGGCTTTTTGGTTCAATTCCAAAATGCAAACTTGTGCACCTTGCTCGGCAAACACCTCGGCAATTGCTTTGCCGATTCCGCTCCCACCACCGGTGACGACAGCAACTTTATTTTTTAAATCAAATAGCATAGCCTAAATATAAATTCAAAATTCCAAGGCGAAGTTTAAAGTTTAAGGTTTATGGTTTAAAATGACTTCAACTTCTAATGAGTCAAAATTGTATTCATGATTTTGATGTCGGTAAAAATAAGACATAATGGCTTTTAATTTTTACCTATTGAGCTAATTATAGGTCATAATGACATTAAAAGTATAGAATTTAGTTGTCGGTACAATTTTTCAGGAAAGCAGGTTCAGGTATTTAAAATTCATGTTTAACCAAAAAAATAAAACACTATGAGTATCGTCCGTTATAACTCCAATGATTTCGTGCCGTCAACTTTCAGCAGCTTAGTTGACCGCTTCTTCAATGAGTCCGTTGTGCGCAACGGGGGCAGCGTTTTCACTCCAAAAGTGGATGTGATTGAAAGTGAAACTGCTTACGAAGTGCAGTTGGCTGCGCCAGGCGTGAGCAAAGAAGACTTCAAAATTGAAGTGAACGACAATTCGTTGACCGTGAGTGGTGAGCGCAAATTCACGAACGAAAAAAAGGAAAGGAGTTTCCATTCAATCGAAACACAGTATGGTTCCTTCAGCCGCTCGTTCACGTTGCCCGACAATGCCGATGGCACAAAGATCAACGCAAAGTACAACAACGGTATTTTGGAATTGACCATTCCAAAAGACGAGAAGAAAATTTTAAAGCAAACCATTAAGGTGGGCTAAACGATTGGCATTGTCAGGATTGTTGGGGTCTAACTCTGACAAATGAAATTGCAAGATTGTTTTGTCTAATCCAGTTGGAGTTGGTCGCCTGACCAGCTCCAATTTTATCCTATTTTTTACACCTTTAAACCCAGCTTATTTCTTTTTATACTTCTCGGTACGCGCATCCATGATCGTACCTTTCCAGTTCATGCCGAAAGCAAAATCATATTTGCTTCCGTCCACATCCACATGGCATTCCATATCGAGGGGCACATCTTCATTTTGTTTTTCTACGGTCTCCATGTTGGCGGGTATTTGTAAGGGCAATAGACCGGATGGCTCCGTAGCCCCGCTAAGCACATCCAGCATGGCCTGATCTTGCACCGAAAAATTCACTACGATGGCATTTGTCATTTTTTCAAATTCAGCAAACACCGAAGGGTTGGAAAGTTGAATGGAGACAATCACGGGCTTGCCTTTCATCTTTTTATACGTTTCGGTTACCATCTTCAAGTCGGTAGTGTTAATGGCCTTCGACTTTTTGTTTTTGTAGGTACGGTTGGTGAATTTTTCAAGCGGATCACCCCCCGCTAGGCTAGGGTCTCGTGCAGTGGAGGCCGTATATTCGTTGTATTGCAAACTGATGGGCACATACCCAGTGCCTCCTTTCTTCGCCTCTTCTGAATTGTAGCCATTGCCCGAGCTTGCCCCCGCAATACATACCAAAGCAAAATCAGCTTCGTCCGGATTTTCGGTTACCACAAAATATTTCTTTGCGATGTCGAGGCTTATGGGATAATCCAATTTTTCAGGAGTGGGCATGCCCATAAAATTTCTCCCGGCCGGAGTGAATCTTTTAGGAATGTAAACCTTCTTTTGTTTTTGCAACGGAAGCACATTGCCTTTGTTCTTCACCATCACGATGGATTTTAACTGCGCCTCGTAGCCGGCTTTCATAAATTCTGGATTGCCGACCGTAGCCTTGGACTCTTCCGTATTTAAAAAAGGGTTTTCAAAAAGCCCTGTGCGGAAAATATTCTTTAGCAAACGAACAGCCGATTGCTCGAACCGCTTGCGCATAAATCCTTCACCATGCTCTTTCACGCCCATGCCGTAAGCCTCAAGCACCGGCCCTTTTTCGTTGTTGCCTCCAAATTGATCCACACCGGCCATCAAAATTTTATAGTGCCGTTGCCCAAGTGTCAAGCTTTCAACACCCCACGACTTCCCTGTGATGAATGTATCCACCGCGGTTTCATCCGCAGAGACCTGCCAATCGGTGCAAACCACACCATCGTAGTTGTATTTGGTGCGGAGCAAATCGGTGACGATGTAAGAACTATATCCGTTGCCTACATTCTCTTTATTTTTTGTATCTTGATTGAAAGAAATTGTATAGTAAGGCATCACAGCTGCAGCCGTTTTTGTTTTTCCATTTAGCTTGAAGGCTCCTTCGGTAAACGGCACCAGGTGTGTTTCAAAATTATTTTCAGGATACACGGCATACTTTCCATAGCCAAAGTGGGCATCGCGGCCTCCCTCGCCCGATCCGCCACCGGGCCAGTGCTTCACCATGGTGTTCACGCTATGATATCCCCAACCATCCGCAATTTCTGATTCACCCTCTGAAGTCTGAAACCCATCCACGTAGGCACGGGCCAAGTCTGTGGAGAGCGATGGATCTTCTCCAAACGTTCCGCTGAAGCGGTTCCACCTTGGCTCGGTCGCAATGTCGATCTGGGGAGAAAGCGCTGTTGAAATTCCCAGCGCCCGGTATTCTTGTCCGGCAATATGCCCGAATGATTTCACCACGTCCGGATCAAAGGTGGCAGCCATGCCGATCGAACTTGGCCACATGGAAATTCTTCCGCCTGCTCCCGCGTTGAATTCGGCAATGGCCACTGTGCCATTGCGCGGATCAGAACTTGTGTTGATGGGAATACCCAACCCAAGGCTTTCTACAAAAGCCTGCGCATTGTTGTTCCATAGCGCAGCCACTTCCGGGCTTTCTACCATGGTGATCAAGACATGGCGAAGGTTGTCATCGGTAAGGAATTTTTTTTGTTGGTCCGAAAGGTCAGCGGCTTTGGCGTCACTTTGTTCAAATGGTTTTCCATTGTACGTTCCGGCCATGAAGCCGCTACTGCCGGAAGGAATCCGCTGGTGGCGGCTGTACAACATCAACCCGGCAATCTGCTCTACGGATAATTGTGCAGCTAAATCTTTCGCACGCTCATCCACTGGCAAGCGCCAATCTTCATACTTGTTGAGTTGACCATTTTTGTTGAGGTCTTTAAAAGCAAACCGATTGACCGTAATCAGTCTTAGGTTAGAGGAAACCGAATAGCCTAAAGTTTTACCACCCTCGTTCTTAACTATCTTGATTCCGTTGGATTCTGTTTCAGTCCACTTGGGGCCGCAGCCGATAAGGAGCAGAGATACTGCGATGGCAATCAGAACTAATTTTTTCATTTGATTATTTTAGGATGGTTTTTAGATAGTTGATGCTGGAGGTAACGCTTTCCATCGCATTGGAGGGCATGTCGTGCTCCACAAATGGAAATTCGAGCCCGGCCATTTTTGCATTGTCGAATATTCTTTTAAAGTCAATTACACCGCTGCCCACCGGCATGAGCGTCTTAAATTCTTTATCAAAATCTTTCACATGCCAAAGTGGAAAACGACCGGGATTCTTTTTGAACAACCCAACGGGGTCAACCCCTGCCTTGGAGCACCACGCCAAATCGAGCTCCATCTTGATGTCTTTGTTTAACTCCGAGAGGAATAAATCATAAGGAACAATTCCATCGACTTGCTTAAACTCGCGGTCGTGGTTGTGATAAGCAAGCGTGAGGCCAGCCTTCTTACATGCTTCTCCAGTTTTGTTTAGGATTTCGATAGAACTCTTTACGGCATCCCCTGTTTTGATGTCGATGCTCGCGCACACCAAATAGTTTACTCCTCCTTCGGCAACTTCGTCCACTAACTGTTGGCTATTTTCTTTGAGCGAGCGCATCTTGGGCATGTTGGGCGGAATCTTCGCATCGGGAGGCGGCACAAACGGAGTACCCATTACATGGTGCGAGCGCCAAGCTAAGCCAAGGTCTTTTGTGGTTTGAGCAAATTCCTTGGGGGTTAATCCGTAATAGCCGCCTTTCATGCTGAATGCTGACTCTACGGTTTCATAACCAAGCCCAGAGAGTTTTTTTAAGATGCCGGTTAGGTCGTTGTCGATTTCTTTAAAGAACGTGTACAATTGTACGCCTACTGGCCGGCTGAGTACGGGCATGCCCCATGATTCGGTGGAGGCCAAAGTCCAACTTCCCAGCGCAAGCGCAGCTGTGTTTTGGATAAATTTTCTTCGGCTGATCATAGCGTTATTGTTAAGTTTGATTTTTTTAAGGTATGCAAGTATATGAAATAATCGTTGTGTATTAATTACACGTTAATAATTTTACACTATCGGTATGGCAAAAATAATCCCTAAAATCGACACGGTATTTTTGAGACATGGTCAGGCCATTTATTTGAGGCATTTGTCGGTGGACTGTGTGATTTTCGGGTTTCACGAAAACCAGCTCAAAGTCTTGCTGTTGAAATGGAAGGCCGGCCCGTTGTGCTTGCCGGGAGGTTTTGTGAAAAAGGAAGAATCGCTCCAGGATTCGGCCACGCGCACCCTATATGAAAGAACCGCACTTAAAAATATTTTCTTACATCAGTTTCATGCCTTTGGCCATCCAAAACGTGAAAAAGGGAAAGCACGTGACACAAAATTGAGAGGCACATGGCTGCAAGACCGCTTTGTTACAATCGGGTACTATGCCTTGGTGGATTATTTGAAAGTGAAGCCTCATCCCGATTTGTTTTCGGATGAATGCAAATGGTGGGACATTGATTCCGTGCCCCGACTGCTCTACGACCATAACGAAATTTTAATCAATGCACTTGAGGCGCTCCGTCTCGATTTGCATTATCACCCCATTGGTTATCGCCTGCTGCCAGAAAAATTTACCATGCCTGAGTTGCAACGGCTGTACGAAACTATTTTAGGTAAACCGATAGACCGGAGGAACTTCCAAAAGAAAATCCTTTCATTAAAAATTTTAGTGCGGCTGAAAGAACGCAAGACGGGAGGCGCACACAAAGCACCTTATCTTTACAGATTTGACAAAGTGAAATACGAAAAGGCGCTGCGAGAAGGATTGGCAGGAGGATTTTGAGGGGATAGTTACGAATAGGCTGATATAACCATGAAATTTCTGGTCAATAATACTGAAACGAACCGTCTGTACTTTACCCCGATAGAAGTTACTCATTTTGATGAATGGCTAAATTTTTTTGAGGCTTCATCCTCATTAGTACATTGGATTGCCCCCGCTCAAATACCTCACGTAGCCTGCCGGAAATGGTATGAGCGGCAGCAGCAACGCTACCTAAATGATGAAGGAGGAATGAATACCTTGATTGAAAAAAATACAGGCCAATTTGTTGGGTATTGCGGCCTATTAACACAAACCGTGGATGGCTCGCCTGAACTGGAAATCGGCTATTCCCTGCTCCCTCATTTTAGAAATAAAGGCTTTGCCACTGAAGCTGCGATGAAGTGCAGGGATTTTGCCTTTGAGCATGATTTTGCTAATTCACTAATCTCAATCATCAGTCTCACCAATGAGCCTTCGGCCAATGTGGCGCGAAAGAACGGAATGAAATTAGAGAGACAAACGAACTACAAAGGGAATAAAGCCAACCTGTTTAGAATAAAGCAAGAGGACTGGAAAAAATAAAATTAGATTAGATTTGAGACCGAAGACTAATAATGATGTTACGCAAAACTAATAATTTGAAGTCATCGCATGTTCAAGCGAAGGGAAGTGGGGTCGAAGCGATCCCTCAACAGGGATTGCTTCGCACAACCACACAAATCCATTGCAGGTCGCGATGACGTTTATAATTTGCGTAAAGCTAGCTAATGAATTTATCCGTTAAAAATAGATGGCGTTAAAAACATTCGGCTATTCTGGAACACTGCTGGCGAAGAAATTAGGTATCAAAGAGGGCTGTACCGTCAAATTCATCAACCCTCCCGATTACTATTTTGATCTCTTTATGGATTTTCCAAAACACGTGAAAGTGGTACATGCACAAGAAGGCAACATCAATTTGATTCACTACTTCGTCACGGAGAAAAGGGAACTTCTGAAGAACCTTTCCGGTTTAAAGAAACAGATTTTGCCAGATGGCATGATCTGGGTTTCGTGGTACAAAAAGTCAGCGAAGCGTCCCACCGACATTACCGAAGATACTATTCGTGACCTGGCTTTTAAAAATGGATTAGTCGATGTTAAAGTCTGCGCCATCGATGAAATGTGGTCGGGCCTTAAATTAGTGATTCCCGTAAAGGATAGAAAAATCAATCGATAACAGCTTAAAAACAGAAAATGAAAATCGCAAACAACAAAATTTTAATTACCGGAGGTGCTTCGGGCATTGGCTTAGGGCTCACAGAAAGATTTCTCAAAGAAAACAATACCGTAATTATTTGCGGAAGACGGGAGTCGGCCTTGCAAGCGGCTGTAAAAAAAAATCCAACGGTCATTACTCGGAAATGTGATCTCTCTTCGCCCCATGAAAGAGAAAGTCTTTTCAACTGGATCAACGAAAAGCATCCCGACTTGAATGTGTTGGTGAACAATGCCGGCATTCAACACTGGATGTCGATTGACGGTGCCGATTTTTTCAAGCAGGCAAAAGAAGAAATCGTAACCAACATCGAAGCACCCATTCATTTGTCAATCCTCTTTGCAAAATTAAACTCGCTGACTACCATCATCAACGTTACATCAGGTTTGGCATTTGTGCCATTTACCAAAACACCGATTTATTCCGCCACCAAAGCTTTTTTTCATTCCTTCACACTGTCGCTGCGGCATCTTGTGAAAGAAAAAAATATCGAGGTGATCGAGCTTATCCCCCCTGCATTAAATACAGACCTTGGCGGAAAGGGCTTGCATGATTTTGCCCCGCCCGTGATCGATTTCATAGAAGCCATTTTTGAACAACTAAGGCAGGGAAAAACAGAATTGACGTTTGGTTTTAGCGAAGCTATGGTCAAAGCCAACCCCGAAGAACTGAAAAGTGCTTTTGCTCGGATGAATGGGGCAAACTGAGTTGGGGTCATCAAATACCATCACCTACCACTTCACCGTCAGTACGAGCAAGCCTGAAACAATCAACGCTGCCGCCACCGCTATCCGCCAGGTGAATGGCTCTTTCAACAACCAAAAGGAAAGAAGTATGGTGATGACGATGCTGGCTTTGTCGATCACAGCGACTACCGACACATCACCCAATTTGATGGCACGGTAATAATAAATCCAGGATAAGGTGGTGGTCAATCCTGAAATGCCGAGAAATAGAATATCTTTTAATGTCAGTTGACCAAAATCGCGGATGTGCCGAAATGAAATGGCATTGAGCCAAACCAGGAAAAAGACAAAAGTAGTACGAACTGCCAAGCCCGTATCGCCACTCACGTTTTTCAGGCCAAACTTAGCAATCACAGCGGTGAGGCCGGCAAAGACGGCAGATAGAAGCGCATAAAAAATCCACGTAGGCATAGCTTACCAGTCGATCGCGTAAATTGCTTTCTCTCGATTCGGATAGATTCCCTCCACCAAAATCCCCCCGCTTTTATTCGCCAGAATCCGATTGATGTCTTCCGTATTTTCAACGGGCACTTTATCGATGAAGGTAAAAATAAAATTCACCTGGATGCCTGCTTTTTTCCATTTGCCCTCCGTTAGTTTGCTGATCGTGACACCGCCATCAATATTCAATTTTCGAAGTTGCGCATACGATACCGTTTCAAACTGTGCACCTTCCACTTCATGGGCAATTTCTTTTTTCACCGGAGACAACGAGCCTTCATAACTTTTAAGAACCACGGTCACTAATTTTTCCTTGTTTTGTCTTACAAATTTTACTTTCACATGTTGACCGGGCCGGTGCCTGGCCACTTGTTCTTGCAGTTCAGAAACACTGTTGGCAACGTGGCCATCGATGGCGGTGATCACATCGCCTGCTATTATCCCCGATTTCTCGGCAGCACTTCTTTCATTCACCCGGCTCACATACACACCTTGAACGATGCTGAGATTTTGCCTCTCGGCAAGTGTGGCGTTCACATCGGTAATCTGCACACCCAACAAGCCACGTTGCACTTGACCAAATTCCAAAAGGTCGTCCATGATTTTGCGAACCAAACTTTCGGGTATGGCAAAAGAATATCCCGCATAGCCGCCCGTAGCCGTTGCAATCGCTGAGTTGATGCCGATCAAATCACCGCTCAAGTTGACCAACGCACCACCGCTATTGCCCGGGTTAACGGCTGCATCCGTTTGGATGAAGGATTCGATTTGTAAATTGTTGCGGTCGCGAAGGATACCAATGTTACGTGCCTTGGCACTGACAATGCCGGCCGTTACGGTGGAATTCAAGTCAAACGGATTACCGATGGCCAACACCCACTGGCCCGGGGCGATTTCGTCAGAGTTTCCATAGCGAACGAAAGGAAGGTGGTTTGATTTTATTTTTAAAAGCGCAAGGTCTGTGCTTGGATCCGTTCCGATAACCTTCGCATAAAAATGCCGGTTGTTGTTCATGATCACTTCAATGGAATTGCCTTCTTCAATCACGTGGTAATTGGTAACAATGTATCCGTCATCGGAAATGATTACGCCTGAACCTGATGACTGGGCGTGCGGGTTGGCCAGCAATTCCAGCGGGTTCAAACTAAAATTGCCCGGGCCATAGACCGTGCGGATATGGACCACGGCTGGAGTTACCAGCCGGGCGGCTATTTCAAAATTCAATCCGACTGGCACGCGGTAGCCGCTATCCATTGTCAACCGCACCGGAAAATTTTGCTGATGGGCAACAATGGATTTGTAAAAAGGTTTGTCTTCCACATAGCGAAGCGTGACCAAAGCACCTACCATTGCTCCGACAACGGAGGCAACCAACACCAGTAAAATCAACAAGGCTCTCTTCATGATTGGATGAAGGTAGCAGTAAAATCAGGAGAAAGAAAATAGAGAAGATTCTTTCTCAAAATATTTTAACCTCGCATTGGGGTCGTTTCTGGCGATCAAAGAAATTATAAGTCAAAGCAAATGCGCGGTTAAAAAAATCTTCCCTTTCACAAATGGAACTGCTATGATTCAAGTATATTTCTTTTTGAAATTCAAAATTAAGATTTTGAGGTAAGCCTAACCCCTGCTTTGAAGGCAGGGGGTAGTGACTATTCACAAATAACAGCTAACGATTACCCCTTTGCCCTCAATGTTGCTCATGTAATGTGGCTTAAAAAATAAAGTGGCAGTCGTTTATAATTTTTATCTGTCCCAAGGTTTATTTCTAAAGTCCAAGTTGTCCCTAAGTCCGTTTGTCCATGTCCGTTGGAAGTCTTTGTCACCGTATTAGCTAAAATCCGATATTTGACAAAGTAGAGTTAAAGATTGAATTGACGATAGCCAACCTGAAATTAGAAACTGGCGGGCCTTGGCCAGAATTCGGTTTGATTCGTAAAGAATTTGGTTGGTACTATCTCGATGAGTTGTTTAAAAAGAAAAGATTTGTGAATGGGGGAGTTGATTTCATTGCGATTCCGGCAGAGGCCGGTTTTAGCGCGCAGGCATAACGTCTGCAAAAGCAGACGTTGATTAAATCATTTTATGTTCTTACATTTGATACGATGAGCCAGACATTCCCTTTACAAAAAAAATCAATTTTATGAAAAATATTTTTCAGTCAAAAACACAAGCTATTGCGATCGCAATAGCTCTAATGATAATCAACAGTTGTAGCAAGGAACAGAGTTCTCCCACTTCCTCTGTAACCTTTAACCCATTAAGCGGAGCACTAATAGGTCCAGACCACACTATATATAACCACTAGCAGATTGGTAAATTTGTTTATACCCATATCAAATACTACTCAGGAACCCTCGATCCGTTTTCGTTCTTGCCCCAAAATATACAAGCAACCTTTAAACAAAAATATAATTCATATCGTCAAAAAATTTCAGGATGGACATATCCCCAAACTGTTGACGACTTGGTATCTCAAAACACTTACACAGCGAACCAAGGAGCGATACTTAAGGACGATCACCAAGCGTTGCTTGATTTTCTTAAGACACAACCTACATCTTCTGCTTTGATGCAGTGGTATCAGAAAAAAGAAGCCGCTGTCGCTGAGAACATGGATCTTTCACCTACTGAAAGAGAGGGGTTGTTGTACAACAAGGCCATAATGAAGTATGCCATTAAATGGAAGCTTGAACAAAATGAACTAAACCAACTAGTGTTATGTTAATCATGAATTGACGGATATAGTTTTTTCAATTTTACTCTTGCTTCCTTGTTCGTAAATTGCCAATCTATTTTACTGTTTTTAT
>JAYVMP010000046.1:0-8680 GCA_043758895.1 Bacteroidota bacterium
GTGTGACAAAAACATTTTATGACGTATGGCGATCGCATCACCATAAGGAGTTTCAATCACTGCCGGTTTTTTCTGCACCGCCCCGAGTGCCATGATCGCCACTTGCGGTTGCATGATAATCGGTGTGCCCATCACATTGCCAAACGAGCCCACGTTGGACACCGTAAATGTTCCGCCCGCGAGTTCGTCAGGTTTGAGTTTGTTGTCTCGCGCACGCTTGGCTATATCGTTCACCACTTTGGCCAGTCCGGTAATATTGTATTGATCGGCATTTCTGATCACTGGCACTATTAAATTACCGGAAGGAAGTGCCACCGCCATGCCAATATTAATATCTCGCTTTTTGATAATGCGGTCACCGTCCACCTGCACATTAATCATCGGGTAATCTTTGATCGCTTGAATGACAGCCTCGATAAAAATTGGTGTAAACGTCAACGCATCGCCTTCACGCTTTTGAAATTCATTCTTCATTTTGCCGCGCCAAAAAACAATGTTGGTGACATCGGCCTCCACAAAGGAAGTTACGTGCGGTGATATTCGCTTGCTGTCCACCATGCGCTCGGCAATCATCTTGCGCATGCGGTCCATCTGAATGATCTCATCGCCCGCATTGATCGAAGCAGGCACTAATGGTGCCGCACTTACAGAGCGCTGCGCAAGGCCCACTCCCAATTTTCTATTCTGCACGTAACCCAAAATATCTTTTTTTGTCACACGGCCTTCTGCACCCGTGCCCGAAATGGTTTCTAGTTCAGCCACCGCGATGCTTTCTTCTTTGGCAATATTTTTAACCAATGGTGAATAGAAACGCGAAGTCGATTTAAAATCGTTTACGTGCGCGTGTCCGTTCGTTGCGGGAGTAAGTACGGGCATCGTCTCCACTACAGAAGCTACTTTCTCCATCACCGGAAGAGGAACAGGTTCTTCTGTTTTTCCTGACACAGCTTCCATTGCAATGATGGCGATCGGCTTACCCACTTTTACCACGTCCCCTTCCTGGGCAAGTATTTCCTTCAACACACCGGCATGGATTGAAGGCACTTCGGTATCCACCTTATCGGTAGCCACCTCGAGCACCGATTCGTCCTGCTCGATTTTGTCGCCCGGTTTTTTGAGCCACTTTAAAATAGTAGCCTCCATGATGCTTTCGCCCATTTTGGGCATGATCAATTCTGCTTGTGCCATGATCAAAAAATTTATGCAGTAAAGGTAGATGATTTTCGACCCGATTGCCAACATCCGTTTGCACACCAAATTTGATTTTGTAATCAACAAAAATTTCCAAAGAACTTGCAAATTGAGATACCATTTGGCAAATAAGAATTATTTCCCTTTATTTACTTAACAAAATATAAGGATATGGCAAAAGAATACTTGGGTGAATTTGAAGAACTGATTTTAACACTGGTGGCGGCATTGCAAGAAGATGCATACGGGGCGGGGATTGCCGAAGAGTTGGAAACGCGGGTGAAACGTGGTGCCAACCTCAGTGCGATTCACGTAACGCTCTACCGCCTTGAAGACAAAGGCTACATCAAATCAAAATTCGGTGGAGCAACCAACGAGCGTGGCGGTCGAAGAAAACGGATTTACACCATCACCAGTGCGGGCATGGCGATGTTGAAGGCGATGAAAGAATCGCGCGTGGAGTTGTGGAAACTAGTTCCACAGCTAAAAATGAATTGAATCAAAATTTTTCTAAAAATTCATTAGGAGAAATGATGGGGATGCTTTCAAAGGGATTAAGTACCAACAAGTCTGGGTCGCCTGTAACAATACAATCGGCTTTGCCCGATAGAGCTAATTCTAAGAATTTATCGTCATTGGCGTGTCGGCACACTTTTACTTTAGTTATTGGAATGATAACGGAGCCGAACCGAAGCACCGTTTCGATAATGCCGGGCCGGGTATCTTCCAAGGAAAAGTATTTGTCAAATTTAGGTTTGTACAATGTCTCTTGGAGCTCTTCAAAGGTAGCGAAAGAGATGAGCGGAGTGTGGGAATCCATAGCCCGTTCAAACGCACGAAAAGTAGTGGAGTTTTTGGAAAGTGCCGCACTGATAATTACGTTCGTATCAAGGACAACGCGCATCTACTCGTCTTTCAATAAGTCCTTCAGCTTTTCATCAGTAAGCCCTAATTTTTCAGCATTCTCGGCAGTTTTTAAAAAGAGCCTTTTCCAGTCATTCTTTTTCTCAAGGTCAGTTACAAATTTGAAAGCAAGCAACCGCTTGGCATTGTCCATGGATAAGATTTTGTCTGCCACCTCATCGTTCAACTCAATGGTTATCGTTTTCATAAAACAAATCTACTAAAAGCAGACATGAAAACTGATAAACTTTTTGCCATCCGCATTCTTCGCCTCTTCTGCCCACCGCACCTGTTGGAAGAGATTGAAGGCGATTTGCTGCAGAAGTTTGAACGCGATCTTCAGGTGACCGACCCCTCAAAGGTGTCTGTCACCTCTCGACTTCGAAGAGCCAAGCGAAGATTACTTTGGAACGTGATCAGCTATTTCAGGCCAGGGATTATGTTGAGGAATAAGTTTTTAATCGAACTAAACGTTGGATATATGCTACAAAATTATTTCAAGATTGCTTTTCGCCATTTGATGCGGAGCAAAGTCTTTTCGATGATCAACATTGCTGGGCTTGCCATCGGTATGGTAGCTTTCTTCCTTATTGTGCAATACGTAAGTTATGAAATGAGCTACGATCAATTTCATGAGAACAAAAATGAAATTTATCGGCTCACCTATTCAAAGTACGAAAATGGCGAACTTAAAAATACATCAGCGAAACAATACCCAGGGATTCGCTGGATTTTGAAAGAACATTTCTCTGATCTTAACGGATTCACTTCTTTTGACCAAGTTTTTCCAACTATCGGCCTTCCGTTCAGCTATAAAAACAAGATGTTTTTTGAGACGGGCGGGCTTGTATATGCAGATCAGTCTTTTTTCAAAGTGTTTCCTTCTTTACTTGTGAAAGGAAGCATTACAGATGCACTAAAAGACTCAACCCGAATTGTATTATCAGAAAAAATTGCAAAGAAGATTTTTGCAGATGAAGATCCATTGGGCAAAACTCTATTTGGAAACGAAGAATCAATCCCATACACGGTGTCGGGGGTTTTCCGCGACCTGCCAGAAAATTCTCACCTACAGGCAAGTTTTATTGTCGGCCCAGGCAAATCGCAACAGTGCAACAAAAATTGTTGGGAGCATCCAGAACTATACACGTACGTTTTGCTTTCTGAAAAAAACAACCCAAATAAAATATCTGAGCGGCTGATTCATTTTTTTGAAAAGTTAAGTACAGAGACGCCAGAGATGAAAGGCGTGAAAATTGGATTGCAGCCCGTTACCGACATTCACCTCAATTCAAATTTTCATGATGAAATCAAACCCAGTGGCAACTTAATGCTGATCTACATTTTGATAGCTGTGGGCTTAGTGATTATTGTCATCGCTTGGATTAACTATATCAATATTGAGATTGCGCGATTTGCCCATCGCGTTCGTGAAGTGGGTATCCGCTGCATCATTGGGTCGAGCAAAAAAGACTTAGCTCTTCAATTTTTGGTTCAGTATTTCTGCATGAGCGTGTTCTCCATTCTAATGGCGTTAATTTTAATGTGGTTCACACTTCCACAGTTTAGTTTTATTACCGGATTACCGATAAACGGATTCGATTGGTATAACAAAAATGTCTGGCTTTTTGCAGCTGTTATATTCGTCATCGGATCAATAACCACCGGCATTTATCCGGCCATTTTTCTTGCCAAGATAAATCCAATCAAAGCCGTAAAAGGCGTGACTGGCGCAAACAGAGGAAGCCTGCTTAGAAAATCGCTGATGGTGATTCAGTTTACTGCCTCGTTGTCGCTGATTGGTTTTCTGTCGACTACCCTGAAGCAACTTGACCTGATGCAATTGACGAACAAAAAAATTGACATTGAAAAAGTAGTGGTAGTTCGAAATCCTGCCGTTTACATCGATCAAAGCATGCAAGAAAAAAACAAAGAATACAAACTTTTCGAAGACAAGGTTTTAGCAGGCTCAGCAATAAAATCATTTTCAAGTTCATCGGCCATTCCCGGTAGAGAAATCGAATTTACCATCGTTAATAACCTGAAGCGAAACCAAGGCGATGCCTATAGCGACACGCGCTACAAGTTGCTGTTCATTGATCAAAATTATATTCCTCTTTATCAACTAAAATTAAAAGCTGGAGTAAATTATACCAGCACCGACAAAGATTCGGGAAAAATGAGTCAAATCATTTTGAATGAAGGTGCCGTTACCGCCTTGGGATTTAAATCGGCAGAAGAAGCCTTGAACCAACCTGTTTACATGAACATTTGGGATTGGGTCGATCCTCACTTCAAAATAATTGGAGTAGTTGAAGATTACCATCATGAAGCTGTAAAGAAGGCGATCAGTCCATGCATATTTTGGTTCAACCAACAGAGTTTTCAGGCTGCCTACTATTCGATAAAATTAAACGCAAGTGTCAATCCACAAGCCGCTTTGACTTACATCGAGAAAAGTTGGAAGGAAATTTTCCCCGACCGTCCTTTCGATTATTTTTTTCTTGACAACTATTACGACCAACAATTCAAATCCGAAAGACACTTTGGAAGAATCTTTGGTGCCTTTGCTGGAATAGCAGTTTTTCTCGCATGCCTTGGCATACTTGGTCTCACACTCTTCGAAGCCAACTCACGCTTAAAAGAAATCAGCATCCGCAAAGTATTGGGTGCAAGTGTAGCCAACCTGATGCTATTGCTTTCCAAAAAATATTTCAGGTTGATTGTAATCGCTACACTTATTGCGTCACCGCTCATTTATTTCGCTGCCAATAGCTGGCTGCAAACATACCCCGTAAGGATTGAGATCAGCCCTTTGTTTTTTGTGTTGCCGGTTGCAGCATTACTGGTGATAGTTGGTTTGGCTTCGGGATTTCAAACGTTCAAGGCTGCGAATGCCAACCCTGTGGATCATTTGAAGAATGAGTAAACCTAAAACCATATTCCCCATCCGCCTGCTGGGCACCTTCTGCCCCTCTTATCAATGCGAAGAAATTGAAGGCGGCTTATTGCAGAAGTTTGAGCGAGAGAAGAAACCAAAGATAAAAATCAGTCCTCAAAATTTATTGAGAAAATCTGCCGCGCTAAGAATGGGTATGCCCCGAAAAGGATTCAATGTAAGCAAGTGTGGGTCTCCCGAAATAATGCAGACGGTATTTGCAGCAACAGCCAATTCTAAAAACATATTGTCATCTGGGTCAGCGGAGGATGTAATTTTTTCATCTGTTGAAAACAAAATCGAGTATGCTTCAATTTTTTCAATCAACTTATACCGAGCCTCGTCTGTTTTAAAATACTTGTCAAACTTTTTTCTAAAGACTACCTCTACAAATTCGGCCATCGTTTGCTCTGAGATGCCGATCGCGCCCAAGCTCAATGCTTTTTTAAAAGCCCTATCGGGTAAGTTGCCTTATACCAAATGGGCACTGATAATCGTATTGGTGTCAACAATAAAAACGGTATCAATTCTCATTCAGAATATCATCCAGTATTTCTTGTGTAAGGCCGCGCTCTTTCATGGTCTGCTGGAGTTCGCCAATAAAAGAAAGGTACTCTTCTTTCGAGCCTTTCAGCAGCTCTTTCCCAATTCGCACACTCACTTCATTGCCAAGTTGTTTCCTTTTGTTTTCGGGAGCTTTGCGCCATGCACGTGCCACGTTGGACGATACTTCAATGACAATTCGTTCCATCGTTTTATAGATTTATTGCTTACCAAAGATATGAAAAACCGCATAGTATTTTTCTAAGCCCCTATTGAATGAAAGAGGATAAAACACATATTCCCCGGCACACGCTTCGCCTCCTGCGCACCTTCTGCCCACCGCATCTGCTCGAAGAAATCGAAGGCGACTTGCCTCAAAAATTTGAACGCGATGTAAAATCGTTTGGAGAAAGAAAAGCAAAGAGAAGAATGCTTTGGAATGTGATCAGATATTTTCGGCCAGGTATCCTTTTTCGAAATCAGTCTATACATTTAATGTCTATGATACTCCTACAAAACAATCTGAAGATGGCTTTTCGTGTGATAAGGAAGAATAAGGTATTCTCTTCTATCAACGTGTTCGGCCTGTCAGTGAGCATGACCGCGTGTCTGCTCATCTTTCAATATGCTTTTTTTGAACTTAGCTACGATAAGCAATTTTTAAGTACTATTTATCGTGTTGGTTCTGTTTCGTTAGAGAACGGAGTTGAAAAATATAAGAGCGCGATCACGCCAGTTAAGGCAGCCCCAATACTCAAAGATAAACTGCCCGAAATCGTTGAGGCTGTCAGGTTAGTCTCTACCGGCAATTGGTTTGATTGTACACTTGCCACGACTGAGAAGAACGAGGAAAAAATCTTCAATGAGAAGAGAGGCTTCTACTTTGCCGATCCGGCCTTCGCCTCTGTGTTTCAAATTAAATTTTTGATCGGTGATAAAAGCAACGCATTGCAAAAGCCTTTTTCTATTATACTTTCATCGTCTGTAGCAAAAAAATATTTCGGTGGTGAAGATCCCATGGGTAAAACCATGAGGCTTCATGGAAGACTCCAAACGCACGACTATACCGTGACAGGTGTTATGGATAATTTTCCAATCAACTCTCACCTTGATATTAATATCCTTGCTTCCCTCGGCTCATTGCCAGATCCCGTTGATGCCATTACGTACATTCAACTTTTGCCACAAACAAACACTGAACTTTTCGAAGCACGTATGAATGTCTTGGTTTCTCAGAACATCCCCAAGTCGAACAACCAGGAAACTCAATTTGTGCTTGAGCAGATTGGCTCTATCCATCTTACTAGTGATTTACAAGACCAACCAAAAATTCCGGGAAACGCAACTACCGTTTACCTTTTAATGATAATCGGAGTGATTGTGTTGATCATGGCTTGGATGAACTATCTCAATCTTACTACATCGCAGTTCATGGTGAGGGCAAAGGAGGTTGGGATACGCAGGGTAACCGGTGCTTCACGAAATGCAATAGGTGTTCAATTTTTGACAGAGACGTTTATGATGAATGGGGTCAGTTTCATTCTTGCGGTAATCCTTTTCAATTTAACAGCGCCACCCTTTTATAGGTGGATTGGACTTCCTTATATCTCTGTGTTTTCAATTTTCAATTTAGCTGATAGCAGATTGAACGCTCTGGCCGTAGGCGTGTTCATCATAGGCATATTTACTTCAGTGTTCTTTCCCGCTCATTTTTTTTCATCGCTAAATCCCGTGAAAGTTTTAAAAGGAAAATGGCAAGCACCACGAAATGGTTTTTCAATGAGGAGAGCAATTTTATTTTTTCAATTTTCATGCACAGTAGTTTTAGTTATTGTTATCCTGATCTTTCAACAGCAGTTTACTTTCTTAAGAGAGCAAATGCTCGGCATTGATATAAAACGATCCATTGTGCTGACCGCACCTGCCAACGTAGATTCCACTTATCTTCAAAAACTTTCGGGATTTAAGGATCAACTTAAATCACAAGCGATCATTCATTCCATAGCTACCTCAACGGATGTACCTGGCAACATGATGGGTTCAGGCTGGGGTGGGGATATTATGAAATCAACTGATGGCATTGCAATAAGTTTTGGCATCAACGTGATCGATCCTGATTTTGTTAAAAGCTACGGACTTAGATTATTGGCTGGTCGCGACTTTTCTCCTAAAGATTTCCCCGGTAAACATTTTGGCGATAAGCTGGAACCTGTCATAATCAACCGCAAAGGTGCAGAAGTGCTCGGATATAAAAACGCAGAAGGTGCAATAGGTGAATTTATTTATTGGGGGCTGCGCAAAAATGCGAGTAAGTGTCTGATTGTAGGCGTGATAGAGGAATTCCACCAAGAGTCATTGAAGAAAGCTATTCAGCCAATGCTTTATACCGCAAACATGGGGCCTTCGATGACACTGAAACTTACGGCAGGCACTGATAAAAATATTCCTGGTGCGCTATCTCAAATAAAGCAGGCGTGGCAATCTTTCTTTCCCAATAATGCGTTTGATTATTTTCTGTTAGAAGATCGTTTCAATCAACAATATGATAATGATGAACGTGTGGTGCGGTTGTTCAATTTATTTTGTCTGCTGGCGTTTACCATTTCCGGTTTGGGACTATTTGGGTTATCGTTGTTTTCCATTAACGCACGTCTGAAGGAAATAAGCATACGCAAAGTTTTGGGTGCGCCATTTGTTCACCTTTTCATGACTTTGTCAAGTGAGTATTTATTTCTGATCGTGATGGCATCTTTGATCTCCACTCCGTTGGCCTACTTCGGCATAAAAGAATGGTTGAATGGATTTGCCATTAAGATTGAATTGAATGTATGGTACTTTATTTTTCCGATAGTGACCGTGGTATTTTTTGCGATGGTGACCGTACTAGGTCAAACTATCAAAGCCATTATAAAAAATCCAATTGATTCATTGAAAAATGAGTGATCACAAACCCATATTCCCAGTTCGCCTTCTGCGCACCTTCTGCCCACCGCACCTGCTCGAAGTAATCGAAGGTCGTCAAAACTTTTCTAAAAATTCTTTGGGCAAAAGGATGGAGATGTTTTCAAATGGATTCAGAACAAGTAAATCAGGGTCGCCAGTGAT
>JAYVMP010000047.1:0-5588 GCA_043758895.1 Bacteroidota bacterium
GTTGGTAAAAAAATATTGGGATTGAGAAATAGCCCCAGGCCGAATTGTATTCAGGTATTTGAATCTCAGCCGAAGCATGGTCGGCAGTGATAACAAAAAGAGTCTGGTTAAACCAAGGCATCCCGCTTGCCGTTTTGAAAAATCTTCGCAAAGCATAGTCGGTATATTCAATGGTGCGATGAACCAGCTTGGGGCCGCCTTTAAATTTATTTTCATAGCGGTCGGGCAAATTATACGGGTGATGGGATGAAACGGTAAACAATGTGGTAAAGAACGGCTGCTTAAAAGAGTTCATCTTTTTTGCAAAAAATTGCAGGAATGGTTCATCCCAAATGCCCCATATCCCATCAAAGTCCGCATCGTTATCATACTCCGATTTTCCATAATAATGATCGAAGCCAGCGAGATTGGCAAACGCATCAAAACCCATTGAACCATTTGGCGCGCCATGAAAAAATGCCGTATAATATTTTTTTTCTTTTAACAGGCTCGCCAAGCTATTAATCCTATTTCCGGAAAAATGAGAAAGGACGTAAGGCACTTCAATGGATGGAATGCTACAAATAACGGAGGGCATCGCGTCAATTGATTTTCGCCCATTAGCCAACGAATACTGGTAGGCATCGCTCACGTTAATCAAGGAATCGAGAAAGGGTGTGTATCCTTTGTACTGCCCATTCATTAGGTCCTTATTGTACGCACCAATAAATTCTTTTGAAAAGCTTTCAAGAATTAGGATTACAACATTCTGAGGGATGAAAGCAACCGTATCCTTTGGTGTGTGCTGCGGGGTAAAAACATTGTTCAATTCTTCTTCGGAAGCAAAATAATTTACTTTCTTGATCACACTGGCCTTAGCTGTTCGCATCAATGCAAATGGCGTATTCAGCACCAAGCTGATTTCATTGGGGCTTTCTACATAAGCAGCCGCATTGCTCAACGTAATCGGCCGGGTGCTGCTGCGAAAGCCGCCACGGGCACCCCCGACAAAAAGATAAATGCTCAACAACATGGCGGCCATCCCAAATCCATAATATGAAATCTTGTGGTGGAGCTGAGGCCCGGAAAATTTTATTCTTTTAAAACCGAGGTATAATAGGGTAACGGTAAGCGCCCAAAACAAAAGTGCATACCAATAGTCCCATAGAAAATGAAAAGCAAGCTTCCCCAGGTTATCCTCATTTTTAAATTGACTGAACACGCTTACGGTAGTTCTGCGTAAGGTAAATCGATAATAAATAAAATCTGCGGTATTGATGGCGAAGGCTACGGAGTTGACAATCATAAAAATCCAATAAACCACTTTTTGATACAACGCCTTAAAGCGGAGCGAAAGGGGGATGATCATCAGTAGTATGAAAAGGGAATTGGAATACAGGGTTGCCGATAAATCAAACCGAAGCCCTCCCAGCATAATAACTGCCATTCGCGACCACGTGACGTTGGGAAAAAAGGCAAGATTGAAAAGATAGAAACCCAGCCTGCCTGCGGTGTACAGCAACATGACCAATAGCAAACTGAGCACAAGGGCCACATAGATGTTCCCCTTCCATTGAAGCCCTGAAAAAAAAATTCGTTTCAACATCGCTGTGATTATCGTAGCAGCAAAAGTGATTTCAATCCTTCACAATAACAAACTCTACCCTCCGGTTGAGTTTGCGTGATTCTTCGCTATCGCTGGTGGCGATGGGTCGGGTGCCCCCAAAGCCCTTGCCTTTAATTCTGCGCGAGCCGATTCCTTTTGTAACCAAGTACGATTTTATTTTATCGACACGCTGTTGTGAGAGCGCCACGTTTTTTTTTGCATCACCCCGATTATCCGTGTGCCCTTCCAGTTCAATTTCAACTTTTGGATTGCTTTTTAAAAAGTCCACCACCACATCCAGTTCCGGATAAGATTCTTCCAGCAAATTGGTGGTGCCCATATAAAATAAAATATTTTTCAAATTCACCACCGCCCCCACCTCGATAGGCTGAAGTTTAAAATTCATCTCCAGAGTTTTCAATTCGAAGGTATGAATGTCGAGCCGCTCGGACAGGTTTACAAAATGGGTAGCCTGCACTTCAATGTTGTAAACTTTAGTGGCCGGAATGGTCAATTTAAATCTCCCATCTGAAGAAGAGCTTGTTGAATACAACGAATCAGACCTAAATAAAATTTTGGCACGCAGTCCCGCACTTGTTTTAGAACTCGTGATGCGCCCTGAAATAACTACTTCTTTGCTTCGGCCAGCTCTTAGATTATAGTTCACTTCCAAAATTTTGATCGTATCCGTTCGTGTCTGCTGAGTTGAATCAATTAATGCCCGGATGTCGCCATAGCCATCGCTATTGCGTGTAGTGGTGAACAGCTGCGCGCTTTTGGATGGCCGGTAGAAAAGTTCGCGAGCTTCTGAGTTGAGTGGTTGCTCCATGTTTAGCGGAGAAGTCCAGGCAGTCCAACTTTCATCTAAGCGTGTGGACCTATAAATATCAAATCCACCATAACCTTTTCTCCCATTGGAAGCAAAATAAATTGTTTTGCCATCGGCACTCAGGGATGGGCTCAGTTCCTGAAAAGAGGAATTAATTGTATTGCCGAGGTTGATCGGCTCTGTCCATTGGCCATCCTTTTTAAGGCTTACAAAAATATCTTCCACCCCGCGCGTATTGTAGGAGTCAGCCGCAAACACAAAAACAGTACCCTCCGTATTGATCATCCCCGATAACGTTGGCGATCGATTAAGGAAATAAGGCATGCTAATATTTTCAGGGATTGACCACCCCGATTCCGTTCTTTTAGAAACTGCAATGCCCTGGGTTGAAGCCACTCCATCTTTTCCATAATGCCCCAACAAAAAAAGTTGATTGCCATCGGCACTAAAGCCGGCCACCGCATTGTAGGAAACATCGTTGATCACATTCCCGCCATGAATCGGCTTGGCCCATGCACTGCCCATCCACAGCGACACCCAAATGTCGCCCAAATCTTTTTTATCTTTTATGTTTTCAGGATGATTGGCTACCGTAAAATAGAGCGCTTTACCATCGGGGGTGATCACGGGACATTGCTCATCATAGGCCGAGTTCACCAATTTAAAAGGTGAGATCATTACGCGTTGGGCAAACAACACCGTTGTGAATAAAAGCAAGAAGATGTACAGGATTAATTTCATTTCAAATATTACAAAATGGAATTACACACGAATAGTTGTTGCACCTGTTTGAACAGTCGGATGGCTTGCCTTATCGACATCGCGATTCAAAATTACAAATTCCATATCGCTCCAAATCTTTAAGTTTTGAATTTGTAATCATGAATGTTGTTGATGGTAAACCGCCAGGGAAGTTTTGCATCCTCACCGGCATAGTCGATTCCAATCCGTGGGCTGCTAATGATGTCTTTCGTTTTTATTTTAATGGTTCTGTCATCAATCCAAATTTCTTCACTGTCGAGCTCTTTTCCATTCCATCTCCGGTCAATACCCATCGCTTTTGTCAATTTGCCTGGGCCTGAAGCTATTTTTTTTTCCGAATGGGTCTTTGTCCGTTCCCTCATCGCTTCAATTCCGGCCAACGGCTCCAATGCCCGCACCAATACCGCATCGGCTTTTCCTTTTTGGTTCGTCACCACATTAAACATTTCGTGCACACCGTAGCAAAGGTAAATATAGGCTACCCCTCCGGCATCAAACATCACTTCATTACGCTTCGTCATTCCCTTGTAGGCGTGGCATCCTCGTTCTTTATAAGAATACGCTTCGGTTTCAATGATTAATCCACTCGTTATTTGGTCGCTGATTCTTGTGGTTAAGATTTTACCTAATAGTTGCTTAGCAATGGTAGCCACATTTCCCCGCAAAAAAAACGACTGCGCCAGTTTCATGAAATTGTTAAAGCGATGTTAAAAAGTATATTTGCCGCTAAACTATTTTAATTTTACTGATAGATTAACAAAACAAACAAATTTTATGAAAACCTTCCTAACCTTTCTCTTATTCGTATGCTACGTTGCCGGCCAGGCACAAGTGCAGACACCCTCGGCAAGCCCCGCTGGATCAGTTACTGCCGTTGTTGGCTTAACCGATGTAAAAATCACCTATTCCCGCCCTCGCATCAAAGGCCGCAAGATTTTTGGCGAAGGGGCCGGTTTTGTTACACCTTATGGTTCCATCTGGAGAACGGGTGCAAACAACGGGACTAAAATTTCTTTCTCTGATGAGGTGACGGTGGAAGGCACCAAAGTACCCGCTGGCGAATATTTGATTTTTACCTGGCCCGGTGCTTCAGAATGGACCGTATCACTCTACAAAGACGTGACCCTTGGTGGCGATACCGAGCACTACGACAAAACCAAAGAAGCAGCTAACTTTAAAGTGAAATCAGAAAAATTTGCTGAAAAAGTAGAAACGTTGACTTTTAACATTGGTGATATCTCGGACGACAGCAAAACGGCAAAGGTGCAGTTGACTTGGGAAAACACTTCGGTTAAATTTACGATTGGCGTTGACTTCGATGCCAAAGTGATGAAGTCGATTGACGCCAGCACCAAAGTAAGTGCCGGGAGTTACCAGCAGTCAGCCGTTTATTACTTAGAGAATGGCAAAGACCTGAAGCAAGCATCAGAGTGGATCAACAAAGCAGCGGAGATGAACCCTGCCTACTATGTTTTGTACCAGAAGGCCCGGATACAAAAAGCGTTGGGTGATAAAGCCGGTGCACTCGCTACTTCTCAAAAATCATTGGAGGAATCTATCAAAGCAAAAAACCGCGACTATCAAAACATGAACGAAGAACTTCAGAAGTCGCTAAAGTAATTTCAAGCCTCTTTTAGATAAAAAAAGCAACCTAAATCAGGTTGCTTTTTTTTAATCGCTCTGTCAAGCGCGTTTGCCCACGGTTCAATTCGGATACCAATTCCTTAATCGAACATCAATTGCAGCATTTGATCCGTTAACCATTTTTTTGAATGCTTCTGTATCTGCTAATCCACCTTGGCCACGATAATGGTAGGGATACACCACCTTCGGTTTAAAATCAACTACAGCCGAAGCAGCTTCGTGGATATCCATTGTATAAGGCAAATTCATACACACAAACGCAACGTCAATATTTCTCAGTGCCCGCATTTCCGGGACACCTGAAGTATCACCCGAAATGTAAATTTTCTTATCGCCAAAAGTAACAACATATCCATTGCCCCGTCCTTTGGTGTGCTTTGAGTCGGTTGACTCGGGCAAGTTATACATAGGGATGGCGGTGATGGAAATACCCAATTCAATAATCGTTTTTTCATTGTTTAGTACCACAGCTCTTGATTTCAGGTTATCCGATAGCTTATCTGCAACAGCCTGAGGAACTATAATTACTGCTTTGGAAGTATTAATCGCGAGCAGGGTTTCTGCGTTGAAGTGATCACCATGGATGTCAGTGATCAAAATAAGGTCTGGGGCGGCCACGCCATCAAAAGCTTTAGCCCCTCCATCCGGATCAGCGTAGATGGTCTTACCATTCCACGTTAGCACCAAGGTAGCGTGTTTAATCGGTTGAATACTTAGTGGGCCTTTTGAGGTCTCAATAACGTCAGGCGCAGGCCGTTGAGCCATTAG
>JAYVMP010000048.1:0-2536 GCA_043758895.1 Bacteroidota bacterium
GAAGCAACCAATTATCTTACCCATTATTTAGAGGCACAGCAAGGTTCTCTTTTTATTTACAACGAAGAAAACCCGCACGATCCATTCCTTGAATTGGCCGGCACGTACGCTACTGAAAATAAAGAGGGCAATAAGAAACGGATTGAGATTGGTAGCGGCCTCATCGGCCAAACATATATCAACGGAGAACCAACAATTTTAAAAGAGGTGCCTCCCTCGCTGGTACAAATCTCATCAGGGCTTGGCCGATCAGTGCCAGCCAGTTTGTGTGTTGTCCCCTTAAAGTACAATAACAAAATCGAAGCCGTGCTTGAGTTGGCATCGTTTCATTTATTTCAACCTTATATGATTATTTTTTTGGAGAAAGCAGGCGAGTTTGTTGCTTCGGCTATTATCAATGCAAAGGTCTCCACCAAAATGGAAACGATGCTTGCCGAGACACAGCAACAAACAGAAGAAATGCGCAGCCAGGAAGAAGAAATGCGCCAAAACATGGAAGAGCTAACTGCCACGCAAGAAGAAATTCAAAGGCAAAGCATTGAGGCAAAAAGTCTGCTTGATACCACAGTGAACATTTTGAATGAGTTGCCGCAAAAGATTTTTCTTAAAGATGAAAACGGCAAAATGGTATTGGCCAATGCCAATGTGGCCAAAGCGCACAACCTGAGCGTGGATGGACTGATTGGGAAAAGTGATTTTGATTTTGTCGATGCCAAGACAGCCCAGGAATGGCGCAACCAAGAACTGGAGATTATAAAAAAAGGAAGTGACACGTATGTATTTGATGAAACACTCAATGGCCAGACCAGAACATTGACCACCACAAAAAAAGCATTCTATATTCCACATTTAAAACAGATCGGTTTGCTCGGCATCCAAACCGACATCACAGAACTTCAAGCATTGAAAAAGAAAGCGGGCAAGTAATTTTACGACAATAATGATGATCCACATGATCCTTTAGTAAAAGTCTCTTTAACAATTGCCTTATTGTAAATACATTAAAAATCGATTTTTCAAATCTTGAATACCCTTGCCAATGTGTCACTAAAGACAGGGTTTTTGTTAAATTTGCAATCCGATAATGTGGAAGATGCAGAATTTGATCCCAGATTTAGATTTTTTAGATAGGGAAACGGAGTTGACGGAAGAAGTCAAAACCACCCCCGACCATAATTCCGGAAACAAACGGAAGCTGTACATCGAAAGCTACGGCTGCGCCATGAATTTTTCTGACAGTGAGATCGTGGCTTCTATTTTAAACAAAGAAGGCTTTGATACTACTTCTGAAATTGCAGAAGCCGATCTGGTTTTTCTTAATACGTGCTCTATTCGCGAGAAGGCAGAGCAGACGATACGCTTCCGGCTTAACCACATCAACGGGTTTAAGAAAAGGAAACCTGAAATGATTGTGGGCATTCTCGGCTGCATGGCCGAGCGGTTGAAAACCAAATTGCTGGAAGAAGAAAAAATAGTGGACCTCGTGGCTGGCCCAGATGCGTACCGCGATTTGCCCCAACTCATTTCGCAAGTGGATGAAGGAACCAAAGCCGTCAACACATTTTTATCGCGCGAAGAAACGTATGCCGATATCAGTCCGGTGCGATTGAATTCCAATAGCGTCACTGCTTTTATTTCCATCATGCGCGGTTGCGACAACATGTGTTCGTTTTGCGTAGTGCCATTCACGCGTGGGCGCGAGCGCAGCCGCGATCCGCACTCCATTGTGGCCGAAGCCAACGATCTATTTACCAAAGGCTATCGCGAAGTAACGTTGCTCGGTCAAAACGTGGATTCGTACAAATGGAGCGAAGAAGAAAACAATAAGGCACGGTTAGAGAAAAAAGATGTGAACCAAGTTATCAACTTCGCCAAGCTGCTGGAAATGGTGGCGTTGGTTCATTCTGATCTTCGCGTGCGCTTCTCTACTTCGCACCCCAAAGACATTACCAATGAAGTGCTGCACACCATGGCCAGGCATGAAAACATTTGCAAGAACATCCATTTGCCCGTGCAAAGCGGAAGTTCACGGATACTGGAGTTAATGAACCGCGGTTATTCGCGCGAGTGGTACTTGGATCGGGCAAAAAGTATCCGCGCCATTTTGGGGGAAGATTGTGGCATCACCTCGGATATGATCGCGGGCTTCTGCACCGAAACCGAAGAAGACCATCGCGAAACCCTATCCATCATGGAAGAAGTGAACTACGACTACTCGTTCATGTTCTATTATTCAGAAAGGCCAGGCACACTGGCAGCCAAAAAATTGACCGATGACATTTCATTAGAAATAAAAAAAAGACGGCTGGATGAAATCATCAAAAAACAATCCGAGATATCACGCTTTCGTTATGGGCAAGATGTGAACAAAGTGCACAAGGTTTTGATCGAAGGGACATCGAAGCGCTCGGAAGATTTTTTGCAAGGAAGAAACTCGGCCAATAAAGTAGTGATTTTTCCGAGAGAAACTAAAAACAAAGGTGAATACGTCAATGTATTCGTAGAAAGTCGTTCGCAGGGAACATTGTTTGGAAAG
>JAYVMP010000049.1:0-2433 GCA_043758895.1 Bacteroidota bacterium
GTCGTGTAATTTCGTGGCCGTATCTTCTTGTTACCCAAACGACATTGGAATTACAAACTCTTCCACAAATACAACGTAGCGTAAGCTTCCCAGCCTTTATAGTTTTTGAAAATGCGTTTCACCTTAGCTAGTGAAGGCTTCTCCTTCATACCTTTCAGATTTTTGATCGCATTGTGAAGCCCTACATCTTCTAACGGAAAAGCATTGGGGTAGCGAAATGTTTTCATCAATGCATAGTTGGCCGTCCAGTTGCCGATGCCTTTGATCTTCATCAACTCCGTTTTAGCGTCTTCAAATGAGCATTGATCGAGTTTTATTTTTGAAACCGTTCCATCGGCAAAGGCTTCGCCAATCAATTTTACATACTTGCTCTTTTGCCGGGAAAATTGGAGTGGCAATAAATCTTCATCGGTCAATGCAGCAACCAATTTTGGGGCCGGGAAAAGATAGTAATCCGTTCCTGCGTGGTGTACTTTATCGCCAAACTGTTGCACAAAACGCTGCTTGAGGGTGTAAGCAAATTGTAAATTGATCTGCTGCCCCAAAACTGCCCACACCAACGATTCAAACAAGTCCGGCTGCCCGATAATGCGGTAGCCGTAAAATTTCTTTACCAAGTCTTTCAACAATTCATCCTTGCTAGCAAGCGAATAAAATGGTTTTAAATTGGTATCAAGGTCAAACCACTCGCGGATGTAAGATGCAATTCGCTTTTGGATGCTAAACTCCTGATCACCGTTCAAAAACACAACACAAAGATTTTCTTCCTTTTGATAAAGTCGGAAAATGATTGGTTCCCCTTCCATCTTTATTGCTTTGGTAACACGGTTATTTTCGATTCGATGCAACACTTCACGAGGCGAGCGTTTTAAAAAAGACAAGCACAAATCAAAGGAGAAGATTTCAGGCAGGGGAATGTTCATTTGGATTATCGATGATCAATTTCATTGGTATAAAGAAAGATAATTTAAAGGAAAGTTGAAGGCAATCATTCTTTTTCGCAACTATCGGGTTGAGGCCATTTTTTGTATGACCTACCTTTACCTGATGAAGAAAAATAATGAAATAAATTGGGAAGAAATAAATTCATTTCTGAACGAAAAAGGGGTTGCATACATTCCAAAAGTTTTAACGAAAGAAGAATGTATCGAATTGATAAAATTTTATCCCAAGCAAGAATTATATCGAAATATCATCAACATGCAACGCTACCGGTTTGGTCAAGGCGAATACAAATATTTTAACTATCCTCTGCCCGGTCTGGTTCAGCACCTTCGGGAAACATTTTACCCGCGGCTCGCCACCATCGCGAATCAGTGGGCAGCTTTTTTAGGTATCGAAACTTATCCTGAAAACCACTCGGATTTCATTTTGCTTTGTCACCGGCATAAACAAAATCATCCCACACCATTGATATTGCGTTATCAGACTGGGGGATTCAATACGTTGCACCAGGATTTGTATGGCGAAATTTATTTCCCATTTCAAATGGTACTTGTTCTTTCGCAACATGGAATGGACTACGAAGGCGGAGAATTGGTAATAACATCACAACTTCCGCGCGCACAATCCAAAGCAAATGTTATCTTACCCGATCAAGGTGATGCACTTATCTTCACTACCAATTTTCGTCCGGTAAAAGGCACTCGGGGCTATTACAAATCGAAAATGAAACACGGGGTGAGCGAAATAAAATCGGGTGAGCGTTTTGCATTGGGGATTATTTTTCACGATGCTGTTTAATTTGTCAATTTTCAATTTGCCGGGTTGCCCATGCTCCGTCACGATCAATTAATAAACTCGGCATTATTTAACTTAATCCGCAAGGGAGAAGTAAGATTAGCGGGAAATTCAAAATTAAAAATATATGGCACATTGCATTGCTCTTCCGGCAAACGGATGAAAAAGGAAAACCGCGTGTTCTTCAAAGAGGAAGAGGTGGCCATCCGTCTTGGGTTTCGTCCGTGCAAACGGTGCAATAAAAACCCTTCCATTTAGGAAAAACAAAACGAGAGGATAACATGACTTCTGGTTTCGTCTACCGAGAGAAGAAACCTAAAAATACTGCTGTTGAGTTTCAACCTGCCAATAGCAAATAAAACTTTTCCGGCCATTCCATCGTCTTAGGTTCAAATCTCGCCACCATGTTCAAAAATTATCTAAAAACAACTTTCCGAAACCTTTGGAGAGAAAAAAGTAAAACTACGCTCAACATCCTTGGGCTGACGATAGGCATTGCAGGAAGCCTCGTCTTGTTTCTGCTCATCCGTTACCACAACAGTTTTGATCTCAACCATTCCAAGCACGACCGCATTTACCGTGTGGTGACCATGTCGGATGGGAATAATGGAAAAAATTACACAGCCGGAGTGCCTACGGTTTTGCCGGAAGCCTTTAAAAATGATTTTCCTGAAGCGGATGAAGTAACTTTTA
>JAYVMP010000050.1:0-18279 GCA_043758895.1 Bacteroidota bacterium
TGCTTCAACAATAAATCATTTCGCAAAGCTGAAAATGACTCCGTCAGATCAAAACCTATCATCAACCCACGCCCACGAACTTGAGTGATGGGTTCAAACAATTTTAATTTTTCCATCCAATAATTTCCAAGCTGCGCTGCATTCTCCATCAAGTTTTCTTTCTCAATCACCTCCAGCACAGCAAGCGAAGCAACGCAAGCTAAATAGTTGCCACCAAAAGTAGTGCCGAGCATTCCACTCCATGGTTTTATTTCAGGGGCAATCAAAACACCACCCACGGGAAACCCGTTGCCCATTCCTTTGGCAGTAGTAATTAAATCGGGCTTAATCCCGGAGACCTGGTGCGCAAAAAATTTACCCGTTCTGCCATAGCCTGACTGAACTTCATCCAAGATCAGAAAGGCATTCACTTCTCTGCATTTTTTGGAGAGTAATTGTAAAAACGAATGGCTGGGCAATTGAATTCCACCAACACCCTGGATGCCTTCAATGATAACGCCAGCAACTTCTTTATTGATCAATTGATTAAAAGCGGCTTCATCATTGAGAGGAAGAAATTCGATTTCATGCCCCGCATTGAAGGGGGCCACGATTTTTGGATTGTCGGTGGCAGCCACCGCACCGGATGTTCGTCCGTGAAATCCTTTTTTAAAGGCTATTATTTTTTTTCTTCCGGTAACAAACGAAGCGAGCTTGAGTGCATTTTCATTAGCTTCTGCACCCGAGTTGCAAAGGAAAAGCTGATAATCAGGATAACCTGAAATCCTCCCTAACTTTTCTGCTAATTGTTCTTGCAGGGAGCTTTGAACACTATTTGAATAAAAGCCAATTTTATCCAACTGATTTTTCAGTGCATCCACATAATACGGATGACTGTGCCCGATGGAGATCACTGCATGGCCTCCATAGAGGTCCAAATATTTTTTTCCTTCTTTGTCTTGAAGCCAAGAACCTTGTGCCTTTACCGGCTCGATGTTGAACAGAGGATAGACGTCAAAGAGTTTCATGCGTTACTATTTATTTTTTAGGGTCACATGTAATACCCAAAGCCATTATCATACCGCTGGGTCTGCTTTGCTGATGGCCATTTCATGATTTCAATTCAGATAATGGATGAAGGGCAACGGGTTGTTATTTCTTAATCGAATTAATTTTATCAAATGAAGTAATGATCCCTTTGATCAGTGCCGAGCTCAATCCCTGGTGCTCCATTTCATTTAAGCCGGCAATGGTGCAACCTTCGGGCGTAGTTACTTTGTCAATTTCAATCTCGGGATGCGACTCGCGCGAAAGCAAAAGTGAAGCGGCACCCTTGGCGGTTTGTGCTGCGATCAGTTGGGCCTCCTCGGCATCAAAGCCCATTTGTATTCCACCTTGGGTTGCTGCGCGAACGTAACGCATAAAGAAAGCAATCCCACTAGCGGCAAGCACGGTGGCGGCTTTCATCAGTCGCTCTTCAACGATCAAGGTTTTGCCTAATCCATCAAATAGATTTTTGATTTCGGTTAATTGTCTTTCAGAAGCATCTTTCGCGCATAGGCATGTCATCGATTGTCCGATGGCGATTGCTGTGTTGGGCATGGCGCGAACTATCGGAATTTTCTTTTGCAGTTGCGAGGCAATTTCATCTGTACTGATTCCAGTGACCGTTGAAACCAAAATATGTTTTGCTGAAAGGACTAAACCAATATCCGAAAGTAAGGCCGACAACTGTTTGGGTTGGACGCAAAGAATAATTAGCTCCGATTTTTTTACGGCATCAAGGTTATCTGATTTTAATTGAAAACCTTCTTTGCTCAGATATACAAGTTTAGAAAGGTTTCTTCGCGTAATGGTAATAGCAGGAGCCTTTGCCATTTTTGATTTGACCAAACCTTGAGCGATGGCCGTGCCGAGATTTCCACCCCCAATGATGGCGATTTTCTTTGTCATGTTAATAGCCGATTGATTTAAGTTGAAGCCCCGTTGTTTCGCCAATCCCAAACATGAGATTCATATTTTGAATGGCTTGTCCGCTTGCGCCTTTCACTAAATTGTCGATGGCGGAGTGGATCACTAATTTATCTCCTACTTTTTCTAAATGAATAATTGCTTTGTTGGTGTTCACCACCTGTTTTAAATCGATCATCGAATCTGAAACATGCGTGAAGGGATGGGGCTTGTAAAATGTTTTGTAAAGATCAATTAATTCATTCAAACCTAATTTACAATTCATTATCGATGAAACGTAAATCCCCCGGGTGAAATCGCCACGCCACGGCACAAAGTTTACACCTGAATCAAACTGAGGTTGAAGGGATTTTAAGGTACGGTTGATTTCACCAAGGTGTTGATGTGCCAATGTTTTATAAGCTGAGATATTATTTGCACGCCAGGAGAAGTGTGTGGTGTCTTGCAATTTTTGCCCGGCACCGGTTGAGCCGGTAATGCCGGTAGTGTGCACTTCGCTCAATAATTTTTTTTGGGCAAGGGGAAGAAGCCCAAGTTGTATGGCCGTGGCAAAGCACCCGGGGTTGGCAACATGGTTGGCGTTGGTGATTTTATCGCGTTGCAATTCGGGAAGGCCGTAAACAAACTCACGGTTGCCAACTTGATCACCCAAACGAAAATCGTTTCCGAGGTCAATCAGTTTTGTTGATGAGTCAACTTTATTTTCGGTCAGCCATTTTTTGCTTTCGCCATGGCCGAGGCACAAGAAAAGCACATCAGCATCGGGCAAGAATCCTTCTGAGAATTTTAAGGTCGTTTCGCCAATCAAATCGGCATGTGTTTCCGCAATCCATTTGCCGGCCTGGCTTCTGCTTTGCGCAAAAAGCAATTCCACATTCGGATGATGCAACAGCAATCGGATCGTTTCACCGCCCGTATAGCCGGCTGCCCCAATGATCGCTGCTTTAATTTTATGATTGAATGTGTTCACTTGTTAGTTGTGTGTTGCTTCTTCTTTTACATGATGATAAATCGCCACCTGGTTTCCAAAAATCTTCGTAAATCCCTTCACCTCATCGCCCGTCCAGCCTACGTTCATTTCACCATATTTTCCAAACTTGGCCGACATCAAATCATAAGGTGATGCAATTCCATTGATTTGAAAACGGTAGGGTAGCAACGTGATCGAAACTTCGCCCGTAACGTGCTGTTGCGAATCAACCAAATAGGCTTCCATGTTTCGCATGACAGGATCCAAATATTGTCCTTCGTGCAGCCAGTTGCCGTAAAATTGCGCGAGTTGGTCCTTCCAACTCAGTTGCCATTTGGTAAGAACGTGTTTCTCTAACGCATGGTGTGCCTTGATGATCAGCACCGGGGCAGCCGCCTCAAATCCCACTCTTCCTTTTATCCCGATGATCGTGTCGCCAACATGAATATCGCGGCCAATCCCGTAAGGGCTGGCAAGGGATTGTAGAAATTGAATCGCTTCGGTGGGGTGCGAAAACTTTTTCCTGTTGAGGGAAATCAATTCTCCTTTTTCAAAACCAAGAACAACTTCTTCACTTCCTTTTTTTGTTGCTTGCGTAGGCCATGCTTCTTCGGGCAACATGCCCAGCGAGTTCAAGGTTTCTTTTCCGCCCACCGATGTTCCCCAGATTCCTTTATTTATAGAGTAGTTGGCTTTTTCTGCATTGAAGGCCACACCATTGGCTTTTAAATAATTGACTTCTTCTTCACGGCTCAATTTTTTATCACGGATCGGTGTGATGATCTCCAACCCGGGAACTAAAATCTGGAACACCATATCGAAGCGCACTTGGTCATTGCCAGCACCCGTGCTTCCGTGCGCCACGGCATCGGCATTTATTTCTTTGGCATAGCTGGCAACGGCCATTGCCTGCGACATACGCTCGGCACTGACACTGAGCGGATAGGTGGAGTTTTTCAGCACATTACCATACACCAAAAACCGGATCACTTTTTCATAATAATTTTTGGTTTCGTTTACGGTCTTGTGCGATTTCACTCCGAGGCTTAACGCGCGCTTTTCAATGTCGTTGATTTCATTTTGATCAAACCCTCCCGTATTCACCGTAAGGGTATGGACTTCATAGCCTAAGTCTTTTGTTAAATGGATGGCGCAATACGAGGTATCTAAACCACCACTGAACGCCAATACAATCTTTTTCATTTACGATTTATGTGTTAAAATTTTGCGATTAACTCCTCCTTCTAACTTTAAACATCCAATCTTCGGCCAATGTCGTTTCCTTAAGTCCTTTTCTGATGACCTCACCTCGTTCCTCTACAAAAGAGAGGATGTCAGCGGAGCTTAAGGAAACGACATTGAATCTTCGGCCTTGAATTTGAATCTGGAATATTCTACATTCCTTACCAAAAAAATATCCCCAACAAGTTACTCTTCTTTGGTTGACCTTCCTCGTCTTTTTTTCGCCAGCCCTTGAGCAAAGCAAACTGCTTGAATTTTACCCAGCGATCGAAAAGCCGGTTGTCGTTGCGCAAGTTGCGCCCCCAAAAATTCTCAGGCCGTGCCACGTGTGCTGCTTTTTCGGCTGCTTCTTTAGCTTTCTCCACCGGGTCGTAGAGCATGGCGGTGCACATGCAGTTTTTGCGCTCCTTGCTTTTCAATATTTCATAGTTTATGCAGCTTTGGCAGCCTTTCCAAAACTCCTCATCGTTGGTCAGTTCGGAATAGGTTACCGGCTCATAGCCAAGGTCTGAATTGATTTTCATCACCGCCAGCCCTGTGGTGAGCCCGAAGATTTTGGCATTGGGGTATTTCTTGCGGGAAAGCTCAAACACTTTGTGCTTGATGAGTGTGGCAACACCGCTTTTGCGGAAGGCAGGGGAGACAATCAGCCCGCTATTGGCTACAAACTTTTCGTGCTCCCACGATTCAATGTAGCAGAATCCCACCCACCCATTGTTGGGGGTTACCGCAATCACGGCTTTGCCTTCTTCCATTTTCATTTTGATGTATCCGGGCGAGCGCTTGGCAATGCCCGTGCCACGTGCTTTGGCCGACTCGGCCATTTCATTGGTGATGGTTTCCGCAAAGTGAGTGTCAGCAAGAGTTGCCTCACGCACAATAATAGTATTGTTCACGTTAATTCTAAGTTGTGTTGATTAAAAAATTAAAAGCAGTAGAGGCAAAACACCCTCGGTATTCTGCCGGATCTCAAAATTGTAGATCGGGTATCAGATGCGGATGCGCCTATGCGGTCGCCTGCCCACGCGTGTCAATGAGCGGTGGGACTTATTCAATGCCTGGCGGCAATTGATGGAATCAGTGCTAAAGTGGCTGTTCCGTTGTATGGTAAATTCTTTTTCCAATTCGCGTTTGTGGTTTTACCGTTAGCTGAAAGGCATTTGCTTAAATTAGTTTATGCAAAATTAAACGTTAAAATTTTAAATAAGTCAATACCTTTGTAAAAGTTTTATTAAATTTTCCTCCCAACCGTTAGGTTAGGGAAAACTAAATCATCAAAGAACAAGATTATGAACAAGAAAATAGTGAGAGTTGGTACCATCGAATGCGGTGCCGATGAACTTTTCCTCATTTCTGGTCCGTGCGTGATTGAGGAAGAAAAGATCATGATGCAAACTGCCGAGAAACTCAAAGAGGTTTCGGAGCGGATGAAGATCAAGATCATCTACAAGTCGTCTTTCATGAAAGACAACCGCAGCAGCCTCAACTACTACAATGGCCCTGGCCTCGACAAGGGCATTAAAATGTTGGCCAGGATTAAAGAGCAATTTGGTTTCCCATTGCTCACCGATATTCACTATCCCGATCAAGCGGCTGCAGCAGGCGAAGTGGTGGACGTTTTGCAAATCCCGGCTTACCTCTGTATGCAAACCTCGTTGATGGTGGCTGCCGCCAAAACGGGACGTGTCATCAACATCAAGCACGGCCAGTTTCTCGCGCCCGACAATATGAAGCACCCGGTAACAAAATGTGTAGAAGCCGGTAATGATCAAATCATATTAACTGAGCGTGGCTATACTTTTGGCTACAATGATCTGGTTGTAGACCCGCGCAGTTTCTACCACATGGGCAAAATTGGTTATCCGGTTGTGTTTGATATTACCCATTGCATTAGAAAATATGGAATCCCGAGTGCGGATGCCAAAGGTGGTGCACGCGAGTTTTTGCCTGTGCTTTCACGGGCTGGCGTAGCTGCTGGTGTGGACGGAATATTTGTGGAGACACATCCCGAACCTGAAAAGGCACTCTGCGATGCGGCAAGTCAGTTGTGTGTATATGACCTCGAAGAGTTTTTGAAACCACTCATTGAACTTCATGCCATTGAAGTGAAGTACCGCCAGCGTGATGTCGTTTTAAAATAGAACTGAACAGCTTTCAGCTTTAGGCTTGAAGCCTTTGCTTTCTTACTAACTTTTAAAAACCAATAACTGCTAATTATTTTATGGAATTATACCTCGATTCAGCCGACCTTAAAGAAATTGAAGACGCGTTTCAACTTGGCTTTTTAACCGGCCTCACCACCACACCCACCTTCATGCACCGTGGAGGCGTAACCGATGTGGACGGACTGATTGTAAAACTTTCAAAGATCGTTCCCGTGCTCCAGATCGAAGCTTTGGGCGACAAAGCCGAAGATGTGTTGAAAGAGGCGAAGCGTCAGCTGGCCTTGGGGCTTGACCCCAAGAAAACGGTTTTTAAAATACCGGTTTCATTGGAAGGAGTAAAAGCCTGTAATCTTTTAAGGAAGGAAGGATTGTTGGTAAATGTTCATCTGATCTACACGCTTCAGCAAGCATACATGGCCATGCAAGCAGGCGCTTCCTATGTTTGTCCATTGGTTGGCCGCTTGCAAGATCAAGGTCACGATGCGCTGGAACTGGTTGAGCAGTGTGTGTTTGCCGTCAATCATTACGGTTATGATACCAAAGTAATGTTCTCTTCCGTGCGCAATGCCGAACATGTGCGCAACGCCATCAATGCAGGTGCTCACACCATCACCGTGCCGTGGAAGATACTGAAGTCGTTGACCGAAAATAATTTCACCGCATTGGGCACTCAGCAATTTGTGGAGCATACCCGGCTGATGACGGTGAAGGTGAAAGACGCGATCAACAAAGTGAATCCTGTCGTTTCAGCCGACACCACGTTAACCGAAGCTATTGTGAAGATGACCGAGTTTGGTTTTGGGGCAGTCACGATAACAGAAGGAAGCGGCAAAATACTTGGCGTATTTACGGATGGCGACCTTCGCAGGAAGCTGCAACAGGATGGTAGAAATGTGTTGGGCCAAAAAATGGGCGACTTTAAATTCAACGCTCCTATTTCAATTGATGCCAATGCGTTGCTCACCGAAGCGGCCGATATTTTCAAGAAATCCAAAGTCGATACGATTCTCGTAACTGAAAATGGCAAACCTTCAGGAATGCTCGATATTCAGGATCTGGAAGTTGACTAAATCAGTTGGCAATAAGGCAATGAGCAGCAGGCAAAGAGAAAGTGACGAGGATATTTAATCGGCCTATTTTGGCAATTGAATTATTAACTTTCTCTATAACATTTAACTTAACTTGAGTAATACTGAAAATATCTTCACTGAATTGGGCGGCAACTTTTGTCGCCCTTTTGCTGAATTCCAAGGTAGGCTTTCAAAAATAAAAGCTTACGTCTTTGACTGGGACGGAGTGTTTAATAATGGAATTAAAACTGCTCACGGAGGAAGCCCATTTAGTGAAGTGGATGCGATGGGCACCAACATGCTGCGCCTTGGGCATTGGCTTATTCATGCACAGCTTCCCATCGTGGGTGTGATCACAGGCGAAGATAACCCAACTGCTTTGTATTTGGCGCAGCGGGAAAGGTTTCATGCCTTGTATTTTAAATCGACCAATAAACTGGTTGCCTTCGACCATTTTTTGAAATTGAATAACCTGAAGGCCGAAGAAGTGGCGTTTGTGTTTGACGATGTGCTCGATTTGGGTGTGGCGGAGAGGTGCGGCTTGCGGATTGCAGTAAAACATGCGGCATCACCCATGTTTCAAAATTATGCGATCAAAAATAATATTGTGGAGTACATTACCGCCCACGAGGTACATGGGGTTCGTGAAGCCTGCGAGCTGCTTTTGGGTACGTTCGGTGTTTACGATAAAGCGATTGGTCATCGCAGTTATTTTGATGAAACCTACAAAATTTATTTATCCAATCGGCAAAAAATTGAGCTTAAAGTTTATCTTACGAAAGATGAAGGCATTGAGAATTTCAATGGATAAACCTGATCGAAAATGAAAACGGACAGACCTTGCCGATTTGTTGGTGGCTTCAACGACCGCAGCCTTTCATCCACCATTCACGGCATGGAATAAAAACAGCGAATTGACGAGTTTTCCATTTTACTAGGCGAATGGAATGATACCGAGCGATACGTGCACTTTAGAAATGGAAAAATTTATCAACGAATTCGGTTACATCGCCCTGATGGTGGGTACTTTCTTTGAAGGGGAGACGGCCATTCTTACGGCCTCGTCATTGATTTACCGTGGGTTGTTTGAGTTTCCTTTTACCGTGCTGGCTGCCTTCTTTGGTTCCTTTGTCAGCGATTGGATTTATTATTTGATCGGTCGGTTGAACGGCAAGATGTTCATCGCCAAGCGGCCGAAGATCGAAGCTAAAGTAAAACCAATTACTGATTTTTTTCATCGGCACAAATTTCAAATCTTGTTCAGCTACCGGTTTCTCTATGGATTCCGCGTGGTAATCCCATTAGTCATTGGCATGAGTGGATTGCCTCCGCTCCGTTACCTGTTTTATACCATCGTTACCGGATTGATTTGGGCAACTACGATTAGCACTGCCGGCTATTGGGCAGGTCGGCTGCTGACCATTGAAGTAAAAACATTTGAAAATAATTTCTTGTACATCATGCTCGGCTTTGCTGCGCTGGGCCTGGCTATCAGCTATATGGTAAAAAAGATTGCCATGCGTGACTTGGGTCTATCCCCAAGCGATCAGAAATAAACCGGGTGAAATATAATCCCTTGCTCAAAATTGATTTCCAATGCGGGCCCAGGAAATTTGATCAACACAAAGGGTGAAAGCAAATAACTGAGCAACTTACTTCGGTTGCGTAAGTTATTGGCGTTGATGTCCACCGAAATAAAAATACGCTTTGTTCTTGTAACGGTTGAATAATCGAGCGTTTTCCCTTCCCTGTTTTGCCAAACGTTATCGTGGCCGCCCAGCAACCCATCCGCACCATACCCAACGGTAAGCATCAGCCAATCGGGAAATATTTTTGAAGTGAATAGTTGATTGACGTCAATCGAAAGCCAATACGTTTGGCCATTATAATCTTTTAGCGTTTGCTGAAAAATAGTTGCGCCCAACACCTCGGGCCGGATGAGGGTAAAGGCAGTTGTGTGAAAAGAGAATTTAGGAAGGGTATCTGAAAGGACTTTGGATGACACCTGCCAATAACAAAACAGACTGCCCATTCCATTGGCCAATACATCGGCAGGAGAGGCCCCGTAATTCAATGAGAAGCCATCCAGGATTTCGATGGGAAGCAGGAGAATAAAACCAGCAAAGCAAACCCATTTTTTTTTTGTGGATGGATATAGCCTTTCTGGCTCACCAACTATTTTATAAAAGAAAAGCCCCAGCTGAAAGGAGGTAAAGAAGTGGCCGAGCTTATCCAGGTATTCCCATTCAAAAAAATCGTCAAAGAAATGAAAGGAGGTGTAGCTGTTGTACCAGACTGATGTGAGCCATAGCAGCGACATCACATACACGGCAAAGATTAAAACCATTACATATTTCTTAGTCCTCACGCTTTTTGGTTGTTGTATTTCTTCTTAAAATAAAAATATAAAGGGATGCCTAATGAAGCTAAGAGCAAGCCGAACAGGGAATTGATCAATGGAGAAGTGCCCTCCCAATAATTTTTAATGTCGTTGTAAAGAGTTAAGATCAAAAAAAGAGTGGCCGTCAAAATAAAAGCCAATGGCACCCACGGATAGCCCCACGTTTTGTAAGGTCTTTCAGCGTTCGGTAATTTTTTGCGGAGCACCATCACACCCACTGCGCCCAAGCCGTAAAACAACCAACTCACAAAGACCAACATGTCGGTGAGCATGTCGAACGAGCCGCTAAGAATCAGCAAGGATGTCCAAAAACCATGGAGTAACAACGCATTGCCGGGGGTTTTAAATTTTGGGTGAACGTTTCCAATGGATGTAAAGAACCTTTTTTCTTGGGCCATCGCGAATGTTACTCGTGCCGTGGCGAGAATATTTCCATTGGCGCAGCCGAAGGTGGAGATCATTACCATCAGGGTGATGAGTGCGCCTGCACCAAAGCCAAAGGCGCTCGAGGCGGCATCGGATGCAACAAAGAAAGAGGAAGATATTATTCCGATGGGCAAAGCATAGATGTAGGCGAGGTTCAGTAATATATAAATCAAAATGACAAGGAGCAAACCGAGCAGCAAACCAAGCGGCAAATTGCGCTGCGGGTTTTTAATTTCTCCAGCCATGAACGTGATGTTGTTCCATCCATCATATCCCCAAAACGCACCTGAAGTGGCCGCCACAACCGCAAGGATCAATGACCAGCCAGCGTGTGAAGCACTGTGACTGAAATTGGAGAAAGACCCTTTTCCAAAAAGGAAAATGCCGGCTACCAAAAAAATCATGGCCGCTATTTTTAAAAATGAAAACAGCACTTGTACATGGTCACCCGACTTGGTACTGCGGTAATTGATGAACGTCAATAGCCAAATTAAAAGTATAGTCAATGACTTGACGCCAATGTTTTCAAACGGGAAAATTTTCCCTATCCAGGGAAGGTATAAATAAATGAGGTGCTCTGTTTCTTTGGGTAGCCGGGGCAAGTGAACAAAATATCCGGCATAGATCGAGAAGACGTAGGCGATAGAGGCTGCACCGGCCGTGTTGAATACGGCAAAGGCCGACCATCCGTACAAGAAGGCAATGAAGTCGCCAAACATGCGTTGAAAAAAAATATATTGACCGCCCGTTTCGGGCATCATCGCAGCTGCTTCCGAGTTGGTGAGTGCGCCAAGAAAAGTGATGCCACCGGCCAATGTCCAAACCATAATCAAGAGGAGGGGCGAGCCTAACTGAGAGGCCATCAAGGCAGGCTTCATGAAAATGGCAGAGCCGATGATACCGCCCACTACCAAGGAAATGGTTGACCTCAATCCCAATGAACGTTCTAACTTTTCTGCCATGTAAATGAAGAAAGTTAAATAACTTTATTGAGCCAACCAATTTCAGCCAGCCCGTTGAAGGTTGTTGGGGCTTTGGTTGTTTTCATTTTGAAATTGGTGCAACTTAAATCTGACTATTTCTCGCTCGTTTTTCAGTGTCAGGGAATTGGAAAAAAATAATCGCTCTTAGTTATTCCATAAACTCCGCAATCAACCGATGAAAATGGTGCGTGCCTTGCTCGCGGGTAACGGAGTAGCGGCCGTGGTGGTAAAAGCGAGAGCGTATTCCTTTCTGCACATTTTGTACAATGTCTTCGTCTTCAAGCTCTACGCGGTGCAGGTCGGCACCCGCACCTTGCCGCAGTTTACTTTCGTCAAGCACATAAGAAAGAAATGAAACTTTTGTTTTGTTGACGCCAAGGGGGTGAATAATGTTGAGTGAAAGTCCCCATGGATAGAAATTGAACATGATGTTGGGAAACACCCAAAAATAATAGCCTGCAATTTTTTTTCCATAGTCGGGGGAGGAGAGGGGCAAATCAAAAACCAATTCCCCTTCCTTGGCAATCCCTAACTGCAAACTGGAATACTTGAAAAGTTCAACCGTATAATTTCCATAATCAATCATTGAGTTTAAACCGGCATGAACAAATGGAATATGAAATCCTTCCAAGTAATTTTCGCAGTACAAAGCCCAGTGTGCATCAATCAAATAATCTTTGGATAGTTCAGGATGAAAGACAAACTCCTTCAAGGGCATCCAACCCACGCGGTCGGCCATTGGTTTGAGAAAGTCTGCTGCGTTTAATTTTGGGTTCAATGAAGTGAAAAGCCATTTGCCCCAGGTGTGCAAAGGCAACTGATGCAAGTGGTCGGCAGGCGAAGGGAAATTTTTGACTTCCTTAAATTCAGGCATCGAAAGAAATTTGCCATCAAGGCTAAACCTACGGCCATGGTATTTGCACCGAATGTCGTGGAGTTGGCAAGGTTTCTCCACCATTAAGTTGCCACGGTGCGTGCACACGTTGCTCAGGCAATTCAGTTGTTCATTTTTGTCTTTCGAGATGAGCAGTGGCTCATCAATAAAATTTTCCAACAGGATTACGGGAGTGACCCAGCCCTTATCTTTTACGAGGTCTGTATCACCAATGTACTGCCAACAATTGCCAAAAATTTTTTCTTTGGATAGCTGGAAACATTCTTCTTTCAAATAAAAATTGGTGTCCAGTGTTTTTGCTTGGGCGATGTTGCTGTCAACGGTGAAGTTCATGTTACTATTAATTTCAGTGGACAAATTACAAATTTCAACCTTGACAACTTGAAAACCGTAAATCTGTCAGATGTAATTAGAAGCCATCTCAAAAATAAAAGGAATGCCTTTGCGAGGGAGGGAACGATCAAAGCAATCCCCTGTTGAAGCTCCGATTTCGGGATTGCTTCCCTTCGCTCGCAATGACGATGCTATTTTTGAGGTGGTTCTAAATACTCAATGGCTCTTTTTCACCCAAATGGCGAGGGGCAGTGTTGAGGAGGTAGAGGTCAAGCACGGCTTTCGTACGAGCGAAATACTCGCGAATGTAAACCGTGAACGGAGCCTCAATTCCCTGCTCTTGAGCTACCAACGCCACCGCATCGATGTTGTAAAAATTGCTGATGAACAAAGCTCGGTAACAATGAAAGGGCTGTGTGATGATGGTGATTTTGTCCTGCCCAAAAATTTCTTTGCTGCGCACGATGGAGTCGAGGGTACGCAGGCCGGCATAATCGAGGGTGATGGCCCTTTCGGGCACACCCAACAGGATCAATGCCTTTTTCATTTCGATCGGTTCGTTGTAATAAATGGATCGGTTATCGCCACTCAAAATAAAATGCGAGACTTTTCCTTCGTGGTATAATTCCGCAGCAGCTTGGACTCGGTTTTTAAAAAATGGATTAGCCGATCCGTTGCGCAGTTTGTTGCTCGTGCCGAGCACCAATGCCACTTGGCGAACCTTTATCAAATTGATATTGGTGATCACTCTGTCTTCTGTACTTTTGATCACCCACCAATTGGCAAGCGCGGTTAGCACCAATGCCAGCGTAAGTAATAAAATTAGGATAGTGCACCACCTCCTCCACGATTTCATGATTTTTTGATTAAAGCCGCAGCAAAGTTAATCCTTATCGGCAATTATTAACGGAGGTTACACAAACCTAATATTTTGACCTCATCGCGAGTTCCAGTGAAGGAAGCGGAAAGGACGGAGCGATCGCAACCGCGCAAATCCATCGCGGTGCTCGCAATGAAGTTCATCATTTTGCGCAAGGCCTGTTATTAATCGTTGATCGATAACTGTTAACTGTTAACGAATAGCTTTGCCCGAACCAAGGAATTCCTTTTCGATCAAGTCGGACCTGCGCACTACCTTGCGGTACCATTGTAAGCGAAGCACTTCTTTTTCCTGGTAAGTCAGTTGCCACGAAGAATTCAATTTTCGCAGTTTTGATAAAAGTGTGCTCAGGCAAATGGCCGCGCTTACGGAGATGTTGAGGCTTTCTGTAAAACCGTGCATGGGGATAAAAACTTTTTGGTCGGCATTTGCCAACGCAAAATCCGAAGCACCATGCACTTCGCTGCCCATCACAACGGCTAATTTTTTGTCGATTGGGATATCGGTGATGGACATACCATCGGGCGAAGGGTCAGTAACCAAAATAAGATAACCCAACGCGCGCAATTGCCGAAAGCAAATTTCGGTATTGTTGGATCCTTTCATTTTATAGCGGTGCAGATTGATCCACTTGTTGGCGCCTTTCAATACTTTTTTATTTACCGCATAATGGCTCTCGTCTTCGATGATGTGAATATCCTGAAGGCCCAGGCACTCGCACGTGCGCACCACTGCACTTGCGTTTTGCGATTGATAGATGTCTTCCAGCACAAGGGTAATGTGCCGCGTGCGCTGGCTCAAAACTTTCTCGATGAACACTTTCTTGTGATCGGTGATGAATTGACTAAAATGATCGGAGATCCGCTTTTCTTCGCTGGTCATCATGGCAGAACTTAAAAAAAATGTTCTGCAAGATACTATGGATTAACAATCTCCTCCTGGCCTTTAGCTTGCTGTTCAAGGAACCCGTCTGCCCAAATGCGGTACTTATCAAGGATGGAGATCACCGCATTGCGCACGTGCCGCTGGTTGTTAAAATCAATATTGCCATAAACCATGGTGGCGTATCCTTGCCAAACGCTTTGGTTCTGCCTCCGGTCATAAAACTGGATGAGCAATGTACCCGTTTTTAAATTGTATTTTTTCCGGTCATAGCTCGCATCATCCCTGCGGCTCTTCAGCCACGTTTCTATTTCGGGCTGTGTGTAGCCATTGAACCGCAGGCTGTCCATAAACATTTTATAACTGACCAGCAGGTGGGGGCGTGTACTTGTTTTCTTATATCCTAAAAATTTCATTCGGGCAGCAATGGATTTTTCGATCACCTCGCTATTCGATGTGCTGTCCAAGAGGGCGAGGGGCTTCATTAATTCGAAGGTCTTGTATTTTTTGAAATTGCCTTTGTAACTGTAATCGTATTCCACAGGCAGTTCCTTAAAACCAAGGCATGAAGTCAATGCTACGGAAAGTACCAGGTAAAGTTTGTTCATACAGGCTGAAGTTTGATAGGGAAAAGATAAGGTTTTTCTCCCGAGATTTTAATAAGTCTAAAATTTAATTTGGTGAAATGAGGAAAAGGGATGCTTTTCATGCCCAAAGGACTTAATTTTAGAACTTTGTTTAATGCCATGTTTTCAAAATACGAAGAGTTGGTTGGATCCAGGTTCCATATCTACAATAGCCTTTTCCTTAACCTACCGTTTCAAAACATTTCCCGCACGGGCACCTTGCTGCCCCTGCTTCAGCAGCAATGTGAAACTGATTTCGAACGCGGCATCCCGGCCTCAGAGATTATTGATAATTTCTTTAAGGATTACGTTCCGAACCTAAATCGGCAAGAGCAGTTTGATATGCTCTTCAATTTTATCCAATACGTGGAGCGACAGGTAGCTTTGTTTGATTCGATTGAAGATGCCGCCTTTGAGCAAACCCAAGACCTTGCCGGAAAGGGAACGGTGCCCGCCCTGCTGCTGCGCACTCAATTTGAAGACAAGACAGAAGAATTAAAATCACGATTGGAAGAATTTAGTTTGCGCCTTGTGCTCACGGCACACCCTACTCAATTTTATCCGGGCTACGTCCTCGGTATATTAACAGACCTCGAGAAGTCAATTCGCGAAAATAACGTGGGCCAGATTAACTTGCTCCTCCGCCAATTGGGCAAGTCGGCTTTTATCAATGAAGTGAAACCTTCGCCTTATGATGAGGCAGTGAGCTTGTGCTGGTTTTTGGAAAATGTTTTTTATTCGGCTGCTCCTGAGATCATTCAATCGTTAGCTGAGGGATTGCAGATGAACTTGACCGAGTGGAATAATAATAAACTTATTGTGATCGGCTTTTGGCCCGGTGGCGACCGCGATGGAAACCCTTTTGTGACGAGCGAAATTACATTGAAAGTGGCAGCCAAGTTAAAAGACTCCGTACTGAAATGCTACTATCGCGATGTGCGGCTGCTCAGGCGCAGACTTACCTTCCATGGTGTTTCTAAAATTGTCATGGACATCGAGCAGAAGATTTTCGATCTCGTGTATTCGAAAGAAAAAAGTTACAAAAGCCCCGATGAATTGCTGCAAGAACTGAACGATGCCCGCTCAATTTTGGTAGGTGAGCACAACGGTTTGTTTTTGGATTTGCTCGATGCTTTCATTTTAAAGGTAAAACTGTTTGGTTTCCATTTTGCAAGCCTTGATATCCGTCAAGACAGTCGCAAACACGATGCGGTTTGGGATTCTATTTTGAAAACACTTTCCTCCAATGGTCTCTCCATAGCACCAGAAAAATTCAGCACCTTTTCCCCTTATGAAAAAATTGAATACCTGCTGGGCCTCAAGGTTGACTTAGGCGCGCAACAGTTTGACGATGCGTTGGTGAATGAGACGATGCAAAGTATGCTGACGATTGCCACGATCCAAAAAGAAAATGGTTTGATGGGAAGCCACCGGTACGTGATCAGCAATTGCCAAAGTGCCTTGCATATAATCGAAGTGTTTGTGCTGGCGCGTTTGCTGATCGGGAGGCAAGATCATTTAGAACTTGACGTTGTACCGTTGTTTGAAACCATTGGCGATCTCACTCATGCCCCAGGCATTATGGAAGAACTTTATGCCATCCCTGCTTACCGGCACCACCTTGCCCGAAGGCGCGACCACCAAACCATTATGCTTGGATTTTCAGACGGCACAAAGGACGGTGGTTACATTCGTGCCAACTGGTCGATCTTTCGCGCCAAAGAAAACCTGACGGCCGTATCGCGCAAAAATGGGTTGAAAGCACTCTTCTTTGACGGTCGTGGTGGCCCCCCGGCCCGGGGCGGTGGCAACACGCACGACTTTTATTCTTCGTTGGGTGAAACCATTGAACACGAGGAAGTACAGATTACCATTCAAGGACAAACCATCAGTTCCAACTTTGGTAAACCCGCATCGAGCAAATATAACCTGGAGCAATTATTATCGTCTGGATTGGAGGGAACGGTTTTCAAACGAACAGCAAACCAGTTAACGGAAGAGAATAAAAAATTATTGGATCAACTGGCCGATGAGGGATACAAAGCCTATTTGAATTTAAAGAATGATCCTAAATTTGTTCCTTACTTAGAAAAAGTTACTCCACTTTCTTTTTTTGGAGATACCAACATCGGCTCGCGCCCGGTGAAACGAAGCGGGGGCGATGGACTAAAGTTTGAAGACCTGCGGGCCATTCCGTTTGTGGGTTCGTGGGCGATGATGAAGCAAAATATCCCTGGTTTTTATGGCGTAGGTTCTGCGTTACAAAAACTTTCTATTCAGGGACATGAAGCCGAACTGAAAGCCCTGTACCAAAATTCGCTTTTCTTCCGCACGCTCTTGGGCAACAGCATGATGTCGCTCACTAAATCCAATTACCAGGCCACAGCCTACTTGGAGAAGGATCCGGAGTTTGGCCCCTTCTGGAGAAAGATGTATAATGAGTTCATCCTTTCGAAGGAAATGGTGTTAAAAATTTCGGGGTTAAGTGAGCTAATGGGAAACAACCCGATGATCAAAGAGTCCGTTCGGCTGCGCGAGCGTATTGTGTTGCCGGTGATCGCCATCCAGCAATATGCGCTGATGAACCTTCGCTACCAGAAAGAAGAAAATAAAATGTACGAGCAGCGATTCATCAAACTGATTATCCGCTGCATGTTTGGGATCATCAATGCGGCAAGGAATTCGGCTTAGCGTAATGGGATTGTTTAAAAATTACCCAGCAACAAGGTCAGTTAATTGTTTAATCGCAGTACTTTGGAAATAGATTTACATCGCTTCAAAGAAATCTCCAAAAATAAATTGGCAGAGAATAAAAAATTCCTCGAGCGGCTCAAAAAGCACGATTCCCGAAAAGTGGACGGTGCCTTTCACGAAGCGCATGATGAAGTATTTGCCGCGATGGATTGCCTTACGTGCGCCAACTGTTGCAAAACTACTAGCCCGATTTTTTACCAGACTGACGTTGAACGCGCTTCAAAGTTTTTGAGGATGAAGCCGGGTGATTTCATCGGCAGCTATTTGCGGGTGGATGAAGACAAAGACTTTGTGTTGAAATCAGCTCCTTGTGCTTTTCTCGGTGAAGACAATTATTGTTCCATCTACGCGGCCCGCCCCAAAGCCTGCCGCGAATACCCGCACACTAACCGCAAGAAAATGGTCCAGATCATGGACTTGACACACAGGAATACGTTGGTGTGTCCTGCGGTTTTGGAGATGGTGGAAAGGATGAAGAAGATTTTGTGATTTCCAAAATTATTTGATTTCGGTTGTTTCTTTAAGGGCTTTGTTCTTTCTATTGGTCGGCTACATAAACTTCTCTTTGACTAAATCCTTTTCCATCTGGTTCAAAGGAATAAGCTTACTGAAATAATCAAGTAAGAGTTGACATGAATCTGTTTGAGAAATCTTATCCATAGCTGGTTAAAGGCAACCAAGGATAAACAAGGATTGAGATTT
>JAYVMP010000051.1:0-11971 GCA_043758895.1 Bacteroidota bacterium
ATACGCGAAATGAAAGAACTCGGGGCTGATTTAGAATTTTGCCCACGCAGAAAAGCTATGTTTATTAAAATCCCAAGTCAAGTTTTTAATGGGTGCTTCACTTCTTCAAATTCAGCTTTTGGTTTAAGCTCGGCAATTCCCCATTCAACACCGTATTGAGTTTCACTAATTCCGTATCCAATTCCTTAGCAAGCTCACCGAATACTTTATATACTCCGGCCGTGGGTTTTGCATCGCCCGTTTCCAAACTTCTGCGCACGGCAGAAATCCGGTTGCCCAATTTTATAGGGAAATTGAGCGGATCCTGGCCGCTCCGGTTTTTGGTTTGGTACAAATCTTCTTCAATGACCGTTAACTTGCTCACCAAATCCTTTGCTGACGCAGTTACGGACGGATCATTAACGGTTTGCAATCCATCCTCGATTTGCTTCCTTATTTTCCGAATTTGAATAACGGCTTGGTTGGCTTCACTTTCTTTGTCCCTGATCTTCATGGCCAAGTCAAAAGTCGCTTTCAAATCTGCTTCTGTAATCCCTTTTAGGTTGGGATCGACAGTAATAGTAAAAGGGTAGGTTTGAGAATAGGTCCCTGCTATAAACCTGGCTTGATATTTTCCGATAGGTGCTTTCGGGCCGCTCTTCGCGTTGGCTCCCCACAAAATCATCCCCTCAAAAACGGTGGCACCAGGATAGCGCAAGTTCCACGAGAACGTATTCAGGCCGGCCGCAGTAGTCGGCTTTGCCGGTTCGCGTTCCCATCGAGGTGTGTTTGGATCCACTTTGTATTCGGGTTTGTCTCCTTTAAAAGACTGAACCAATTTGCCCTGAGCGTCAAGGATTTCAATTTTTACCGAATCGGTTTTGCTGCTTAAATAATATTGGAACACGGCATCGCTTACCCCACGGATGGCATCTCCCGGTTGGTAAAAGATGATGCCCTGTTTTATCAAGTCAGGTGTCAATTGGCGGAGTGGATGGATGTCGTCCAAAATCCAAAACCCACGGCCATGTGTGCCCAGCACTACATCATTATCTTTTATGACTAAATCGCGAATTGGCGTATCGGGCAAATTCAATTGCAACGGTTGCCAGTTGTCTCCGGCATTAAAGGAAACATAAGCCCCATGCTCTGTTCCCAGAAATAAAAGCCCGGGCCGAACAATATCCTCGCGGACCGATCGCGCAAAATGCCCGTCTTTTATTCCGGTAACAATTTTTGTCCAAGTCTTCCCGTAATCTTTGGTTCGGTAAACATAAGGCTGACGATCATCCACCTGGTACCGATAGGCAGCAACATAAGCCGTTCCGGCATTGTGCCTAGACTCATCGATAATTGAGATGACTGAATTTTTCGGCAAATCTTTTGGCGTGATGTCTGTCCATGTTTTCCCTCCATTGCGGGTAAGTTGAATTTTACCATCGTCTGATCCCGCCCAAATGGTGTTGATTTCATGATACGAAGGTGCTAAAGCAAATACAGTGGCATAAATTTCAGGGCCATTCATATCTCTGGTAATGAGGCCACCAGAAACTCCAAGGGTTTCAGGATCAGCATACGTCAGGTCTGGACTGATCTGCTCCCAGCTTTGTCCATCGTCTGTTGTTTTCCAAACGTGCTGTGAACAGGTGTATAAGATTTTAGGATCGATCGGAGAAAATACAATCGGATAGGTCCATTGCCAACGTTCGGGCAACTCGCTGGCGGGTTCTCCAGAAAAGAACCGTGGATAGACTTGAATGTCTCTCACTTGTCCTGTGGTCCGGTCATAGCGCGTCAACAAAGCACCCTGACTTCCTGCGTAGAAAACATCCGGGTTTAATGGATGCGAAGTAATGTACCCACTTTCCCCACCACCTACTTCATAACCCCAATTGCCCAACACGTTCATATTGTCCCAACCATCACTGGGAACGGCAATTGTGGTATTGTCTTGTTGTGCACCCGCTACGTGGTAAGGAACATGATTGGTCGTGGTGACGTGATAGAGTTGCGTGGTAATATAATCCTCAGCCGTCCATGTCTTTCCACCATTAACGGAAACAGTTCCCCCTCCGTCATTGGCCGCAATCATTCGTTGGGGATTGTTGGGGTCAATCCATAGATCGTGATTATCGCCATGGGGCACTTCAATTTTTTGATCAAATTTTATACCGCCATCGGTGGATTTAAAAAATTCAACATTTAAGCAATATACCGTTTCGCGATCAAAGGGATCGGCATAAATTCTCGAATAATAAAAAGCACGCTGCCTAAGTTTGCGATCATCGTTGGTCTTCTTCCAGGTTGCTCCGGCATCATCGCTGCGATAAATCCCACCTTCATTGGCTTCAACAATCGCCCAAAGTCTTCTGTTGTCAGCGGGCGACACTGTGATGCCAATTTTTCCGAGCGGCCCCTCGGGCATCCCCGGGTTTTTTGTCAACTCGGTCCAAGTCTCTCCTGCATTCTCCGACTTCCATAGTTTGCAATCGGGGCCACCACCCCACATCTTCCACGTTTTGCGATAGACTTGCCAGGTGGACGCATATAAAACCTTGGGGTTAGTGCGGTCAATTATTAAATCAGCCGCCCCAGCTTTCGGGCTCACATATAAAACTTTTTTCCAGGTGTTGCCCCCGTCAATGGACTTGAAAACACCGCGTTCTTCGTTGTCTCCGTAAGGGTGACCCAGTGCGGCCACATACACAATGTCAGGATTGGTGGGATGAACTCGGATCCGCGCAATGGCTTGCGTTTCTTTTAGCCCCATGGAATGCCATGTCTTTCCGCCATCCGTGGTTTTATAGACTCCATCACCTTGTGTAATACTGCCCCGAAGTTGTGTTTCGCCTCCACCGATATACACGATGTCTGGATTGGTTTCTGCTACGGCTACCGCACCAATGGATGAGCATGAAATTTGCCCGTCTGTTACTGAAGCCCATTCTGTTCCACCATCAGTTGTTTTCCATAGACCACCTCCGGTCGCTCCAAAATAATATTCATTTAATCTTCCCGGGCTTCCTGCTGCACCAAGCGACCGGCCTCCCCGTTGCGGCCCGATATTTCGCCACTTTAGTTTATCAAAGAATTTTTGGTTGTAAGAATTGGCGGGTGTTGACTGAGGTTGAGCATATACGGGTAACACCAGGCTAACCCATAAAATAAAAATGACGTAACAGTTTTTCATTTTGAACAAAATTTATTTTTAAAAGGTAATGAAAAGCCGAACAAGGAGAAAAGGAATTTTATGAATGGAAGGGGGGAAGGGGTTGAGTGGCGTAATGGTATCCCTTATTACTCAACAAAAATTTTATAAATCAATTAAGGTGCCTCTAAACCTATCGTTTGACTACCTCAACCTTTCACCGGACGAGAAGGGTGGAAGGAATCTTTAGAGCAGCCTGTATCTTATCGCCTAAGCGTACATCTCCATGCTTTCTTCTTTGGCTATGGAGCTGGCGTTGGCCACATCCAACATGCCAAAACCCTTATGCGAGAAATGGCCCAGCCCACTTTCGTAAACAAATTGTTGCACGGGCTGCGGGGCATAAAGGGTAAAAGGAAACGTATAGCCGCGCACTTCGTATTTCACATCCGCATCGTAGAGCGGATAGATACGCGCAAACTTTTTGTGCGTGGTTTGAATTTTAGTGAGGTAATCGTGGTCGGCCACGAGTTGAAATTTATAAAAACTGCTCAGTTTGTCGGTCGGATATTTTCCACTCGCTTCCATCCGGGTCATTGTATTGTCGTACAGCAAATCTGAGAATTCATCGCTCTCCGGTGAAATGAATCGCTTGCCCTGTTCATCGTTGAAGGAGGCTTGCAAAAGTACAATTGGGGAAAGGCACAAAAACTTTACCGTTTCGCCAATGGCTGCGGCTTCCTCACTGCCGTGTGATTCAGGGATCAACTGCAAATTTCCGATCAGCAATTCTTTTTGTGTAAAAAGTACGGACAGAAAATAGTCGATAAACTCTTTACTGGGCGATGAGAAAACGAGCGTGACTCGTGATGAATAGAAATGCAACCCCTTGCGACTAATTTTGATCTGGCCTTTCAGCCCGGAGAAGTTATACTGGTGAAAAGTAAAAAAATCACTTTTGCCGCCCAGCATCACCAAGCCTTTTACCGCTTGTGCCAGCAAAAACTGATGGTGGAAAGGCACGTATGCCCCCCGGTTTTTCAGGGAAAAGACTATCCTGATCCTCACTTCCTCTTTTTTTGGGGTAAAAAAATACCAGCAGCTAACCCCGCCTCTAAAAATTTTTGATTGAGCGGAAGGCTAAAATACTAAAAGTCAATCGAATTGAGCCGACCAGTGTAAGGAATCTTTTGATTTTGTAAGTTAAACATTGAAACGAAAGTGCATTACGTCACCGTCTTCCACTACGTATTCTTTACCTTCTACACCTAATTTTCCGGCCTCGCGGCAGCCCACCTCTGTTTTATACTTCTGATAATCAGGTATTTTAATCACTTCCGCCCGGATAAAACCTTTTTCGAAATCAGAATGGATCACTCCGGCCGCTTGCGGAGCTTTCCATCCCCTGTGTATGGTCCATGCCCTAACCTCTTTCTCCCCAGCGGTGAAGTAAGTGATCAGGTTCAACAGGTGATACGCAGCATGAACCAACCGGTTTAACCCCGATTCTTTCAACCCATATTCCTCCAAGAACACCTGACGGTCGGCCTCGTTATCCAGCTCTGCAATCTGTGCCTCAATCGCGGCACAGACTACCACTACCTCTGCACCTTCATCTTTTACTAGATTTTTTAGCGCCTCCACATACTTGTTTCCACCGTGGATGGATTTTTCATCCACATTGGCCACGTAGATCACCGGCTTATCCGTGAGTAACTGGATGTCCTCTATAGCCTTGCGATCATCTGCTTCTGTGGCAACTGCGCGGGCATTCTTGCCTGCGAGAAAAGCTTCTTTAAACTGCACCAAGGTTGCCAATTCCTTTTTCGCTTTGGCATCGCCACTTTTGGCGGTGCGCTCTACTTTACTGATTTTCTTTTCTACCGAGTCTAGGTCTTTCAACTGCAATTCGGTGTCGATGATTTCTTTGTCGGCAATCGGGTCAACCTTGCCCCCTACGTGAATGATATTGTCATTGTCAAAACATCTCACCACGTGGGCAACTGCATCCACTTCACGAATGTTGGCAAGAAATTGATTGCCGAGGCCTTCGCCCTTGCTGGCGCCCTTTACTAGGCCGGCAATGTCCACAAATTCGAAGGTGGTGGGGAGCACTTTCTGTGGGCTCACAAGGGTTTCTAATATTTTTAGCCGTGGGTCTGGCACAAAGATCACCCCCACATTTGGCTCTATGGTGCAGAAAGGGAAATTGGCTGCCTCTGCCTTGTTGTTGGAGATGGCATTGAACAAGGTTGATTTCCCTACATTAGGAAGCCCTACGATGCCGCATTTTAGACCCATGAATTATTTTTTGAGGCGCAAAGATAATGGGTTTGGTCAACTAACCATCTCGCTACCCTTTGTTAAAACAACTATGGTTAAAAAAGTTGTCCTCCGCTAAAGTTTTGGACGGTAAAAGAAAAATCCTGCCTTCCGGCAGGATTAGTCAGGTTAGGTATAGGTAAAAAAAACGTTAGTCCCAGCGAAGTTCGGTGTCGCTGGTGGGTTTGTCTGCTTCTGCAGTTACCACCACGGCTTCCTTCTCTTCGTGGCGATGCTCGAAGGAGGAAAAATCGACATCCGGCATCAACTCATTTTTTATGTGGTTGACGGTATTGTTCAAGGCCTCTATAAATTTATTAAAATCTTCTTTGTAAAGGAAAATTTTATGTTTTTCGAAGGTAAAGCCCTCATCATCTTTGTTGAAGCGTTTTTTGCTTTCCGTGATGGTTACATAAAAGTCGTTGGCACGGGTAGCTTTCACATCGAAGAAATAAGTGCGCTTGCCGGCCTTCACTTTCTCAGAGAAAATTTCGTCCCTGCCATTGTTTTTGTTCTCTTCCACAGTTCGTTAGGTTTTGTTAGGTCTGTCGAAGGTACTATTTAATTTTTTTTTTACAAATAGTAGCCAATAAAAGCATTGGACAATTAGCTTTACCAATCCAATGTCGTTTCCTTAAGCTCCTCTGACATCCTCTCTTTTGGAGAGGAACGAGGTGAGGTCATCAGAAAAGGACTTAAGGAAACGACATTGTTTACCAATCTAAAAATAAGGATTTCTTTACATTTTGCGACCTGGAACCCCCATAAATCTTGAAGAGGTAAGGCGAGCCGGAGGGCTGGAACTGCTGGCCCGGCAACTGGTGGAGGGGTTCATCACAGGCCTGCACAAGTCGCCCTACCATGGTTTTTCGGTTGAGTTTGCCGAGCACCGGCTTTACAACGAAGGGCAAAGTACGCGCCATATCGATTGGAAAGTGTTTGCCCGCACCGACCGGCTCTACACCAAACAATACGAGGAAGAAACCAACCTGCGTTGCCTGATCGCGCTCGACTGCTCACCCTCCATGTACTACCCGCAGCCGGGCAATGGCAAAATCAGGTTCAGTATTTACGCGGCAGCAGCCTTGGCCCATTTGCTGAGCCATCAACGCGATGCTGTTGGCTTGGCTATGTTTTCGGAACAAGTTGACGAACTGACAACTATTAAATCTGCACCTGCCCATCTCGATAAACTTTTTAAACTTTTAGATCATAAACTCAATACCCCACCTGCGCAAAAGACTACCCGAATAGTCGATGTGCTTCATACGCTGGCCGAAAAAATCCACAAGCGTTCACTCGTCATTATTTTCAGTGATATGTTTGAAGGGAAAGAGCAGGATCAGCTATTCAAGGCGTTGCAGCATTTGAAACACAACAAGCACGAAGTGCTGCTGTTTCACATCACCGACCACGAAACGGAACTTGCTTTTAATTTTGAAGAGCGTCCTTACGAATTTATTGATTTGGAAAGCGGGGAGAAACTGAAACTGAATCCATCTGAAATAAAGGAAAAGTTTGTTCAGCAGGTAAGCCTGGTTCACTCCGAATTGAAAATGAAATGCAATCAGTTGAAGATTGACTTTATTTCCGCCAATTCTCAACGAGATTATTTTGAGGTGCTGCAGGCTTATTTGATCAAACGCGCGAAGATGCGGTAATAGCTTGGCTTACATCCATCTCCTAAACCCGGGCGACACAACAATACATTTGCCAGGCTCAGGCGAATCTTGACTGTGTTGAATATCGCTTTTGTGTTGTCACTCCATCTTCAACCTCACTTTCCATAAATTTGATTCAGTATGCCAGCCAATCGAATGCCCGCTTGCAATACTCTCTGTTTGGCGGCAGAAAGATTTTTGTACGAATAGTGGTAGCCCAAGTTGCCATCGCCAATAGCGTAAACGGTTTTGCGCAAGCTCATTGATTCATCCGCCCATTGAAGCACCGTATTTTTTTGCCATTTGAATATCGTTGGCGCATTGGGCTCGCCCAGAAACTCAGTTAGTTCGGTGAAGCTTAACTTGGTATCATCGATCATGTCGCTATCCCACACACGGTGCAGGTTAGATTCTTTTCGAAACCATTTTACTTTCACTTTGTTGCCCCCTTGGTCATCGCAGCAGCCTACATGCAACGGCTGATGGATATCGCCCACGAGATGCACCAGCATTTTCAAGTATTCGGTTTCGGTTTTTTTGTCGAGCGTATGTTTTTTTAATTCAGCAATTATTTTTTCGATCATAGCGATCGCGTCTCCGTTCGGGTTTTTGGGCGATTGATCGTAGGTCTTTCCCGTTTCGATCGTCACCCAATGCCAGTCGGCAGTGTAGTTGTAGGTGGAGTCGGATCGGATTTCGTCCATCCACGTGCTCACCTCGGCCAGGGATTGTTGCCCCAATATTCTAACCATGTTCCTTTTTGCTTTCGCGGAGAGGTGTTTTTGCGCAATGAGGCCAACGGCACGGTGGCCGGTTACTCCCCAACTAAAGCCCGTGAGCGGGATTAAAGCCACCAGGCAAAGCCCAACTAGTTTTTTCATGGGTTAATCATTTATTTTTTAGTTGCCCCAAGGAATACCCATTACCTGATTTCCTTCCTTTGGTTTGCTTCCCTGATGGGCATTTCATAGCGAGTAATTTTTACTGCGAATATCTGTACTTTCTCCAACATTAAAATTTCCAAACTGTGATTTTAAGTTTAAATTTGGGATAAGCGTACCCATGAAAACAATTAAACTCACAGCCCTTGTCGTTGCCAACCAAATAGACCTAAAAGGAATCAAGGCCTTTCTCGATCTCAAGACCCTGGCCGATTCTTCCTCGGAATTACTTTACAGCTTTGGCGGAGATAAATATCAATATTATTTCAATTACGGGGTAATGGTTTTTGCAGGCCATTCGGAGGAAGAAATAAAGGTGTCAGTACGGGCTGCGGCAGCGTATCTCAAAAATCCCAACGAGCAATGGCTGCGCGATGACCATGAAATTTCTGTAAAAGAGGGAGGACTGGAATTTGAATTTGATCAACTGATTGTGGATCGGGTGGACGCCAAGGTCTGCCGCATTGCGATGTTCAATCTCGCCCAGTCGGTAGCGCTCGATTTTTATCATGACATATCCGAGAATTTACTGACCGAGATTCGCGGCTTCTCGCGTGATCTGGAAAAATCGGGCAAGTTGAGCATTAACCGCAAGAATATGCTCAAGTTTATTGGCCGCGCATTGAACACGCAAAATGACATTGCTGACAATATTTACATTTTTGATGCCCCCGAACTGGTGTGGGAAGATGAGTACCTGGACAAACTTCATAAAGGATTGATGAAGCACTTTGACCTGCGCGTGCGCTTCAGTGAGATCGAATACACCCTTAGGATCATTGAAGATAACCTCAGCGTCTTCCGCGAAATATCTAACCAGCGGGTAAGCATGATGCTTGAGTGGATCATCATTGTACTCATTTTGGTTGAGGTAGTAAATTTATTTATCTCCAAGATATAGGTTAATGGTATGACTAACCGCCATAATCTTTTTCTCGACTTCGATATCAAAGCCCAGCCTGACGACATCACGTGCGGCCCCACTTGCTTGCACGCGCTGTATCAATATTATCACGACCCAATTGCGCTGAAAGAAGTGATCAACGAAGTGAAGAGCTTAAAAACCGGGGGCACACTCGCGGTGATGCTTGGCAACCACGCCTTGAAGCGCGGCTATCAAGCTCACATCTATACCTACAACCTTACCATTTTCGACCCCACCTGGTTTTCACTTTCCTCGCACAAGATGGCGCAGCACTTGAAAAAACAGATGCGCTATAAATTCCGGAGCAAACGGTTAAAAGAAGCATCCAAAGCCTACATTCAATTTTTGGAAGCAGGCGGAAAAATAGTGCAGACCGAGCTGGACGAATCGCTCATCAAAAAATATTTGAAGCAGTCGGTGCCCATCCTTACCGGACTGAGCGCCACTTACCTTTATGGAACGATGCGCGAAATTCCGATGAACAATAAATTTGACAGCATCAAGGGTGAGCCCGTGGGGCATTTTGTAATCATCAATGGATTTGACGAAGTAACCAACACCGTTTATCTCGCAGACCCCATGAATCCCAACCCGCTCAAAAGCCAATATTATAGCGTAAATTTCGATCGCCTGATCAACAGCATCATGCTGGGGATTGTAACCTACGATGCTAATCTTTTGATCATCGAACAGAAAAAATGAACCCATCACAAAAAGTGCGCAGCAGGCAGTCAGCAGTGAGCAGTATCGCCCACCACCTAAGTTTCCAAGATCCAAGCCCTAATGCGTAATGCCTAAACTCATCATCGTTGAAAAACCCGAAACCTGGAATTTTCGCATTGAAGATGTGGAGGTGATTTCGGCTGACGATTATATTTCGCACGAGCAATACCAGTCGATGAAAAACCTGAAGGTGCTCAACCTGTGCAAGTCGTATCAATACCAAAGTGAAGGGTATTACGTTTCCCTATTGGCCGAAGCGCGCGGCCACAAAGTATTGCCCGAGGTATCTACCATCCAAGACTTTCGGTTTCCTTCCATCCTACGCGAAGATTCACTTGACTTTGACACGTTGATTCAAAATACATTTAAGAATGAACCCTATGATCGGGTGGAGTTTAATGTTTATTTTGGTATTACGCAATCCGAAAACCTGAATCGCCTCGCACAGCAACTTTTTCAGATGGTACAAGCACCCTCACTCCGTGCGGTGTTTTCAAAAAAGAATAAATGGGTACTGCAAAGCATCCGTCCGGTCAACCTGAATGAAGTGGCCGCGGTTGATAGGCCGTTGTTGGTTAGTGGCCTGGAAAAATATTTGCTGCGCAAGCGGGACTATCGCCCCGACAAAAAAAAATATGATCTCGCTATCCTTACCGACCCGGAAGATAAGAACCCGCCATCGGACGACCGGGCACTGAAACGGTTTTATAAGGCAGCGATCGAAGCGGGTTTCAATACCGAGTTCATCACCAAAAATGATATCGATAAACTCATTCAATACGATGCGCTGTTCATCCGCGAGACAACGAACGTAAACCATCATACTTTTCGTTTTGCGAAAAAAGCACAGTCGCTAGGCCTTGCTGTGATTGACGATCCCGATTCGATTTTGAAATGCACCAACAAAGTGTATTTGCATGAGCTGCTCAACTCGCATAAGATCGTTACACCCAAGGCCGTGGTGATCTCAGAAGAAAACTGTGATAACGTGGCTTCGAAAATGGCCTTCCCCTTCATCCTCAAGCAACCTGACGGGGCGTTCTCAAAAGGGGTTTTTAAAATTCATTCCAAAGAAGAGTTTAAAAAAGTGCGGGCTACGATGTTTGAGAAATCCGACTTGTTGATCGCCCAGGAATTTTTGCCAACTCCATTCGATTGGCGGGTGGGTATTATTGACAGTCAGGTGATTTATGTTTGCAAATATTTTATGGCCACCAAACATTGGCAAATCGTAAATTGGAGTGCCAATAAAGAAAAGTCGCGTGAAGGTGAAGTGGAGTCCATCCCTGTGGACCAAGCACCTTCGGGCTTGTTAAAAACGGCACTGCGGGCTACGGCACTGATTGGCACCGGGCTTTATGGGGTGGACATGAAAGAAGTGGAAGGTAAATTTTATGTGATCGAAATCAACGATAACCCCAATATCGATGCGGGCATTGAAGACAAAATTTTGAAGGATAAGTTGTATTCCATTATTATGGAAGTATTTATAAGCAAAATAAAAAAAGAAAAATGAACCACCCTTCTCGTTTGCACCTCTTTCAGGCATTTGGCATCGAATTGGAATACATGATCGTGGATAAAACTACGCTGGCGATCCTACCGATCACCGATGACCTGCTCAAGCACGCGATTGGAAAGTATGGAGGCGATTACGAAAATGGAATCGTTACCTGGAGCAACGAGCTGGTGCTGCACGTGATCGAATTGAAATCGACTAAACCTGAACAAAACTTCAGCGCATTGGAAAACGCATTTGCCGACAATGTAAAAAAGATCAATGCCATCCTTCACCAATGGAACGCCATGCTCATGCCCACGGCTGCCCACCCGTTGATGAACCCTGCCACAGAAACAAAACTTTGGCCCCACGATAGCAATGAAGTGTATCAAATTTACGACCGCATCTTCAACAGCAAAGGTCATGGGTGGAGCAATCTGCAAAGCACCCATTTAAATTTGCCCTTTTATGATGACGAAGAATTTGCCAAGCTTCATGCTGCCGTGCGGCTGGTGTTGCCGCTGCTCCCTGCCTTGTGCGCGAGTTCGCCTATCCTTGACGGAAAAGTTACGGGCAAGTTGGACACCCGGCTGGAGTTTTACAAAAGCAATCAATCGCGGATCCCTTCCATTACGGGCCGGGTCATCCCCGAGGGTGTTTTTTCAAAACGCAACTACATCAACACCATTTATGAAAAAATAAAATCAGACATTGCTCCTCATGATCCGCAAAATGTTTTGGACCCTGTATGGGTAAATTCACGTGGCGCCA
>JAYVMP010000052.1:0-7255 GCA_043758895.1 Bacteroidota bacterium
GGGGAAATTACCAAACACTACCTCTGCGGCTATTGCGGCTACAAGGCCAAGAAGACAGTGATCCTTAAGCAACAAACAAAAGTTGAACAATCGGCTGCAACAGCCTAAGATTTTTTTCTACAATTGAATTGACCCTGTTTTGGAAACTTAACAAGGTCATTTTTTTACAAGCTCATCATGTCTTTGAATTTGGCTGCTTGTCTGCGGCTCACCTCCACCTTATCGCCACCCCGCAGTTTCACCATAAGCCCGCCATTAAACCAGGACTCTATTCCCTCCACCCAGCTCAGGTTAATAATATGTTTTCGGCTGGCCCTGAAAAATGTACGCTCATCGAGCTTCTCATCCAATGCATTTAGCGACTTATGGATCATAGGCCGGTTATTATCAAAATAAACTTTGATGTAGTTCCCGTCTGATTCAAACATGCGCACGTTGGCGAGGCTTACAAACCAACAGCGCTCCCCATCTTTCACGAAGACTTGGTCTTCAACACCAAGTTTCTTATCGTGGCTACGGCCGGCCCTGGCTTTTTCTTTTTCCATGATCTTGTGCACGGCTTCGCTCAATCGCTCAGGCTGCACTGGTTTGAGCAGATAATCCAGGGCATTCACTTCAAAAGCTTTAAGGGCAAACTCATCGTAGGCTGTAGTAAACACAACCAACGGGGCGGAGTCGAGGGACTCTAGCAGTTGAAAACCGTTGCGCCCGGGCATTTGAATGTCAAGAAAAAGCAAATCGGGATTGAGTTCTTCGATTATCTTTTCAGCTTCCTCGGCATTGGTGGCTTCGCCCACCACCTCAATGGAGGGATGTTCTTCCAGCAATTTCGCCAGTTCTTTTCTTGCCAAGCGTTCGTCATCAATCACTAATGCTTTCATGTGTTAATATTTATTTTTTATGGTCACATGGAATGCCCAAAGCCATTATCATACCGCTGGGTCTGCTTTGCTGATGGGCATTTCATCTGTTATTAATTTTAAGTTTTTGGTCAGACGGGCCAGTACGCTTATCATTCCTTTGTGTGGAGTGCATGGCCATTTCATGTCCTGTAATTTTATAAGTTGTATAGATGGGGGATTTTAACTTCTGTTAAAACAAAATTATTAGTTTCGTTGCTTATTCGTAGATAAGCGGCATCACCATACAAAAGTTTTAGCCGCTGGGTGGTGTTGGTAAGACCAAGCCCCTTGCTTTTTCCATTTATATAATGTCCGCTATTGATGATCTGTATTTTCAATTCGTCATCAATTAGCACTGTTCTAACGCGGATCGTTCCCCCCTTAGTAAGGTGCGAGATACCATGTTTAATGCCATTTTCTACCAAGGTTTGGATCATAAAGGGAGGCACCCAAAAGTCGTTGGAGCCATGGGCAATTTCATAGTCAATTTTAAGCCGCTCTTCAAACCGGATACTTTCTAAGCTTAGGTAATCTTTTACAATTTTCAATTCGTCTTCAAATTTTGTCAAGCCCTTTTTCTCGGAGGCCAACGAATTTCTCAAAATATTTGAAAGTTGGGTAATGGCTTCCTTGGATTTGCCCGGGTTTTCATCCACCAAAGCACGGATACTGTTCATGGCATTGAAAATAAAATGAGGGTTGAGTTGTGCCTTCAGGTTGTTCAATTCAATCTCTTTTACGGTGGCCTCAAGCTTCAACGATTTGTTGTACCGTTCAAAGTAATTATAGATAAAGTAAAGGGACGACCACAAAAAAAAGATAATCGCATAAGTCAACGACCCCTCTAAGATGTGCAACCCATCAAAAACGTGAGTCGAGTTTATACCCAAGGGGATTGAAACCGGGATACGTAAAAAATACATGATTACCCCCATTACAAAAACACTGAGCACCATGCGCAACGTCAATCTCACCATGTCCAGGTTGAGCCACCGCCACCTAGTAATGTAATAACGGTAAACATGGGTGGTGATCAAACAAAGCATGGCCTCGTAAAAAAAGAAAATAAGGCGAGCACTGCTCAACTCTTGCGTGCCGGATGCCAACACGCTGACCACACCCTGAATAATGGCGTAGAATGTCCAGCCCCCAATCTGGAGTGTCCGGTATAACCGCAGCTTGTTGTCGATCATCACGGGCAAGTTAAGCAATTGATGAAAAGATGGGTAACCTAGTACACGAGCGGAAAGTTAGGGGTTGATTTTTGGTTGATTCTAAATCTGCTTTTGCACAATTCAAAATCTCGTTTACCTTTGCAGTCCTGAAAAAATAGGGGAGCTTAGCTCAGCTGGTTCAGAGCATCTGCCTTACAAGCAGAGGGTCGGGGGTTCGAACCCCTCAGCTCCCACTTTGATAATCAAGCCTTTACGATTAGTAGGGGCTTTTTTATTTCAAACCGTTTACACAATAGTGTACACTCCACTTCATTTAACTCCAGTGTTGGGGGGGTTATTAATGCCTGCAATCAATTCCTCAAATGTATCGGGATGGAGTTGTTCAAATTCTTTTTGAGGGACTTTTAAATATCTCCATTCCTCTTTTGTTAATTCTGTTGCTGCCTTGCACCAATTGATAGCAGCATTGTCTTTCAACCTTACTTCAATGTCTTCGCGACCTTTTGTTTCCACTATCCATTTTGTTCCATCTCCAGCAACGGCAATAAAATCAGGAAAGTAGTTTCTTATGTTGGCAATTGTATCGGTGTACTGAACACAAAACCCAAACTGGTCGGGGATTTTAGCAAAGGCATTAACGTCTTCTGCTTTTTCAAGGAACTTAGCAAAGTCGTATTCAAATTCGTTGCCGCAAGCTGTATAATTGAATACAGTCTTTTTCGCTTCTAACAGTTTCTTGGAAGTTGGAAAAGGTGGAGTAGTTGAAAGAAAACGATTTGCAGAAAGTAGTAATGGCTCTTTGTGCTCAATCACAATTTCGCGCAAGGCTTTTTCAAATTCCTTTATCACCACAAAGCTTGCAATGTTACTGCTCATCGCAAGTATTACATTCTTGTCTGTCAAGTCAACTGTTTGCGCGAATGCTTTGCGTTCAAAGAAATCTCTGATCTTTGGAGCTAACACAGCAAATTGAGAAGGTAACTTTATGTTTTGCGCTATCTGCCTTGCATAGTAGCCAATTACTTCCTCTGCTGTTTGAGCAGGAGGAATTTTATATTCTCGTTCTAAGAGTTTTTCATCTGTGAGAATATCTCTGCCTTCGTACACAAAGGATTTTATTTCCTGAATCTCTTTTCCCTTTAGCGGTAATTTATTGATGTTAAATTTCATTACATCAATTGCACCAATTTCTTCTGCCAGGGATTTTTTTCTTCCCAGCACGGGTGATATTTCAGGAATACCTATGTCGTACTTTTTCTTATCCTCAACTGCCTGAATGGTAATAATTTTTAGTTTGTCTTTTCCGATTTGGAATGTATCAAACTTTAATTCCTCCAAGCGTTCAAGGTCATCCACAAATTCCATGAAAGCCCCGTTACCGATAATATCAACGCGCTCGGTATAATTATCTCCTTGATTTCGGAACATTAAGCGAAGTCCGCGACCAATAGTTTGTTCGGGAAGAATGTTTGCTTTTGCACTGTACGGTCTTAATCCCACAACAACCGTTACGTTTTGCACATCCCAACCTTCGCGTAACATCAAAACAGATACGATGGCATTTGTTTGATTTTTTTCGTGATCAACATCACGCGCCATTTTTCGGGCGGCATCTAAATCTTTCTTGGAAACTTCTCCTGATTTATCGGTGTGGATAATCAATGTCTTATCTCCGCCAAATTCATTCGGGTATTTTGTTCTTAGCCAATCTCCGATGTCGTCTGCTTCTTCGGTGTTGCTCATCATCACAAATAGAATGGGCTTTTTCTTTAATGGAATTAGTTGATCATTATATTCTTTCCAACGCTCAACTCCGGCAGTAAGGAAACCTTTATAACGAACACTGGCTACATCTGATTTAGCTTCATCAATTTTAGAAATCCCTTTGATGGGTCGTTTTACAATTCTATCGAGAATGGCTTGCTTGAGCGGATAGTCAAACACTGTCCACGCAAACAGAGAACCTTTGCTATAACGAGGGGTTGCCGAAACATCTAACTGCAATGAAAGTGGTCTTTGAACGTGTAGTTTTCTAATAAATTTGTTCCACTCACTTTCCTCATCGTGCGTGTGGTGGGCTTCGTCATTCAAAACCATTGTCAAGCCTTCACGTTTGGCAATGCGCTCATCAAAGTCTGAAATTTCCGTTTTTGTTGCCGGTGGCTTTGAACCCAACATGGCCGTCATTATATCGGGTTCTTCATCGGCTGACCTTGAAACTCTTTCATAAAACTGTTGGATGTTCGTGAGGTACAATGCACCCTGACTGTTTGTTCTCTCTGTATCGCCTCGCATGTAGTATTCCATTTCCCACCACCACTGAAAATGTTTTGGAATAAGCGGATCGGTTCTAAATATCCGGCCACTTTCAAAATCACTTTTTAATCGGTCGAATACAATTACGTTAGGAGCAAGCACTAAAAAGTTTTTGGCAAACTGTGTATCGTCTTCGCGCACCGCATTGGCAAATTGCCAAACAATGGTCATGGCCATTACTTTCGTTTTACCACTACCCGTTGCCATCTTCACGCAGTACCTCGCGAAATCGTCATAGGGTGGAAGTCTTAAATCTTTGGTATTAAAAGCGAAGGTTTCTAACAGTGTTTTCCTGTTCCTTATTTTCTTCACTTCAAAAATAAAGATCAATGTTTCGATTGCTTCTCGCTGGGCTGTGTGGTACCGAAATGTTTGTCCGTTGGGCAGCACATGATCCGTATGAAACCAAAAATTGAGAAGTTCTTTTGTAGTTTCTGTAATGCCTTTGTACTTATTGTCACGCCACGCCTTTACCGCTTCGCGAATGGCGGGAACGCAAGCAGCGGTGTTCAACTGTTCCTGAATGTTGAACATGTCTTTTTGCTTAGCTCCACTTAATTTTTTACCCATCTAATAATGTCCTGATTTTAGAAATTAAACTTTCAATCTCTGGGCAGCTTTGGACAAATCCAGAAAAGTTTCGGAGTGTTTCCCTCATTAGTCTTTCTCGTCCTTCACCTGGCCCGTCATCACCATGCTTATTGATAAATGCAGCAAATTCATTTTCTTTCACATCTGCATCATTTCTGACTGTATTCCAATTTTTCTGAAGTTTGTTTTTATGGCCTGCCAAAAGCCATGTTTCAACCTCTTCCTTTGCCGCCAATGCAATGAAAGGATATTTTTTCTTCTGAAGCTTCTCCGTTAAATTTTGGAGAGAAACATCTTTTTCCGCTTTACCATCTCTATCCGGCAGAAACAAGATCAAATCAAAATGCTTATAGCGAACACAGATTTCGTCCATTTGATTTTTTGCGTGTTCGTAACCAGAGAGTTTAGGATTCGTGAGGACTTCGACCTTTGCATTTGCCTTTCCAACTTCTCTCATAATACGTTCGCCCAAAGGCTGCAAAATGAAACCATTATAAATCGGGTCTTCCGGCACAATCAAAACTTTGAAACTCATAAGCTATTCTCTATCCAGCCTTCTGCGAACAAATCACCGAATGGCTGCTTTTTAATAAGACTAGTGAAATTTGGAACTTTTGTGACTGGCTGGATGACTGAGGCACTGTTCGATGATCTTGAGCAATGGAAAACCCATTCATATATTTTAGGGTCTAGCCATGATAGGAAAATGGGAGAATGAGTAGTAATGAAAATTTGTGACTCTCCCTTTCGAGCTCGGACTAAAAGTAGTTCAACCAAAAGCCTGAGGCGCGTTGGGTGAATGCCATTGTCAACTTCTTCCAACAAGAGAATATGGGGAGATGCACTTTGAAATAAGGCTGCCGTTAGTGCTGCAAATCTCAGTGTGCCATCCGATAACTGTGGTGCTAAAATCTCATTTCTTCCTTCCTTAACCCCAAAAATAGGCTCGCCCAAAGCTCCTTTCTTAACCATTGCTTCGTCTAAGTCAGTGGGTGTTAACTTACTTAGCCAGTTGTTATACGCTATTTTTTTAGTGTCATCCGCTAAAATTGTTTTTACCAATGCTGCAAAATTCTCACCTCGTTCACCTATTCTATCAGCTTGTAATTGACGGGAATATTCACGTAAGACAGACGGTACTAAATCCAATTTTTGTGAGTCTTGAAGTAATTCAATCAATTGATCAATCGCTTCGCGGTGCTCGAATGGAAAATCTTCGGGTTTGAGGTCTTGTATTTGGTGAAGTACCGGAATGTGCCTGTTGAATGTGTGGTGAGGAGCTTTGCCTTTTGCTCCACTGAAAATTTTAGTTTTTATTATTCGTTCAGTCAATTTTGTGTCAATTGTCTCAAAGACATTGTGCCAATCTGAATTGTCTTTGTACCTAAATTCTTCGCAAGCAACTATACCTTTGGCAGGGTCAATTTTAATTTTATACCAAAACTCTTTTCCATCCTGAGCATACGTTGCTTCAAATTGAAAGGTACTTTTATTGTCTGGCTCGAGAGGGCGGCCACGTTTACCTTCCTTCGCTCTGAAAACGGCTACATCACCACCGCCTCGAATGCCGTCCCACTCTATGCTGCTTGAGGTTTTGGCTTTGCCATGAAAGATTTCCTGGATAGTAAAGCCATACCCTATTCCCTGAAGTACTCGCAAAGCGTCAAAAAAATTACTCTTTCCACTGGCGTTTGTGCCAATAAAAAAATTGAGCTTACTAAATTCAAGTTCAGCCCTTTCAATACTTTTGAACCGATCTATACAAAGTTTACTTAGCATAGCTGCAATTTATTTAATTTCTACAACCATTACTTTGGTTGTGTCATTTCCGAGGATATCAATAACCTTTACCAGGATGGTGTAATTGCCTTTCGTTTCATACACATGACCTGCCACCAACTCAATCTTCGGATTTTGTTTGGTGCGGTAGCTCTGCCATTCGTTATGAAATGTATCGTCTCGATAATTCCAGTCGATAGCCCAATAGTCAATCCACTGGCTCCAATGGGTAATTTTTCCCTGCACATCTTCTGGCATATCATCGGGTGGAATGATAAAGTTATCGAGGGTTACGCTTACCGCTAACTTATTGGTTTTGGTTTTTACACCCAGCGAAGCGAGTTCATAGAATTTAATATCACCTTGATCTACGGCTTTCTTCTCTAATACTTCACGAGGAATTTTTATAGGGTGGATTTGCACATTGTTTTCGGCAGCAAAACGTTTCGCTGTTTCGTTTACATCGAAAGCAAAGTCCCATCCTAAAAAGTC
>JAYVMP010000053.1:0-2240 GCA_043758895.1 Bacteroidota bacterium
ATAAAGAAATGAAAAAAAAATTACTCTTCCTTTTCACCTGTATTCTTTCAACAGCGGCAGCCCAGAAGATCCCCAGGCAATTAACTGTACAAGGTGCTGTGGTCGATTCGCTAACGCAAAAACCGGTGGAGTTTGCCAACATCACACTGCTTGATCCGTTAACCCACAAACCGATCAATGGAACCGTTTGCAATGAGCTGGGGAAATTTGAGCTCAACGGGATCGCGAGTGGCAACTATCAACTGGTAGTTTCATTTGTGGGGTATCTTCCAAAAAAGATTCCCCTGGTATTTACCACAAAACAAGATAAAATCGATCTCCTCGTAATCTCTCTTTCACCCTCGGTGGAGATGCTGCACGAGGTAGTGGTGCAAGGCCAGAAAACGTTGGTGGAAGAAAAAGTTGACCGGACGATATATAATGCAGAGCAAGACGCCACCACCAAAGGAGGTGATGCCACCGATGTGCTCAAGCGTGTGCCAATGCTCACGGTGGACGTGGATGGAAATGTGGCACTTCGCGGGAGTACCAGTGTAAAAGTTTTGATCAACAACAAACCATCCACCATTTCATCCAGCAGTGTGGCCGATGCGCTTAAGCAAATTCCTGCGGATATGATCAAAACCATCGAAGTAATTACCTCGCCTTCGGCCAAGTACGATGCCGAAGGGTCGGCCGGCATCATCAACATCATTTTGAAAAAAACCACACTGGAAGGTGTTTTCTTTAGCTCGGATGCTACCACTGGCACAAGAGGCTCGACACTCGGTGTGAATGGCAGCTACCGGAAAGGGAAAATGGGTTTTTCGTTGGGCTGTTTTTTTCGTCCCACCTATAATGTGATCGGGGATTTTGCCAACCATCAGATCACCCGAACCAGCAAGGATACATTGGTAAATAATCAAGGAGCATATACCCGCAATGACGGGATGCTGGGCACCTACACGTTAGGGTGGGATTATGACATTTCAAAAAACAGGTCTCTTAGTGCATCCTTGCGCTATGGCCAGCGCAATCAAAATGCCTACCAAGACATGCTCCTTACAAATACTTTTCGTCATGACACGCTGATCAATACCACGCTCCGGAACGTGGCCTCAACGAATACGGGCGACAACGTGGACGCCTCCTTGGTTTACACAGAAAAATTCGCCAAGAAAGATCACGAACTAAATTTTCTGGGCATCTTTAGTCGCCTCAACCAAACCAACGGATACGTCATCAATACCCTAAACGGAAGCGATCAAGCGTTGCTCAGCAGAAATAAAAACAACAACCCGGGGTACAATCAAGAGATGTCATTTCAGGTGGATTACCAGGAACCGGTAAGAGAAAATCAACTCCTGGAGTTTGGGGGGAAAACAACGATGAGAAAAGTAGAAAGTGACTTTGCCTACTACGTGGCATCTGGGGCGACTTTGCCTTATGCTTTAGACCCTTCTCAGAAATCACAGGGGTTTACTTACAATCAAAACATCACCGCGGGCTATCTTTCTTATACTTATTCCACTCACGATTATACACTGAAGGCAGGCGGACGCTATGAATATACTACGATTCAATCTCATTTTAAAGGGGAAAAGGATTTCAATATTCCATCGTACGGAGTGCTTGTGCCGAGCCTCAATTTTTCGCGCAAATTGGATAACGGGAGAATGATCAAGGTGTCTTACAATAAACGGATCGTGCGCCCCTGGCTGAACGCCCTCAACCCCAACTTGCAAGCGTCTAATTCGCTGAATGCCTCACAGGGAAATCCAAACTTGAAGCCCGAATATGCCAACAATTATGAAGTGGCCTACAAGACCAACATTAAAAATGCTACCGTCAATCTCTCCGCGTACGTGCGATTTAATTCCAATGACATACAGCCTGCAAGAATAGTAAGGAACGATACCATTATCGCGGTACAGCAAAATTTGGGAAGCGAAGGGAATTATGGACTCTCTGTTTTTGCGAGTGTCCCGGTAACGGATCAGTTCACTTTAAATGGTGGCGCAGACCTGATGTACCGTGTTTTAAAAAATAATTCAACCGATCCATTTATCAACGCTACCAATAGCGGCTTCACACCCAACTTCCGGCTATTTGGAAACTATAATTTTTCCGAGGGATGGAGTGTTCAGTTCTTTGGAGTCCTTCAAGGAAGGATGTACAACTTGCAGGGATACCGAACCAATCCCATCAACCACAGCGTAAGCGTACGGAAAGAAATTTTTGGAAAAAATGGAACCCTCAGT
>JAYVMP010000054.1:0-5183 GCA_043758895.1 Bacteroidota bacterium
AAACATTATTGTTTGATAATCTGGAATCATATTATCGGTATATTTTTTAAAACCAAAAGTAGTGTTTTAGATCTTCACACAAACATTCTTTGCTTCGGTAAAAAACCGCAATGCTTCCCAACCGCCTTCGCGGCCAACGCCACTCTGCTTCATGCCGCCAAAGGGTGTGCGCAAGTCGCGGTGCAGCCAGCAGTTCACCCAACTGATGCCACTCTTTACCTGATGCGAAACACGATGCGCGCGTTTCAGGTTTTCTGTCCAGATCGTGGCACTCAAGCCATAGCCGGTACTGTTGGCCAAACCAACCGCTTCTTCCTCCGAATCAAAGGGCATGATCGTAACTACCGGCCCGAAAATTTCTTCCTGGTTGGTGCGGCATTTTTCGTCAAGGCCAACGATGACAGTCGGCTCCATGTAATACCCTGACGCAAGATGTCCCTTTAATTTAATTTGATTTCCTCCCGTCAAAATTTTACCGCCTTCTTGTTTAGCAAGATTGATGTAAGACAAAACTTTGTTGAGGTGCGCTTCAGAGACTAACGCGCCCAGGTCGGTGGATTCAATTTGTGGATCGCCAACTATAAGTGCTTTGGTTTGTTTCACAAATTCGGTGACAACCTTGTTGTACACACTTCGCTCTACCAAAATACGTGATCCACACAAACAAATTTCACCTTGGTTGGCAAAGGAAGAACGGACAGAAGTTTTGAGGGCTTGTTCAAAATCGCAGTCCGCAAAAATGAGATTGGGGTTTTTGCCCCCCAACTCCAGCGAAAGTTTTTTGAACATCGGTGCGGCCGTGGCTGCGATCTTTTTTCCCGTTATGGTGCCGCCTGTAAATGAAATAGCTGTGATCAGGGGATGCTCAACTATCGCCTGCCCTGCTTTGCCGCCAAGACCGTGAACAATATTTAATACCCCTGTAGGCAAACCCGCTTCGATGCACAATTGAGAAAATAAAAATGCCGTCATTGGTGTAAGCTCCGAGGGCTTCGCCACCACAGTGCAACCGGCCGCGAGTGCGGGCGCGATTTTCCAAGTGAACAAATACAGCGGCAAGTTCCACGGAGAGATGCAACCCACCACACCGATTGGCATTCGAGTGGTATAATTTACTGAATCGCCTTCGTTGACATGGGCATCGGTTGCAAAGTGCATGGCCGCGGTTGCATAAAAACGAATGTTGGACGAAGCACGGGGAATGTCGAGGCTTCGGGCGAGCTTCAATGGTTTTCCATTGTCGATGCTTTCAGCCAACGCCAAGTTCTCCAAATCGCGATCAATGAGATCGGCCACCCTCAACAAGATTTTCATCCGCTCTTCAGCCGGGAGTATTGACCAGGACGGAAATGCTTTCGTTGCTGCTTTCACCGCTTCGTCCACATCCTCCTTCTCTGAATCTGGCACGAGGCTGTAAACTTTTCCTTCGCTCGGATTAAAGTTATCGATGTATCTTTTTGAAACCGGTTCGATTAATTTCCCGTGGATGTAGTTTTTTATCTTCTCCATAAACAGATCATGCTAATTTTTTTGTAAAGAAATTCATGGAGACAAATTGAATGTTAAATACTTTTGAAACTGCAAGCAATTTTTTTTCGCCTGTTATTCTGCTAAATACTTCCTGTCCGTCCACCGTCCACAGGCAAACTCACCCCATTGATATAACTTGCCGCAGGTGAGGCAAGAAACGCAACAGCCGCAGCCACTTCGCTTGCTTCGGCCATGCGGCCTGCGGGGATTTCATCGATCATCTCTTGCCGGATTTCTTCGCTCGGTCTTCCCGTTTTTTGTGATCGCGTTTGTATAATCGCTTCGATCCTTCCGGTCTTGGTGCTGCCCGGTAAAATATTGTTGACGGTAATTCCGAAGGGAGCGAGCTCAAGGGAAAGAGTCTTCGCCCAACTCGCCATTGCGCCACGAATCGTATTGGATACACCTAAGCCTTTAATGGGAATTTTCACAGAAGTGGAAACGATGTTGATGATCCTGCCGTAATTATTTTTTTTCATTCCGGGCACACAGGCTTGTACGAGGATCTGGCTGCAAATCAAATGCGCGCTGATGGCGTTTAAAAAATCTTCCAACTTTGCGTCAATAGCCTGGCCTGCGGGCGGCCCGCCCGTGTTGTTGATGAGAATATGGATTTCCTTTTCGGAAATAATCTTTTGAACAACTGATTTTAATTGTTCCGGGAAATTAAAATCCGCGACAGCGAAACTATGTTGCTGGCCTTGCGAAATAAAAAGTTCTTGGAGCGTTGCCTTCAATTTTATTTCATCCCTGGCCAATAGCGTTACCGTTGCCCCTAAGGAAGCCAATTCAAGGGCAGTTGCTTTGCCAATGCCCTGTGTGCTTCCGCAAACCAAAGCGTTTCTATCTTTAAGGCTTATGTCCATAAAATAATTTTACGCAAAGATAAATGAAGGCGCAATTGAACAACCCATTTTCGTTCGTCAAAAAAAAATTGTAACTTCTCGGCCATTTTCAAACTATGAAGCCTACTGACAAAGGATGGTTGAAGCGATATCTTGAATCCCGCAGGGAATTGCTTAAAGATTTGACCACGGAAGTTAGAAATGCGGCTCATCCTGAGCAATCACTATATCGCGTGATTCAACCCACAGGCCTTATGTACGGCCAATCCATTGATGCCCTTGACTTTAATGGAACGGAGCCATGGTCTGCCAAGGACCGGATGAAAATTTTATTGGCGGAAAGCCTCATCAGCAGCTCGCTTCTGTTCCAGGATAAGCCCGTAAAAAGTGCCGATGAGCTCTCTGGAGTGATTATGAAAACATTGGACAGCATCGGCAATTTTTATAATCATGTCTTTCCAGAACTCGCCACCCCAACAAAAACGTTGTTTGGTAGAAAGAAAAGCCCGCTGGAACTGGCCGAAAAAATACTTGATAAGCGGATTGAGTTTTCGGTAGAACAAGGTGGCAATTTTTGGGTACAGTTCTTTCATAACAGCCTCCTTTTTCTAGATATTTTTATTTTTGGACAATGGATTCACACCAATGCAGATCGTATTGTTGCCGATTTCTTTAAATACGAACGCGAAGAACTGCGGTTTTCGGTTGTAAAAATTATGGCGGTAGCCGCACATGCCAACAAAACCATTGAGCCGGAAGAACGAAAACTGGTAGAGTATTTTCTGCAAAGCGCTGGGTTGCCCAATGACCGAAAAAAGGAGGCAGCCCAAATTTTTGAAGAGGGGATTGAAATCGAAGAGATAAACCTGCCAACCAATAATTCTTGGATTTTGAAGAAATACTTTTTGGAAATAGCCATCCTCACCATTTGGTCGGACAAAAAAGTGGAGGATAACGAGCTGGAGTTTCTAAAGAAACTGTGCGCCTACATGGGCTTTGGTGACGATGACCTGGAGAACAGCATGATGGCCATAGAGGGGTTTGTGCTGGAGCACTGGAACGACCTGGACTACCTGCAAAACAAGCAGAACTATCAACAAGTGAGCGATCAATTTATTAAGCGCCTTTCGCGGATTACCGACAACAATCGAAATCGATTAGTCAAAGAAGTTCAAGATAGTGAGGCGCTAATGCGACTGCTGAAAAAATCAAAAGCCAATGAATTGACAGAAGAAGAAAAATCAAGCATGCAAAAATTATTGATAGCTGTGCTGAGGACGGTGCCCACGTTTGTGATCATCTCACTGCCGCAGCGGTTTCTTACGTTGCCTATGCTCTTAAAAATATTACCGAATAATTTCTTTTCAGAAGTTAATACCCGGTAAATTATTCCGCTGGCTGTTCTTGGTCCTCTTTGTTGCGAGGAATCATGACCGAGAAAACGATCGATAAGGTTAGGGTAATGATGATGACGGTAAAAGAAACGGTAGGATTAATCTCGTAAGGAACAATCTCGAGCAACATTTTGGCACCAATAAAAAACAAGATAATCGACAACCCCTTTTGAAGAAGGTAAAATTTATCAATAATGCCCGCCAAGAGAAAGAACATAGCCCGCAAACCCATCACTGCAAAAATATTGGAGGTATAAATGAGGAATTCATTTTGTGTGATGGCAAACGCGGCCGGGATTGAATCCACAGCAAAAATCAAATCGGTGGTTTCCACCAATACAGCTACTAAAAATAGGGGCGTGAACATCCATTTTCCTGCTTGCAATACCAGAAATTTACCACCGATTTCATCTTTTGTAATTGGTAAATATTTCCTGCATAACTTAAGAATAGGGTTCTGCTCAGGATCGATTTTTTCATCGCTGTCTTCGAAGTAAATCTTAATCCCCGAATAGATAAGGAACACCCCGCATATATAAAGTATCCAATGCCACTCGGCAATGGCCAATGCCCCCAAAAAGATGAATACACCACGGAATACAACAGCTCCCAAAATCCCCCAAAAAAGAATTTTGTGATAATATTCATCCTTTATATTGAAAAATTTTAAAATCAGGAGGATAACAAAAATGTTATCCACCGATAAGGCATATTCGGTGAGGTAGGCAGAAAAAAATTCGATGGAGGAGTCAAAACCGCCTTCGTCAAAATTATAAACCAAATAACCAAAAATAGAGCTGACGAACACCCAAAAGATGGATTGATAAAGGGCTGACTTTGTTGAAATTTTTTTGGGTTTTTTATTAAAAAAACCGAGGTCAATGATTAAAAAAACCAAAATAACTGCCGCAAATACCCCAAATAGAATAGTCTCAGTCTGACTGTTATTCCTGAACAAAGAAAATGCGAGGATGCCCATGTATTAGCGGAGGTTCAAGGTAGCTTCAAATCTGGCAATGAAAGACGGAAATAAACATCAAAGCTACAAATATTATTTATTAGAACCCCATCTCAAAAATATCATCCTCATAGCAAACAAGTGAAACAAACCCTCAATTCGGAGCTTCAATAGGGATTGCTTCGGTCGTTGATCCATGGCAAAGATGTTTTTTATTTTTGATACAGCACATCTTTCAACTAACCACCCTGAATATCTGTTTTCTTCAAAATGAAACCGCAAAAAGCTATTTTGTTTTAGCCTGCTGTTCGCCCACCAACCCCAGCCATGCTGCCTTCAGTCTTTCATGGAAAGTATAACTTGCTTTTTTGGAATCCGAAGAGCCAATGCTTTACTAAACTCCAATGAGCCATCCGGGTGCTCATTCATCAATGGCTTGGTGTAGAGCAAACTATC